>NZ_JBHIPB010000001.1:283223-338288 GCF_042195825.1 Bartonella sp. AP40SXNS
GATCAAGCACCTGGTTCAGAAATGCCCACGGGGCAGGGTCTAAGTACGCAAACTCCTGTAGATCAAGCACCTGGTTCAGAAATGCCCATGGGGCAGGGTCTAGGTACGCAAACTCCTGTAAATCAAGCACCTGGTTCAGAAATGCCCATGGGGCAAGATCAAAATACGCAGCAGTTTCCTGTGGAGTAGTTGTTAGAAATATCTACGGAGCTGATGCGGCATGTATCAGCTCCGTAGAAGAAATTCGTAGGATATAAAGCAGGAGATAAGTACAAGATATCAGTGGAATGAGTATTATTATTTTGAATATACTTTTAATTTAAAAGAGAAAGTCTGTGGGGTATTTAGTCAATCTTTAATTTTTGAGACAAATAGCTATCTGTAGAATATACAAAAAGTGATGTTTGTAAAATTTTACTACAAAGAAAGAGAATGTGCGCAATAAGTTTTTATATTGTGTGAGATAAAAAAGCTATGAAGCAGTAATATTTTTAGATTTAAAGAATTTATATTAAAGATAGCATTAAAATTATTTGTAATAATAATAATATGCAATTGAAATCAAAAATTTAGAGAATAATCAGAAAATTTAATGAAAACCGTTGCAATGACAGTTATAGGTGCTGGTTCTTTTGGTACTGCATTAGCGATAGCTCTTGCCCGTAATGGTCATAATGTTTTACTTTGGGGATATAGTCCTCAACATATCAAAGAATTACAGGAACAACGTTGTAATCAAGTATATTTACCCGATGTTCGATTTCCTGAAAATTTATTACTTGAAGCTTCCCTTGAAACTGCAATAACGGCAAGTCACAATATATTAATCGCTGTTCCAAGCCATGTATTTCATCAAGTCTTGTATAATATTCAGCCTTATTTAGATCAGCATTCACGCGTTATTTGGGCTACAAAAGGTTTAGAACATGGGACTGGACGTTTCTTACAAGAGGTTGCTCGTGAGATTTTAGGTGAAAAAATTCCTTTAGCTGTTTTTTCTGGACCAACTTTTGCTCAAGAACTAGCTATTGGTTGGCCTACTGCAATGACGATAGCAGCTTCTGATGTTGAGTTTGGTAAAGAATTGCAGCAACTTTTTCATTGTGACAAAAGTTTTAGAGTTTATAAAAGTTCAGATATGATTGGTGTTCAATTAGGGGGGGCAGTCAAAAATGTTATTGCTATTGGTGCAGGAATATCAGATGGCATAGGTTTTGGGGCAAATGCACGAATAGCTCTTATCACACGAGGACTAGCTGAAATCAGTCGTTTAGGGGGGGCTATGGGTGCTGAGCTTGCCACATTTATGGGAATGACAGGCTTAGGTGATCTGGTTTTGACATGTACTGATAATCAGTCGCGTAATCGCCGTTTTGGAATACTTCTTGGTAAAGGAATAGATATAAAAGAAGCAGAAAAACAAATTGGTCAGGTTGTGGAAGGATACTTAAATACCAAGGAAGTACATACGTTGGCGCAGCGTATTGGGGTAGAAATGCCCATTGTAGAACAAATTTATCAAATTCTCTATTGTGGTAAAAACATAACTGAAGCGGCAAACACATTACTAGGCCGCGCCCTCAAGGACGAAATACAATGATATCCTGTTTATTAATAATTCCAATCGTAAAAAATAGAAACATGCTATGATAGACATATAAAATAGATTGTATTAATGGTTGTATAAGGCAGTCATATTCCAGCAAATTATAGATTCATATCATTCGATTCTTTATGAAACATGGCTGAAATATAAAAGTTTTTGCTTTTGTCTAAGAGCTATCTCTTTTAAGATAAATTATCGTTTCCACTTACACATGTTTATGTAATGTAATGAACAAGATACTTTTATTGTCTCTTAAATTCATCTCACAATGATATTTGCAAACAGAATAATACAAGACTCATTAGGTAGAAGCATCTTATTTATGTAACGTATAAGCTAAGAATATTGGGGAAGGGATATTGTGAATCTCTGTTTTTGTAATTTTTTAAAACAAGAAGACAATCTAATTTGGGAAGAAGATGAAATTTTAAAGCTGAAAATCAGTTCCCATTTCTACAATCATTTTTAAATTCAGTTTTATGCTATCTTAAAGCAATATCTTTTAAATAATGGAGATTATCTCACACCTTTATTTTCTCATTTTCTAATGAAAGCATTTCTCTGATGTATCAGGTAAAATAGAACGCCAAAAAAACACGATTGCTGTTGCATACTCACGTGCTTGTTTTAAAGAGACCTCTCTTAAAATTCCCAAGTCCAATTTGCGACGGTGACCGTGAATAGTGTAACGATAAAGCTATTGTGCGCATCCCCATCTTTACGTTTATGAAGGAGGAAGACGAGCATCATTACACCTCCCAATGTTGAGACAGCTCTTGGCACTTGAAGCTGTTCAGTAGAGATATTTAAGCCTTTTATTCTCTCACATGTCAATTTTGTTTTTTATATGCAAGAAATGATTTTTGGAATTATAACTTTGAAAGTCTAAGATTGAAAAAAATATTATTGTACTTGTTTGTGGCTGTCATTTAAGCTGAAAAATAATGTGATTATAAAGATAAAAAATTGATTTATATGAATAATTCATTTTATTTTTGTATTGAGTTAATTAAAAATATGTGTTTGCTTATCACAAGTGGGTTAGTATGTGGATAAAAATTATTAAAAATACTTCTAATGAATCATCTCAAGTGTCAAGGGTTGTTTCAACATTAGAACATGGCAAGTAAAATGACAGTGTCAGTTTGTCATCTGTATAAACATTAAAATGGTGGTGAAAAAAGGATTTTATGTACTTCACAGGGATTTTTATATGTTTTACAGGTACCATTGTGAAATGGAATGGCGTGCATTGAGAGATATCTTTAAAAAAAATGCATGAAAGAGCAACAGCTATAGTATTTTTAGGCGTTCTATTTTAACTGATACATTAGAAGAAATGCTTTCATTAAAGAATGAGAAAAATAAAGGTGTGAGGTAAAGCGTAACCTCCATTATTAAAAAAACATTGATATAGATGCTTTTAAAATCGTAAAGCCTCATTAAAGAATAATAGTAAGATTAATGATTGATTTCTTTACGCCTTCATATTCATCCTAAATTAGATTGTATTTGCGTTTCAAGAATAAATCAAACGGTAGGAATATTTTTTTCAATTTGCTACACAAAAGCTGAAACTAAGGGTTTTAATAATTCTCTAATCTCTGTTTCAAACTGCGGTGGCATGAGGGTTGGATATTGATTTATAAGCAATGGCAAAAGCGTATGCTTTAGTAAGGTAAATAACGTCATAAAATACACACTTTATCAACCATGGATTGAAGAAATATTCCGGCTTTTATAAAATATTTTGCGAAACAAGGCATCGTACATCTGGTTTTGTATTGACTTATTCTTACAAACATTTGCACATATTCCTTACGTCATATTATTATAAGTCAATACACTATTATATAGCTGAGAAAGTACTCAATACCCGATTAAAGCACTATGTACATGATTGATTTTCTTTTTTAGTGCAATGAAATAAATTTTATTCTTCTTGGGAATCGTCACTTTTTTTCAGTTCTTCAAGTATTGGCATAGACATGATGTTATAGCCTGAATCAACATAATGGATTTCACCTGTAACACCTGATGATAAGTCAGAGAGTAGATAAAGAGCAGATTTTCCAATTTCATGAATATCTACGGTACGCCGTAATGGGGCATTACGGCGTTGATGTGAAAATATTGCCCGTGCAGCTGCAATACCATTACCTGCTAAAGTTCTAACAGGACCAGCGGAAATCGCATTGACACGAATATTTTGAGGACCAAAGTCCGCTGCTAAATAACGTACCATAGCTTCTAAAGCTGCTTTAGCAACACCCATGATGTTATAATTAGGCACAACTTGCTGTGAAGCACCATAGGTAAGAGTTAAAAGTGTTCCTCCATTGGGCATAAGCTTACCCGCGCGCTGGGCAATTTCAGTAAAGGAATAAGCTGAAATAACCATCGTGCGTTGAAAGTTTTCACGTGTTGTAACATCAACGTAACGCCCTTTTAGCTGAGTTTTATCTGAAAAACCAATGGCATGGACAATAAAATCAATTGTTTTCCATTCTTTTTCAAGTTGCTCAAAGACGTAATCAATATTTTCACTTTTTTCAACGTCACACTCTAGCACTAATTTGCAGCCAAGTTTATCTGCTAGGGGATGAACACGTTTTCCAAAAGCATTTCCTTGATAAGTCAACGCTAATTCCGCTCCTGCTTGTGCGAGCTGACAGGCAATGCCCCAAGCAATTGAATGGTCATTCGCAATTCCCATAATAAGGCCGCGTTTGCCCTCCATCAAACCTTTCATATTATTCTCCGTAAGACCGTACTTTTTTCAATTACTAAGAACTTTTGTTTATACATAACGTTGGAAAACAAGCGTTGCATTGGTACCGCCAAAGCCAAAAGTATTTGACAATACGGTATTCAGTTGTTGATGATCAAGTCGTTCACGAACGATAGGCATATCAGCAAAAGCTGGATCAAGTTCTTCAATATGGGCACTTTCACAAATAAAATTATGATTCATCATTAACAATGTATAGATTGCTTCGTGAACACCTGCTGCTCCCAGGGAATGTCCTGTTAGAGATTTGGTAGCGGAAATAGGGGGGCATTGATCACCAGCTCCAAAGACACGACGGATAGCTTTTATCTCAGGAGGGTCACCAACAGGAGTTGCTGTCGCATGGGGATTGATATAATCAATTTTATTATTGACTGTTGCAAGGGCCATGCGCATGCATCGTTCTGCTCCCTCTCCTGATGGGGCAACCATATCATGTCCATCGGATGTTGCACCGTATCCAACGATTTCTCCGTAGATTTTTGCACCACGTGCTTTAGCAAGTTCTAAATCTTCAAGAACTAAAACACCAGCCCCTCCAGCAATGACAAAACCATCACGATTAACATCATAAGCGCGTGAAGCTTTGTGAGGGGTGTCATTATATCTGCTGGACATAGCGCCCATGGCATCGAATAAAACAGAGAGTGTCCAATCCAAATCTTCGCAGCCACCAGCAAAGATGCGCTTCTGTTTACCATATTGAATTATTTCGTAAGCATTACCAATACAATGATTGGAGGTAGCACAAGCTGAAGAGATTGAATAATTGATCCCTTTTATTTTAAAGAAAGTTGCTAATGTTGCAGATGCTGTAGAACTCATCGCTTTAGGGACAACAAAAGGTCCAATACGTTTTGGACCTTTTTGGCGTGTAATGTCAGCAGCTTCTACGATTGAATGTGTTGAAGCACCTCCAGAACCCATAATAATACCCGTGTGTTCGTTCGATACTTCATGCGGTTCTAGACCTGCATCAGCAATTGCTTGATCCATAGCGATGTGATTCCATGCTGTTCCACGCCCATGAAAACGGAGAGCACGTCGATCTACGAGTTCTTCTATATTAATATCAGGTTTGCCATAAACTCTGCTACGAAAGCCTAATTCAGCATATTGAGGTGCGTAAGAAATTCCGGATTTTGCTTCACGTAAACTAGTTAAAACAGCTCCAGGATTATTTCCAATTGCGGAGACAATTCCCATTCCGGTTACAACAACTCGACGCATTCATACCTCCTCGTTCCATACAGAATAGTGAAAAGTTTTTTCTGACGGAAACAATGTTCAATCTTCTTTGAATAAAGCAACGCGTAAATCGTTTGCCTTATAAATAGTCTCTCCATCTGCTTTTAGCCACCCATCAGCTATTCCTAAGACTAAATTTCCACGTCGAATACGCTTAAAATCTATTTCATATTCAAGAATTTTGGTTTGTGGAGTTACCATCCCTGATAACTTTACTTCACCTGTTGATATCGCTCTCCCTTTTCCTGGTTCGTTTAGCCAACCAAGAAAAAAACCTGTTAATTGCCACATACCATCCAGTCCGAGACATCCTGGCATAACGGGATCGCCTATAAAGTGACAATTAAAGAACCACATGTCTGGTGTAATGTCAAATTCGGCGCGAACCATTCCTTTATCGTATTTACCTCCAGTTTCACTAATTTGAGTGATTCGATGAATCATCAACATTGGCGGTGCTGGCAATTGCGCATTACCTCTACCAAACATTTCGCCGCGAGCGCAGCTTAGAAGCTCTTCATACGTGTAGCGAGACTTTTGTTCAGCCATTGTTACTCCATTTATTTGCATATATCTTTAATTTCTGCGCTTTTCCCAACCTACTTTTAGAGCAAATTTTAAAGAGAGGGAAATGGTTTTATATCATTTTTAATGACAAAAGCCTTTTTTTATGTATTCTACATAGGTAATTATTTAAAAATGGAATACAAGATTACACCATACTATTCCCATTTTTTTGTATTTTGATCTTATTTAGCAGGAATATATTTGAGTTTGTAATATGTCAGTGAGTGCAGACAATTTAGATATGAATGAAGAGCAGCAGTTCACAAAAGAGTGTGGAAAAATTGTGCAATATTATTCCATTTCTATGTTAGAAAAACGTTTGCGTCAAAATGGTCTGCGTCCAACACGTCAGCGGTTGGAACTTGCACATATGATTTTTTCTCAAGGAAATCGTCATATTACTGCTGAAGAGCTCTATGAGGAAGCGGTGAGGGCAGGTGTACCTGTGTCTTTAGCAACGGTTTATAATACACTTCATCAATTTACGGAAGCGGGATTATTACGGATTATTGCCGTAGAAGGCTCAAAAACTTGGTTTGATACCAATACCTCTGATCACTACCATTTTTATATAGAAGGCGAAAATCGTATTCTTGATATTCCTTATAATTTGGAAGAAGCTCCCATTATTAGAAATTTGCCTAAGCCACCAGAAGGTATGGAAATTTCACATGTTGATTTAATCGTGCGATTGAAACCAAAAAATCAATCTTGTGATAGGCAGTGAGGATATTCAATGAGGAATAAAAATTAAACTTGTTGAGTTTGAGCATTCACCAGCCTTTTACTTTTTCATCAGGATAGATTCCCCATAACTGGGGTTGTTGAAGCCATCCGCGTGTATTATTAATGTTTAGTTCGCACCATTGTCCATCACATTGGCGGATATTACCAATGACGTTAGGTTCTACTTCCGCCACAAGTTCTGCGTTGTCGGTGGGTTTTTTTCGTAGCATCAGCCTTTTTGTTTTATCTTTTTGCCATGGAATAGTTATAGCAGTTCGCTTTCCCGATAAAAGCGATTGATACACCCACCCCTCATCGCCTTCTGCATCACGAATTTTGCGCCATTGATCATATTCTTGGATGATTTCAATAGGTAACCCCTTCTTTTGGTAGGTAAAAATGATAGAATAGTTGCTTCCTGGTCCGACGCGTACATTAACACGG
Source organism: Bartonella sp. AP40SXNS (assembly GCF_042195825.1). Taxonomy (NCBI): domain Bacteria; kingdom Pseudomonadati; phylum Pseudomonadota; class Alphaproteobacteria; order Hyphomicrobiales; family Bartonellaceae; genus Bartonella; species Bartonella sp. AP40SXNS. The sequence goes on from NZ_JBHIPB010000001.1 coordinate 290,606, forward strand.
GTAGGTTTAATCGAAGCAAATCGCGGAAGTGGTAAACCACTGGGCCCTAAATTTTGATTAAATGTTTGTGCATGCAACAAATGAGGTGAAACTAATACAATGACTGTTGCTATTAAGATACATGATGCGAGTATTGAAACGCGAAACCAACGAGAACTTTGCACACCGAACTCCTTTATTTCATCATATATTGGAAATTTAAAATCTGAAAGATAAGACTGGAAACTGATAAAAAGTATGACACACTGCTCGTTAAAGAGATCTAAACGATGAAAAAATTGCTACAAAAATATCAAAATAAGGAAAACAAAAGGTTTGTATTTCTTAGTGCTTATCTTGTTTATGAGGGGGTAGATATAAATAAACATTGGATTTTTATGTAGCTGTGCGCGTGATAAAACAGTAAAGTGTACAGGAAATTAGGGCTAAAGTATTGCATCTCTTTTCTAAGTTTGTTTCTCGAAGTAAAAGTGCATGTATGCATATTATGAACAAAGAGCTGTTCAGTAAAGGGATTATTGTGTGGCTTGAAAAGAGTTTTGAATGAACAAAATAATACGGTAAATAAAAACAGTTAAGCGTAAAAATATGAGCAGCATTGTAGAGTAGATTGATATATGAAGGGCTAACAGGATACTTTTTCGTGATAATCCACTTTATAAAATTTGCTACATTATAATTTTATGCCATGATAATGCTTATTCGTATGGTAGATAAGCTGGCTCCATCGTTCTATTTACCAGCTTTCAATGTTATGCAGTTCCTATTATTTATGGTGTTCATAAGAAGCCTTTTTGTTTTTTCTTAAATAGCTTTTATTCTATTTGCATACGAATCCCGCTTATGATGTACAAGAAGATAATCTTGATTGATTCAATATGAGAGGGTGTATGATGAGAGCTTTACGGTATTCATAGTTATTATTTAATATGAAAAACGCTTATTTATAATAATAAATCAATATGTTATACATTTTAATCGTTATTTAAATTGTAAAAATATTTTCATAAAAAATGATAAGATAAGGCACATATTCACACATATTAAAATCACAGTGGTTTCTTTGTTTATTGTCAATTTTCTTTTATACTGAGTTAGAGAAAAAGAAAATTAAATGAAATATTCAGGGGAAGGTTTGCTCGATACGCTATGAGGTGAATAACATAATTGATGAGGGGAAGAAATTTATCAAGAAAAACCAAGCTGTAATGCAGTGGTTAAAATTCTTCCCTTTGTAAAGGGATAAAATCAAGAGATATCGAAAATTATGGAATCATTTCGTTATATAAGTGAAGGGAACGAGGATTATGTATTTGATATCATATCTCTACACATACATAATCGCATATTGCAATAGTGATTTGTGCTTTGCAATATAATCTAGAATTTTCGAAAGATGCAGAATATTTTAATAGAAAAAAAGAAAACCAGCACGTGAGCGGTACATAAGAAAGAGCTATTTGAGAGATGAAAAACTATAGCAAAATGCCATTACAAAATATCCAGTACTCTCTCCTTAATTTTGTACAGCAATAAGTCGATTTAAAGAACCGAACTGCAGCTTGTTATGCAGTGCTTGAAATGCCGAAGAGTGGAGTAAAAATCACTACATTTATAGACCCAAAACACCCATTATGCTCAGATAATTCTAAATACTATAACACACGCCTTATGAGAAAAACTCATTTACAATATTCTATAAGTACAAAATTTCTGATAGCCTATTTACACTACAATTCATGCCATTTTGATAACGCATACACAAAAGCATATTACTTCACTGCAACAGTTCGTCCGTTACTAACAAAACCTTCTCTTTGTGCACGCTTACGAGCAAGCTTACGTGTACGACGAATAGCCTCAGCTTTTTCACGAGCACGCCTCTCAGATGGCTTCTCATAATAACTACGCATTTTCATTTCACGGAAGATACCTTCACGCTGCATCTTTTTCTTCAACGCGCGGAGCGCTTGATCAACATTATTATCACGAACGAGTACTTGCACTATTTATCCTGCTTTTTTCAGTGTCACAAATAATAGGAAAACCTACGTCCTTTTAAAGGCATATCCAAAAGAACAAGCGCTTATATCATATAAATAAGACATTTGTCTATATTGCTTTTAAAAATTCTATTTTTTTTGTAATAAAATGCTTTTTATAATAAATGATAGAGTTCATGCTTATAAACTTATGAAAGTCCTTGTATTTGATCATTTTCATCAAGATGAATTTTTTCGGCCGTGGGATAATGGGGTAGTCCAGGCATGGTCATAACATCTCCACAAATGACAACGATAAAGCCGGCTCCCGCACAGAGACGAACTTCTCGTACGGGAATTTCAAAATCAACAGGCGCACCATATTGCTTGGGGTCAGCAGAAAAAGAATAAGGTGTTTTTGCCATACAAATAGGGTAGGCGCCAAAACCTTCTTTTTCCCAAGATTCAAGTTGTTTGAGAATAGGGGCTGAGATAATGGCGCCACGTCCACCGTATAGCTTTGTTATAATACAATTAATTTTTTGAACGAGGGGAATATCATCTTGATAGAGAACTTTAAAATCAGAATCGTGCTTTTCAATCAAGGTAACGAGTTCTTGTGCAAGTTCTATAGCGCCTTTTCCACCTTGTTCCCAATGCTTACAGATAATAGCTTTGTGTCCAGTTGTTGCAACTATTTTTTGTAATGTTTTTATTTCAGCATCGCTATCGCTGTCAAAATGATTGATAGCCACAACACAAGGAATACCGTAGTGCTTCATATTTTTTATGTGTCGTAAAAGATTGGCTGCTCCTTTTTCTAAAGCGGTGATATTTTCTTCTGTCAGGTTATTTTTATCTACACCACCATTCATTTTTAATGCACGAATAGTTGCGACGATCACGGTAGCATTTGGTACAATACCTGCTTGCCGACATTTGATGTCGAAAAACTTTTCTGCTCCAAGATCGGCTCCAAATCCTGCTTCTGTGACAACATAATCAGCGAGTTTTAAAGCAGTTTTTGTTGCTATAACTGAGTTGCAGCCATGAGCAATATTAGCAAAAGGTCCTCCATGAACGAGAACGGGATTATTTTCAATTGTCTGTACGAGATTGGGTTGTATAGCATCTTTGAGAAGAACTGCCATTGCACCTTCCGCATTGAGATCAGAAACGGTGATGGGCGTTTTATCATAACGATAAGCAACAATAATTTTCTTGAGTCTTTGTGTAAGGTTTTCTAAATTTTCAGAGAGACAAAGAAGCGCCATAATTTCTGATGCAACAGTAATATCAAAACCTGTTTGGCGTGGAAAACCATTTGTTATGCCCCCCAATGAAATGACAATATCGCGCAATGCACGATCATTCATATCAAGAACGCGTTTCCAAACAATGCGACGTGGATCAATGTTTAGAGTATTTCCCCAATAAAGATGATTATCTATCATTGCGGCAAGAAGATTATGAGCAGCTGTAATAGCATGAAAATCACCGGTAAAATGTAAATTAAGGTCATCCATTGGAATGACTTGCGCATAACCACCACCAGCAGCACCGCCTTTTACACCAAAACAGGGACCTAAAGATGGTTCTCTCAAGGTAGCTATTGTTTTTTTACCAATAAGATTAAGAGCATCACTTAGTCCAACTGTTGTTGTTGTTTTGCCTTCTCCGGCAGTTGTGGGATTGATAGCTGTGACAAGGATAAGTTTACCATCTGGATTTTTATTAAGCGATTTTATGTATTCAGAAGAAATTTTAGCTTTATCATGGCCATAGGGAATGAGATTTTCATGTGAGATACCAATTTTTTGTGCAATTTCAATAATATGTTGCTTTTTAGCAGTGCGAGCAATTTCAATATCAGTTTTAGGCATGGAAAAATTCTTTAAATTCAGCTTTTATTAATGTTTGAAATCTGTACCCATGGATTAATTAGAAAAATTCATAGAGAACAGAAAAATATTAAGATATCATAGAAATCGATGATATGCCATGCAAGAGATAATGCTAAAGAAGCACAAGAAGAGTTTTATTGTTTTTTAGGAAAAAGAATCTTTTTGCTTTTAAGCAGTAAAAATACGTTTAATTCAATTAAAAATATTGCGAAAAGAAGCTTTGGTTTGCAACAAATGCTGATGATATTAATGGATACCATAAGTGTTTCATAGTAGTATGTTCGAGAAGTAGTTTATTTATTCTTTCCAACAACACACTGAAAAAGCTTCACATGGTGGTAAACCGGAATTTATGGCGGCACATCTGAAATCCTTCTTAAGATGGGACTGCTAGGAATAAAATATCTAGAAACATTCAGTTATGGAACAATTAGAAATAAGCACGTAAAAATTACCTAACTGAGTAGAGAGTATAATCCGGAAGAGACCAAAAACAAGCGCATAGATTGAAAAAAGAAAACAACAACATACGCTACTTATGTAATCGCTACGATTATAAGCTAATAAAAGCACCTTAGAGCTGAATTGAAGGACTCATAACATTTTATTCTAGCAAAATGGCTAAAGAAACGCCCCACAACAGAATGAAATAACAAAATACAAAATAATAGATCACAAAATAAAGAATTTAAAAAGTCTGACTTTATAAGTAAGATATTGATAGATGATAAGTAAGATATTGATAGATGGCGCACCCGAAGAGATTCGAACTCCTGACCCCCAGATTCGTAGTCTGGTGCTCTATCCAGCTGAGCTACGGGTGCATACATTTCAATTTTTTACATTGCCTAAGACAAAGGGTTCCTAATCGTTTCATTAAAGAAATGCAAGTGAAACTTGAGTCGTCATAAAAAAAATCTCTTTTTTTTATGATATATTTTAAAAAAGGATATAATATATTATGGCTTCAGTTGGTTTTGATATGAACATTTTTTTGTCATGACCATACAAAGCAATATGAACGATAGTTAACTTGACGTTTTAATCTATGAAAGATAGTCAAGCAGAGATGAGATGTGTTTTTTGCGGTGGGGTAAGATATATACACCCGCTGTTGGGTTTTTGTGTAAAACGCCGATATTACTGTTGAAAACTATTTCAGATGAACATGACACAGCAAGGGCGGATGTATGGCGTTATTAAAAAAGATCTTTCCATTAGTGTTTTTAATCGTTGTTTTAACGGTTACTTATTGGGTTGGAAAAAAGAGTGCAGACCAACCCATTTCTATGGTGGATAAAACAAGAGTATCGTATAAAGATTCAAATGGAAAAATGAGAAAACCACCGGTAAAGGTTGTCGTTGATCTTGTAAAAAATCAAGATTTTTATGAACAACTTAACGTTCTAGGGAGTGGACAAGCACTTGCAGAAGTCGAGCTCACCCCTTTATCTCCAGGTGTTATTGATAAGCTTTTTGTGTCAGCTGGTACAAAAGTACAAGTAGGTGATGTGATTGCAAAGCTTGATTCTAAAAAAGAGGAAATAGCGGCTGCAAAAGCAAAAGTACAACGTGATAATAATGCGTTAACGCTTTCGCGCATTCTTAAATTACGTGCTAGCAATACAGCAACAGAAGTTCAAGAAATTACAGCACGCTTAGAGTTGGATAATGCAAATTTAGTTTTGCGTAATGCTGAATTAGATCTCGATCGGCGAACAATTCGTGCACCGATTCCTGGAGTTGTTGGTATTTTGCCTGTTGATGCGGGGAATAACGTGACCCTTAATACTGTAATAGGCCGTATTGAGAATAGAGAACGTATTTTGGTCGACATATGGGCTCCTGAACGATATGTGTCGCGCATCCATAAAGGAGATGAGGTAACGGCAACATTAACTGCGCAGCCAGACAAATCTTTTGTTGGTCATATTTATGCGATTGATAATATCGTTGATCCAGAAAGTCGCACACTTCATGCTCAGGTTGAAATTAATAATGAAAAAGATACGCTTATGTCTGGTATGTCTTTTTCTGTTGCCTTGCAATTTCATAGTGGTTCTTTCCCTGTCGTTAATCCTCTTGCGGTTCAATGGAACAGTAAAGGGTCATTTGTTTGGCGTGTGAGAGAAGGGAAAGTAGAGGCTATACCCGTATCAATTATTCAGCATAAAGCAGATCAAGTTTTCGTAAAAGCACCCCTAGAAAATGGTGATCAAGTTGTCATTCAAGGAGTACAAATGCTTTATCCAGGAAGTAAAGTAACGATTGATGATCCAAAGTCTCATCAACAGCAATTACCAGCAGTTTACGGAACGGATATACAATGAGCCAAGAATTGAGCACAAAACAGCCGATGTCACAGGTCGAGCAAGGTGGTCTCATTACCTTATTTATTCGCAGACCGGTTTTTACTTTTGTTTTAAATGCTATGATCATCATTGCAGGATTTGCAGCATGGTTAAATGTTGATGTAAGAGAATTACCTGATGTTGATACTCCCGTAACAACGATTGTGACGGTGTTTTCTGGTGCGTCGGCAGAAACAATTGATCGTGAAGTTACAAAAATTATAGAAGATGCTGTTTCTCGTGTTTCAGGTGTTAAGACGATTTCTTCAACGTCTTCTTTTGGGCGCTCCCGTGTGCAGATTAATTTTAATGTTGGTGTTGATTTGAATGTTGCAGCATCTGATATTCGTGATGCCCTGTCTCGCATTACGTATACTTTACCGAAAGATGCGGATTCGCCTTTGATTATTAAAGCAGATTCCAATGCTGCTGCCATGATGTATTTGGTTGTGACGTCACCAACAATGAGTGTTGATGATTTAACCACGATTGTAGACGATCAGATTGTTGATGCAATTTCCGCTGTTGATGGTGTTGGTGATGTACAGGTTGATAGCGCTCGCACAAAGATTTTTCAGATTGATATAGATCAAGCAAAACTTGCCAGTTATGGATTAACCGTAGCAGATGTTTCTCGTGTTCTTGCTGATATGACAACGGATGTGCCAGTAGGATCATTACGCAATTCTACGCAAAATTTAGTTGTGCGTGCTACTGCACGTTTAACAACACCAGAATCTTTTGAACAAGTTGTTTTAAAACCTCATGTACATCTTGGTGATGTTGCGCATGTCACTTTATCGCCGGATATAGAAAAGGTTATTCTCCGTATCAATGGAAAGACAGGTATTGGATTAGGAGTTGTGCGTAAAGCACAATCCAACACTCTTAATATTTCTGAAGGAGTGAGAACCGTTGTTGATAATCTCAAAAGTATTGTTCCTTCTTCTGTACATATAGACGTTATTAATGACGATGCAGTTTTTATTAAAAGCGCTCTTCATGAGGTTGAAGTTGCGTTGGTTATTGCTATTTTGAGTGTTATCTTGGTCATTTTTCTTTTTCTCAGAGACATTCGTGTAACGCTGATACCTGCTGTATCTCTTCCTGTCGCTTTGATTGGTACCATTGCAGCTATTTATCTTGTAGGATTTTCATTAAATATTCTCACATTTTTAGGACTTGTTTTAGCAACAGGGCTTGTTGTGGATGATGCTATTGTTGTTCTTGAGAATATTGTTCGGTGGCGCAACATGGGTTTAGGGTCTAGGGCTGCGGCGGTGATAGGAACACGTGAAGTATTTTTTGCTGTTTTAGCAACAACATTGACTTTAGTGGCTGTGTTTGTTCCTATTTCCTTTCTTCCTGGGCAAGTTGGAGGTCTTTTTAGAGAATTTGGTTTTGTTTTGGCAATTTCTATTTTGCTTTCTTCAGTTGTTGCCTTAACGCTTTGTCCCATGTTGGCTTCGCGTTTTCTCAAAGAACATATTGAGGAGAAAGAGGAAGAGTCCCATCATTTTGCTTTTTTATATAAATTAGGTACTTTTTTTCATAAGGCATATACTTACAGTTTGCATAAGTGTTTAGAAAAGCCTTGGGCTGTTGTTTTTGCTTCACTTATTTTTGCGGGTCTTTGTGTTGGAGGCTATACGAAGCTACAACAGGAATTAACGCCAGCAGAAGACAGAGCTGTGATCTTTTTGGTTATTAATGGACCACAAGGTATTTCAACACAATATTTGAACGAGCAAGTAGAGCAAATTGAAGCAAGTCTACAGCCATTACGTGATGCAGGGGAGATTGCTAACAGTTACTCTATTGCAGGTGCTGGCGGTTCACCCAATACTGCTTTTTTGATTTTATTGCTTTCATCTTGGGATAAACGTTTACGGAGTCAGCAAGAAATCGTGAAAGATATTAATGAAAAGGTTAAACAGTTTCCCGCAGTTTTTGTGTTTGCTGCGCAGGGAAATTCTTTGGGTGTGAGAGGAACTGGGCAAGGATTACAATTTGCAATTCTTGGCAATGATTATGCAACATTACAACCCATTGCTGATAAGCTGGTGAGTACTTTACAAGATGATCCGCGTTTTATTCGTCCACGTCTTACTGTTGATGCAACACAACCGCAATTTTTCATTGAAATCAATCGAAAAAAAGCCTCCGATTTAGGGATTGATATCACCAATTTGGGCGATACATTACAAGCAATGTTGGATGGTAAAAAGATTGGTTCCATTAACGTGGATGATCATTCTTACGATGTTAAATTGATGTCGCGTAAAAATTCTATGAAGAGTCCTAGTGATTTAGAAAACATTTTTTTAAAGACCAAAGACAATCGATATGTTCCTTTATCGGTTATTGCACGTTTACATGAAAAAGCTATCTCTCCCCAATTAAAACGGGAAAAACGCATGAGTGCTGTTATTTTAAGCGCAAATCTTGCTCCAGGTATTGCTTTAGGGGAAGCTTACCAAACGGTACAGAAAATTGCTTCTCCTTTGTTATCGAAAGGGACCTATATAGTTCCCTTAGGGGAAGCTGAAACGCTTAATGAAACATCCTCCAGTTTTATGATTGTTTTTGGCATTGCCTTTTTGATTATTTTATTGATTTTGGCTGCTCAGTTTGAAAGCTTTATTTCAGGATTTATTATCATGGCCACTGTCCCATTAGGGATTGGTTGTGCTGTAATTGCTATGCTATTGAGTGGTGTGAGTCTTAATATTTACAGCCAAATTGGATTAATTTTGTTAATTGGCGTTATGGCGAAAAATGGTATTCTTATTGTTGAATTTGCAGATCAATTACGTGATCAGGGAAGAAGCGTGCGTGAAGCCGTAGAAGAAGCAGCAAACATTCGCCTTCGTCCAGTTTGCATGACAATGATTTGTGCCATTTTAGGAGGTATTCCTTTGGTTTTAGCCAAAGGTGCTGGCGCAGAGGCGCGTATAGCTTTAGGTTGGGTTATCGTTGGTGGTTTAGGTTTAGCAACTATTTTTACGCTTTATGTTACACCGGTTGTTTATCTTTTTTTAGGGCGTTTTATAAGACCAAAAGCAGAAGAAGCTATATTATTAACAAAAGAACTCAATAAAGTTAAATGATGTATCGAGTGGAAAAGATTTAAAAGTTTATTCTTGTAAAAATATCATCTTCGAATCTTATTTTTTACTTTTATATTCCTTAGTTTTTATGTGAACAGTAAAGATAGGGAGCAATAAAGGAGATGCTTTCTGCTTTGTTATTGTTTGGGCATAGATTTCATTGTCAATAACTGTATAGGATAAGCTTATGGGAGATAGCTTTTCGATTCGAAATGAAAAGGCTTTTGAAGCCGCATTAAGTGCTTTAAGGAGCCATGCCGCAAAGGATGGGGTCTATGATATTCGTCGACATTTTTTAGCAGATGAACAGCGTTTTTCCCATTTTTCTCTCAGACTTGATGATCTTCTTTTCGATTTTTCAAAATGTGGGGTAACATTTAAAACATTGCAACTTTTAGATGATTTAGCTGTTGCAGCAGATGTGTTAGGACGGCGTGATGCAATGTTTTCTGGTCAAGCGATTAATACAACTGAAAAACGCTCGGTTCTTCATATTGCATTACGTTTACCTGCTGACGAAATTTTCATGTTGGATGGCCATGATCTTATTCGCGATATTCAAGATGTTCTTGAAGACATGGAAAGATTTTCTGAAAAGGTACGTGATGGAAGCTACAAGGGAAGCAATGGAGAGAGAATAAGTGATATTGTAAACATTGGTATTGGTGGATCTGATCTTGGTCCTGCAATGGTTACATATGCTTTAAAACCTTATCATGATGGTCCACGTTGTCATTTTGTTTCTAACGCTGACAGTGCTCATATTTCTGATACTCTCTCTATTTTGAATCCAGCAACAACGCTGTTTGTCATTGCTTCTAAAACTTTTACAACGGCTGAAACAATGGTCAATGCTCAAGTTGCACGTCAGTGGATTTGTTCACATTTAGGAGAAGAAGCCGTTTGTACGCATTTTGTTGCTGTTTCAAGTGCGCTTGATAAAGTGGCAGAATTTGGCATAGATTCCACAAGAGTTTTTAAATTTTGGAATTGGGTTGGAGGACGTTATTCAATTTGGTCAGCCATTGGACTTGTTGTTATGTTTGCAATAGGTGGTGGAAATTTTCGCCAATTTCTCAATGGTGCTTTGCAAATGGATCAACATTTTAAAACTATGCCTTTGCATAAAAATATTCCTATTCGTTTTGCTCTTTTAGGATTCTGGCATCGTGTTATTTGTGGTTATTCATCACGTTCGATCATTCCTTATGCACAGCGTTTAATACATTTTCCAGCTTATTTACAACAGCTTGATATGGAATCAAATGGTAAGCAAGTCTCGCTGGATGGAAAACCATTAAGTTTTTCAAGTGGTCCAATTGTTTGGGGGGATTCAGGAACAAATAGTCAACATGCTTTTTTTCAGCTTCTGCATCAAGGAACAGATGTTATTCCTGTAGAATTTATTTTATTTATAAAAGGGCATGAGAAAAATTTACATTCTATGTATGAGATGTTGCTAGCAAACTGTTTAGCACAATCAAAAGCCTTGATGAAGGGGCGTAGTCTTGAAGATGCTCGGCATATCTTGATAAAAAATGGAGTTGATGAGGGTGAAGCAGACCATTTAGCACGTCATAGAAGTTTTAAAGGAAACCGTCCCAGCATTACGCTGGTTCAAGATTCATTAACACCTTTTGCACTCGGTCGTCTTATTGCGCTTTATGAACATCGCACTTTTGTTGAAGGGATTTTAATGAATATTAATTCATTTGATCAATGGGGTGTTGAACTTGGTAAAGAATTAGCAAACGAGTTACTACCAATTCTTCGTGGAGAAAGTAAAGCGGATAATCGTGATAGTTCAACATTAGGGTTGCTAGCACATATTCAAGCAAGACGTGCAAAATAATATAATTTTACAGTAGGTTTTGTACTAACTAGCAAAAGTAGAATGAGAGAGAAATATGAGATAATTCTTTAATTTTACTATGCCTTCTCTTATTATCTGGATTAGATTTATGTAACAGAAAATCAAAAAAGTGCAAAAATTGTAAAAATGAGAATTTATTCGCAAAAACGATAAGACCTTTGAGAGGTCTTTGAAGACCCTTTGAGCCCCCCCTTAAAATCCTTCGAAAAAAATAAATTGGTACAAAACCTAGTGGCAAAATATACAAAACCCGCTGGCAAGCTACACTGCTGACAAGCTACAACCGGAAAGCTACGATTAAAGACAGTTTTAATAATATCGCTTTATAAACTGTGGCGGAGAGAGAGGGATTTGAACCCCCGATAGAGTTACCCCTATGCCGCATTTCGAGTGCGGTGCTTTCAACCACTCAGCCATCTCTCCATAATAAAGTGAAACAAAAATCGGCACTATTTGAGTGTATAAGTGGTAGATAACCTTCAATTGTTTTTGGTACAACCTTTTTTTCTTTTTTATGGGACTTTATTGACAGAGAATAGAAATTCCTTCATATATACAAAATATAAGCGTGGGGAAATCTGCGCATATTTGTGTTGAAGAAGGTTTTATCCTTCTTTGGGATCTATTACGACTGATAAAAAGCAGCCTATTTTCCCTTATTTCAAGGCAGAAATTAAATAAGAGCTGGAGTGAACGGAAGGATAAAAAATGTTCGCAGTCATTAAAACTGGTGGTAAGCAATACCGCATTGTTGCTAATCAAGTGGTAAAAGTTGAAAAAGTTAGTGGAAATGCGGGTGATGTAGTTGAATTCAATGACATATTAATGGTTGGGCAAGAAGGTAATGCGGTTATTGGTACCCCTGTCGTTGCTGATGCATTGGTGACAGCTGAGATTTTAGAACAGGCACGTGGGCGCAAGGTTATCGCATTTAAGAAGCGCCGTCGTCAAAATTCTAAACGCACGCGTGGCCATCGTCAAGAATTTACGAGGCTTCGTGTTTTAGAAATTTTAATGGGTGGTTCAAAACCTAAAAAAGTTGCTGAGAAACCTATAAAAGAAGAAACTACACCAAAAGAAACAAAAGCTTCTGCTTCTGTTGAGAAGACGGCTAAAAAAACGGTTGAAAAAAAGACTGCGTCGCAGAAGAAAGTATCTGTAGCATCAAAGAGTAAGAAAGATTAAAGGAGAGCGTCTATGGCACATAAAAAAGCTGGTGGTTCCTCGCGTAATGGTCGTGATTCAGAATCGAAACGTCTAGGCGTTAAAAAATTTGGTGGTGAAACCGTTATTGCCGGAAATATTATTATTCGCCAGCGTGGTACACGTTGGCATCCTGGAAACAATGTCGGCATTGGAAAAGACCATACGCTTTTTGCATTATCAAATGGAAAGGTTTCTTTTCAACGCAAAGCGGGTAATCGTTCCTATGTTTCAGTCATTCCTATGGTGGAGGCAGCAGAGTAATCTGTAACACTCTCTAGCAATCAACAGGATTTCATTGAATTATAGTTGTGGTTTTATAAGTATTAAAAGGGAAAGATAGAGTCTTATCTTTCCCTTTTTGCGTTGGTACTATAATAAATGTAGAAGATATACGAAAAAGGTACAATTGAGGAAATGGCTTTTCTCAATGAGGGGAAGAGTTTGTGCGATGTTATGTTAGTATTTAGTCCTGAACATATTGATATTATGATAGAATTTGTTGATAAATTTCTGTATAATAATAGTGAGAGAGACTTTCTTTTTATGCATGAAGAAGTGTCTAGTGATTTCTTATAAGAGAAGCAGTTTGTTTTCAGAAAATTATGAGAAATTTAATGAGAGCATTCTTTATGTAATCATTTTGATAAAGATGGGTCTTTTTATCGGCATTGTGGTATTGATGAGTTGTCATACTGTTTTTAGGTGGTAGTGTGGATAGGTGTGGCTATTCATTTAAAAAGACATAGGGATAAAAAATCCATAAGAAGGCAGTCAAAACTACTTTGAAAGTGACGTGTATTAAGGAATTTTCGGTAAATCGAGAGTGAAATTATATTTTTAAGGAGGACGGTGTTTAAAGATATAAAAATAACTAACGTGCAATCAGCGCCCTTCAAGAATATTTTTTCTGATTTCACTATTATTGTGTATTGTTGAAAGTAAATAAGCATAAGAGCTAGGGTTAAGGCAATCATTGCGTTTCATTTTTTACTTTATTTATCTTATTTGTAGAGTTTTTCTTTATTTTAGTAATTGATGATGGTGCTTGGGGGGGGATGTTCGTACTTTGCAAATGTGCGACAGAGGGTATTGTGTATTTGCGATATTGATTGAAGTAAAGGTGTAGCTTAAAATATATAAATATTATATATCGAGGGTTTGATATCATAAGATGGGCAGCACGGAATTTTAAAGATGATAAGTTGCATGGAGCAATTTGTAATTATGTAATGAATTTATAAAGAGGGATAATAGGTTAAATAAACTTTGAGGAATCAATTAAAATATTAGCTGAAGTTACGGATGATTGGGAAAGATACTTTCTTGTAGGGAGAATAATGGAAAGTTATGTTGAATAACTTAGGATAATGAGAACGTTTTGAAAGCATAGTTTTTCAGGTGATTGGTGCTGTAAAAAACGGTTTTTTTGTCTTTGTAAAGTAAAAGAGTAAGAGGCAGACTTGCTTATGATGATTTTAAGCACTTGGCTAGATAATAATATCCAATTGTTTTATCTGTTACATTGAGGTATTTAAGCACCTCACTTAGCTATATTCCGTAAAATATAAATAAAGCTGTGGTGGTATTTATAGCTTGTATTTTGGGAAATGCAGCTTTGAAAAGGAATTTATCAGAGATATTGGTGTTCAAATGTGAGGCAATTTGAATTCATGATGAGATATGAGAAAGCAGAAGCAATGAATGTAGATTTTACTGATGGTGAAATCTTGTCTATAAGATCTGTAAAACTTGCAGCTGCTTTTGATCATAAAAATGATGCAATTTATGCTGCTGCTGAATTGCTTGTGCAGGTTGGTGCCGTTGATAAATGTTATCTGGCAAGTATGCTGGCACGTGAAGAAACAACCAATACTTGGCTTGGAAATGGTATAGCCATTCCTCATGGTATGGCTGAAAATCGTGATTTAATTATCAAGGATGCTGTTGCTGTTATACAGGTTCCTGCTGGTGTTGAGTGGCAGGATGGCAAGAAAGCATATTTGGTTATTGCCATTGCAGCGTGTCCAGATCGCTATAGAGAAATTTGTAAAAAATTGACGTCTCTTTTATTTGATAAAAAACAGCTTGAAGTACTTGCAACAACTATGGACAAACAGCAAATTGTTACAACTTTGTTTGACAAAAATATGAAGATAGAAAAAACTTTTATTGGTGACCTTTCGGTGTGTCAGGAATGGATTTTAGATTATCCAAGTGGTCTTCATGCACGACCAGCTTCTCTTTGGGTTGATTTTGCGAAAAAGGCTCAAAGCTCTATCAGAGTTCGCCATGGTCAATATACCGTTGAAATGAAAAATTTAGTTGGTTTATTGCAATTAGGAGCAAAAAACGGTGATGTTCTGATTTTTTCTACAGATGCTGCAGAAGGAGCACAACTTCTCAATGATGCCATTGCTATTGCAAAAAAAGTGAGTATTAGCGAAAAATGTCTGATGAGAGCAATGGAATCTCAAACAAAGGCTTTTCATGGTTGGTATCCACGCTCTATGCAAAAAGGCATTTCTGGTGTTGGAGCGAGTTCAGGATTAGCATTTGGTAAGATTTTTGTTTTAAAGCAAAATGATATTTCCATAATAGATCAGCCAATTGATTTTGCAGCTGGTGCAGCATGTCTTGAAAATGCTCTTACAAAAACAAAACATAAAATGGCATCTGTGATTTCTGATATTACAGTGCGTATGGGAGCAGATTCTGCTGCGATTTTTTCTGCGCAAATGGTTTTGCTTGAAGATGAAAATTTAATAGCTCAAGCTTGTCGTTTTATAGCGGAAGGTCATGGTGTTGCTTGGTCTTGGGATAGAGCGGTTCATCAATTTTCAGATATGTTTTTTAAGGTAGATAATCCTTTGTTAGCAGCACGTGCTGTTAATTTAGTTGATGTTGGTCGACGTGTTTTAGGTGAAATCAATCCATCCTATAGATCGTTCTTTTTAAATGATATTCCACATGGTGTAATTCTGGTTACAAATGACCTTTCTCCTTCTGATGTAGCACAACTTGATTGTACAAGGGTAAAAGGATTAGCAACAGCATGGGGAGGTCCGTTATCTCATACAGCTATTTTGGCGCGTACTCTTGGTATTCCAATGGTTGTTGCTGCAGGTGATGATATTTTAGCAATTCAGTCTGATATTCAGGCTATTATTGATGGCGATAACGGGTTTATTTACCTTGATCCTACGCTTGAAGACGTTGAAGATGCTCAAAGGCATATTGATACTGTTGCGCAAAAACGTGTCAGTGAAATAAGTGCGTGTAGATTACCAGCGCAAACGACAGATGGTCAAAGAATTCGTATCATGGCTAATGTCAACTACGCAAATCAGGTTCCTGTTGCGCTTGATTTGGGGGCTGAAGGTGTTGGACTTATGCGCACGGAATTTTTGTTTTTAGAGAATCCATATATTCCGGATGAAGAGCTACAATTTAATATATATCGGGCGATGATTACAGCTGTAGGAGATAAGCCATTAATTATTCGTGCACTTGATATTGGTGGAGATAAACAGGTTACGCATTTACATTTATCTAAAGAGGACAATCCTTTTTTAGGTGTTCGAGGAACGCGGCTTTTGTTACGTCGACGTGATCTTTTGGTGCCTCAATTACGTGCTTTATATCGAGCAGCAAAAGAGGGTGGAGATCTATGGATTGTGTTTCCGATGGTCATGTCTGTTTCAGAGATTGTTGCTATAAAAAAGATTGCAGAGGAAATCCGCAACGATATTGATGCACCAAAATTAAAACTTGGTATTATGATCGAAGTTCCAGCAGCGGCCATTATGGCAGATGTATTGAGCGCCCATGTTGATTTTTTTTCAATTGGAACCAATGACCTAACACAGTATACAATGGCTGTTGATCGGCAAAATCCGTACCTTGTGTCTGAAGCTGATAGCCTTGATCCGGCAGTTTTGCGTATGATTTATCAGACTATTCAGGGAGCTGCACAAAATAAGTGTTGGGTTAGTGTATGTGGTGGTATGGCTGGAGATCCTTTTGGTGCAATGATTTTGACTGGATTGGGAATTAATGAGCTTTCTATGATATCTTGCGATATTTCTCCAGTAAAGGCGTATTTACAGACTCATAGTTTTGAAGATATGAAAATTTTAGCACAAAAAGCATTACAATGTGAAACTGCACGAGCTGTACGTGCTCTAAGCAAGGATATAAGGTGATAAAAAACATTAAGGGGAAAGAACGAGCTCATTTTGCAGACTAATCAGATTTTTAGTGCTGTAAAACATTATCCTTTAGGACGATTATAGGCAGCATATTAATTTATAATGGTAATTTATCGTTTTACATAATGAGAACCCTGAATATTGTAGGGTTTTCTCGTTTTAAATTTCTCTATATTAAATTAATAAAAATTATTCTTTTATACATTACAAAGAGGAGTAATGTATAGATAAAAACACTCTAAGAAAGAATAAATTCCTTTTATGCATTCTCTCAAATAGCAATAGATATTGTAACATTAGGCGATAAATAGCGTGATGTTACTTGGCTTTTCTTTTTATTTAAGGAAAGATGATGCTATCCAATAGATTTTATACCATTCATAGACACCGTATGAGGTAGATGTGACAAGCTTTAAGAGATGTTTTTTAACAAACGTGTGGATGAGAAAGAAAATAGTATTTTTAGAGTATTCTGTTTTGTGATGAGACCATATCACGCTTAAAGAATGCGATAATTAAAAGTATGAAGTAATACGTAATCTCTTTTAAATAATTGAGATTACTTTAGATATTTTGAAAACTGTAAAGCTGAATTTAAAAGTATATGGTAAAAATGAAAACAGGTTTGCATTTTTATGATTTTGTATTTGATCAAAACGAGACTATTTTTTCATTTCAGAAAATAAGATATATTCATACATATTAAATTAAAAATGCAAAGTTTTTTGTCTGAATTTTATTTTCTTTAGTATCAACTAAATATAGAAGTGTGAAATTGAGTAGAGGATTTAGAGTAGGGCTTATTATGGATCCTATGAAAGAGAAAACTGACACCGTCACACTATTTTACAGCTCTCAATGTTGCAAAAATTCGTGCTATTTAAGAAAATGCATAAGAGCCACTTATCCTCTCTTAAAATGTTCTCCCCCCACATACCATCCCTTCCTATTAAGCAAGTGATTTTAATTAATTCAATATGAAAGGAGTTATGGTGAGAAAAAATTACGATATTCGAGGTTTTTATGATGTGTAAACGATGGTTCATCATTATAAATCAATATGTTATATATTGTCTGAAACATAAAAGTGATTAGCTGGTAGATCTCATTTCAAGAGAGAGTTGTTTGTAATCAAAGTTATAGTGATTAAGGATTTTCATCCTTGGAGGCAAGAAGGAGGTCGAGAATGATTTTATTGAAATGAAATTTATTATCTGAATAAACAATTTTAATATTAGGGATATAAGAAGTTCATATCGTTATTATTCTATTTATTATTAGGGTAATCAATGCTGTGAAGCGAGAAATATTTAATTATTTGGTTGCGTAAAACCATGGACTGTATGCCAATTTTAAGAGAAGTATTTTTTTGTGAAGCAGAAAGTGCGTAAATGAGCATGAAAGTTTATAACTGGTGACAATCTTTTTATTCCCATTATTGTATTCTACAAACCTATCCACGAAAAAAGTTTTTTCTTAAAAAGAAGAGATGTGCTTGTTATTCAACAGATAAAAGCTCTTATTTTAATAAATGAATTTGTTTTTTGGGTTTTGAATGTATAGTTTAGACTTGCACGTTATTTCTTTCTGGGTATAGTGCAAACTTCTGGAGAGGTGGCCGAGTGGTTGAAGGCGCACGCCTGGAACGCGTGTATATGGGAAACCATATCGAGGGTTCGAATCCCTCTCTCTCCGCCATTAATTTAAAACGAACTTTCATATGCTTGATATGACATAGTTTAAAAAGCTCAGCATTTGCAGGATTTTTTATTGTTTGAAATTGACTAGTTCGCGCCGATCTATGCCTGTCATTATGTACACTTAGAAATTACTATTGAATTTTCATCAATTTTATAATTTCTAAGCTCCTCTTCTCTCGATCTTTAGATAACCTGATCTAGCATAAACGATCTCTTCAAATATCATTAAAGGATTTTTGCCATTATCACTAACTTCTGGTAGAGCTTTTAGAATTAATGGTGATCATAGTGCTATTTGCAATTTTGTTGATTAACGGGCTAAATGCGTTTTATCCACATGAGAGATAACGAATACCTCAGCTTTTCTCACGTAATGTGCTCATTTAAAATTAATGTCATGAATATTTGTACAAAATTTTTATCTATACGATAATCAAAAAAAGGCTGACGTAATATAATAATTGAACATCATTCATGCGGCACTTTCTTTTATCTCTAAGCTTTGTATGTAAATAGATAGTCCGTGCAAAATAAATAAAGGGGCGCAAAAGCCTATAAATACACACAGGACGTATAATATAGAAAATGAAAAAAATTTTCCTGCATATAAAAGCACAATAGAGAATAAAGCTGTTATAATGCGCACACTGGCATCGCCTGCCAAAATAACCTCGGCTAAATTTTCACTAGGTGTGATAGCTTGTCCAATTGTTATTCCCGATACCCTAAAATAAAATTGCCCAATACCTAATAAAAACCCCATAATATAAAGGGAATATTGAGTAAAATTTAAATATAAAACAAAAGAGATTGCGATCACGGCAAAAGCCGGTGCCCCCCATACAAAAAAACGAATTAAAGATGGAAATTTCCGTAAATAATAAGATGAGATAAGACCATTGATCACAAAACCCAGTGCTGACAAAGCAAAAATAGAATTTTGAATAGCTGTAAATTTTATGTTATCTGATGTTATAGAAGCAAGAGCAAGTGGCAATAAAACAATAGGCCCCGTATAGAGAGAATTATTCAAAATACGATTAATCGTTAAAAACCGCAACGCAGAAATCCGCCAAAGGCATCTAAAACCAACTCCATAAGCCTTTTGAGATGGCTTTTTTAATAGCTCTTTTACTCTATTTAGGTGTTGTATAGACTTTATACGAAACCATAAGCTGGCATTCAAAAGATAGATAAATACAATAAAGGCTATGGCTATTTTGTGCCCCAAATGCGCAATTATAAAATATATAAGCAACGGGGATATAATAACAAAAAACTGACAGCAACTAGTATAAAATGCAAAAATTCCAGCTTTTTGTTTGGGAGCTGGAACCAGCAGATTCAAGGCACTATTGTTATTTGGATTATCAGCCCCCATCAAGAGAGAAAGTAAAAAAAATACAAATAAAATAAGCACCGGATTGTTCATAAATAATAAGAAAGACAATAAACAAGCGCAAATAATTTGACTATAAAACCCAATTATAAAGCCTTGATAGTGCGCCAACACATTTCCCAAACATAAACCAGCAATTCCAATTGCGATTAAATTAACGACATTTAAAGTAGCAGACGCTTTTCCCGTTGTATCTTGGAATTGTAACAAAGAAAGGCCAATAGATAATACACCACTAGCACAAAAACTCGTCAAACAACCAATCACAATCATAAGAAACACAGAATTACGCAATAGCCTCTTCCCTCTTAAATAGAGACTCAAGCCATTTTATGATTTTCTCCATTATCAAATATGGTTCGGGACTAAATTCCAGTTTTTCGTAAAATTTTAGTCTAAATGCGTTATAGGCACTTATTTTTCGCAAGTCATCTGTCAGCATGAATTCTATACTTGGTAACGTTGTACGCATAGATTGAGACAAATAATAGGAAATTACTTTCCAATACATATAGGTACGCTCTCTTGCCAAATAATTTCCCAAGGCATATTTCAAGTGACAACCACTTAAAATATATTTCGGACAATGGTGCAACGGATAATAAATACAAATAGCACCGGCTTCATGTACGGTACAAGAAGAAATATTAATATTTTATCATTTCATAATATTATAAAAACGTTCAGTGAGCAGATCTTCCAAATTTAGTCTAGTCACAACAAGATTGGTTGCTAATTTTTGAGCAACATGAGACAAAACCAATCTTACTGTTAAAGTTCCAATAACCTTTAAGTCAGATTCTGAATAAGCTTTTTTAAAATTCTCCACATCTATGTTTCTGTGACATATAATAACGAGCTCATCTCGTCTGAATGAACAAGATGTAATTCTAAACCAATATTATCACAAAGTTTTGAGCTCTTGAATTCTCCGTATCCTAATCTGGTATTCTTAAATCATTATAGGAACTGAGAATTTTTAAGTATTCCAACTTTTATTAAACTTTGTAACAATCTATAGGAATCTCCCCTTCACTGACTTCAACAATTATTTTCTCACCACTACAAGAACAAAAAATTATCTTTGAATTTGCTTACTTTTAGAAAGAAAAATGAGCAATACTCTTCCTTAACTAAAAGAAACACGCTCTATACCTTTTTCTTTATGATTATCAAAAAACTATTCCGTTACAATTAACCATCAATCATTAGGATAAATATTCTGCGTTTAGCCTAATAAACTGTTATAATCAATGTTTCTCTCTGTTCTAAAAATCAGCGCTTTTCATTCTAGAGATACTCGTAATTGCTGTAAAATCTTTCCAAAAAAAGCCCCCTTAAACATTGCTATTAACACGATCATCCTGAGAAGTTTTATACATACACACTACATTATACGGAATGCTATGTATTTTAAAACTTACTCAACTAACCAATATTTTCTAATGGGCAAAATAAATCACGAAATTTGTGTGCTGTCACAATTCGAAAAACAATCATATATCTCCCTCTATAATTCAAGAGAATTTCATCGACCTTGTGAATATGTCAATCGCGTATTTTTTTGGAAAATCCCTTTGTATCTTTATAGAGCCTTGTTTTGGCAGCATAATTTTTAATATATCATAAATATTTTTATTTAATTTAATTTTAGAAAACTTAGTCATTATCGTGTTTCATTAAATGATATGAGTAAGGTAGGGATTCAATAGTGTTGTTTTGCAGAAAATACTGCGTCCATTCTCTATTTTGGGGTTCGCCATATTTTCCTAAAAAAGGAGATTTTGTGATAATATCAAAAGGTTCAAGCTTTTTTCCTATAACGAGAATGCATTTTGTTCTGTAGAGAGAAGATCAGAAAAAACACTTAAGCTGGAAAGTTAACATAAATATAGAACTTACTTAATTCTGTTTATATAAGACGGGGTATTGCAAACTATGAATATAGGTTCGCTATGAAAGCAGAACTCCCATAGACGATTGTACATATTTTTTGTATATACTTAGGTCATTCTCGGTTGTCAAAATCTCGCAAATTTTTAAGCATAGATCAGAATTTTTCTCTATAAACTTCGATACTTTGTATGGGGCTGGCTCCTCGAATGCAATAAAAGATGTGTTCTTTCCAAAACTTTTATAATTATCGCAATAAGTTATCAGGTCTTCCATCATATTTTTTGAGGTTAGCTTGTTGTAGAACCCAAATCTAAGCATATTTTTTGAGTATCCATTTACACCAAATAGGCAGAAAAGGCCTAATTGTGTTATTCATGGTTGCATTGAATTCTTTAAAAATGACTTGCTTCCATTTTTAATATTTGTCTATATTTTCAATTATTTGCGCTTCTGAATCCATGTTTTCCTCCCCATTGCTGTATTTTATAAGAAATTGCTACGAATGATCCTCTCCAAAGCTGATAATTCATCATCACTGTGTCCCCAAATTGCTATAATAGCTGGGCAGGTATTTAAATCGATTGTTAGGGGGAGGGGCTCGTTTTCTTTAAAAAAGAGCATAAAATGAACCACATTTTCCCAGGAATAAAGCTTTTGCCGCCATACGTTAACATCTTTTATAATATGACCGTCGATCTCGTTGATAAGGAAGATAATACGCCCTTTTTTCTTAAAGTGACTTGGTGTTTGCGAAAACACGCCTGCAATAAGGTTAACGGAGCTTTCAAGTAAACCATCTTCATAGCAATGCGCGAACAAGGTGGGTGCAATTCCTCCGTGGAGGCGGGCTCCTACTTCGATCATCACTGGACCACGAGCTGTTTGCATGATTTCCATATGCGCAGGTCCATATTCAATCCCCAGCGCGCGAATGCATTGTTTTGCATAAGAGATAAGAGGGGCATAAGAGGGATCTTGAGAATCAAGCACATCAAGTGTTTCATAAACAAAAGTACTTCCATTATGAATACCTTTTTTATATCGTGACAAACTACATATTTTTATAGCCTCTCCCTTTACAACGGCATCGACGATGTATTCTTCTCCCTCCAATCTTTCTTGGAGCAAATAGGCCTCGTTAGGTGCGCCAAAAATATTTTTTTTCTTCCAGTCTATTTCAGAGGTCCACATTACTACTTCCTCAAGATTAGAGAAAAATAAAACACCATCACTCCCTGCAGAATCATTTGGCTTTACCACATAGCCGCTGTGGCTTTCAAAACCATCGAAAGTACAATCGTTTTTTGTAAGAATCTTTGATCGGATGTAAGATAAACCATTTTCACAAAGGCGTTTTTGCATCGCTGCTTTTTTCCGTCGCCAATCGGTAGTCAAGGGGTTATTCCCAAGACAACCATAATAAGCCGCCAATTGCTCTGCACAATAGATACCTCTTTCGGCACCCGCTATTACAGCCTCTATCGTGCCGATAGGAAAGCGTTTCTTTATCTCATCTACACTATGAAGCTTCGTTTCTGCCATGCCCTTTCCCTGATAAGAAAGCATAAAGTGTGAAAAAGATGCTGCTTGAGAGACAACACCATAACAAGCATAGCCTAATTTTTGCAAAGCAGGGCCATAGAGGGCACCCGTGGAGAAAGGGTCGACAATAAGAATAGGTTTTCTCATACTTTGTTCCGCTGTGATAAAAGGAAAAGAACATAAATAAAGATTATCAATCCTATAAGGGGCAGAAGATAAACAGCTGCTTGAGGACCCATAAGGGCAGAGCTTGTAAGAAGACCAAGGATAACATAACCTGCCGACTGGGAGAGAGTATAAAGCATGCCGCTATAGCTTCCCACCAGCTCTGCTTGAGCCTCTGTTTTGGTGGCTTCAATCGTATGTTTGCGGGCATTAATTCGCATGGTATTCATTGAAAAACCAATAAAAAAGCAAAAGGCCACAGCTAAATAGGGCGATTGTGTGGTGCTAAAAATAAGATCAGCTACGCTCAACATAAGGGCTGGGAGAATAAATTCAAAACGAGGGATTTTGATAAAAGCAGCCAAAAAAGCGCCCATGCCCGCAACCGCACTGCAAAGCCCATAGTATTCAGAGCCAAAATTTTTCACACTCTGAAAAAGAATGGTTGCCAGCGTATTATAAGCGCAAATATGAAAGCCAATAAGTCCTATGCAGACGCATAAAAGTTTAAGCTCACGGGAGAGTCCATCCGCTTGCGGTGTAGGTGCTGGCTTCTTACCTGTTGCAAGTGCTGTGGTATCTGTAGCGTTGTATTCATCGCAAAATATAATATATCCGGCTATAAGGCTTATAATGATGTCAAACACACAAAGTGTCACAATCAAACCATTATAACCGATTTCAGCCGCTGCCCCTCGAGGGCTGGTCGCTTCTAAGAGATAACCACTTAGTGCTGCTCCCAAAAAAGCGCCAATTTGCACCACTGTTTGCATAATTCGGGAAGCCTTTTGGGCGCTAATATAACCACTAAGTGCTAGTTTAGTATTATAAGTCTCGAGTGTGCTTAAGGTAATCAAAGAGAGATAGCCGATAGAGATAGAGACAGCGATAAAACCAAAGGGGGAATCAGCGTAATGGAAAAGAGCAATCAATAAAAGAAGGCTATAGATAATGATCCGCCTTTTGTATAAATCGATCAACCGCAGTGAGGCTTTAATGTGCACAAGTCCGCTTTTTTTCAAAAGATAGGGCATAAGGGTGCCTAAAGCCATGGTTACGCCTAGGAAAACCGATGAGGATGTTATGCGATAAGCATTCCAAAGATTACTTAAAAATAAAACCATATCAGAAAGATACAGCAGGACAACAAGCCCATAAAACCGAAACATCAGTTGTTTGTGCACATTATCCCCCCCATTTCAGAATCTCTTCAAAACACACAGTATTATAAATCAGCATACATGTTCAAAAACTATAAACGTGTACATGTATTGCTGTGCATGTCAAGTTTTTTCGGTAGGAAAAATTGAACGCTGATGTTTATGGTAGAGATAGCTTATTTTCAGGAGAATGAGTAGGATGGAGGCTGGTATTTTTACTGTGTTTCTTGGCAGGGGGCTTGCCAATAAGGGACTATGTCCTAGAGATATATTTTGCACTTTCAAGTTGATTTTGTTTATACTCAAGGTTGAGGTTTTTCTATTGACCGTTGTTAGATGTTGTTGTGACAATAAACTTCGTTATCTATCAGAAACATTTATGGCATTAGCGCTAAGGTATTGTATTAAAACCTTTACATAGTAGTCTTTTTATAGAGAGAAGGTATTATTGGTTCAGTTTTAGGAGGCTTTATTACGGCTGATTTTGGCGTCGTCGTTGTTTGAGGGCTTATTATAATATTCTTAGTTTCAGTTTATGAATATAGCGAAACATTTGATTCAAAAGCTTTTGCTAGGCATATTTCAATATCTCAGCGATGTTTTCCAAGAATTGCTCTGCTGCTTTTTGACGGAATCGGATATCAAATTCTTATAGCGAGGGTAGTGGTTTGAGAAAAGATAGAGTTGATTTCATTAGATTCCTATGTAGCGGAATCTACTACCAGCTCTTAGGGACAATAAATACTGAGATCGAACTCATTTCTCTACACTTACACGACGCTATAGGAGTAATCCTCGGAAACTCTACTAGAATTCGTTAAAAAATGGCAGGTTATGGAGTGTGATCAAAAAATATATTTTTTACAAATATTTAATCTCATTTTAAGTTGTCTAAAATATAACCTTATCTTAAAACTAAGTCGATATACCGCCATTTATCATAAAGTTAATAAGTTATACAAAATGCGGGAGTATTGTGTTTTTCTGTTTAGAGACGAGTAAAAAAAACACCTTATTAAACATTAAGAGATTTCAGACATAAAACAATTTAACTTATGGAAAGTATATAGACAAAATGTATTTTGATAAAAAAGTTTATAATTCCATGTGGTCTTCAAAGAAATTTCTCGCCATTACTCAACAGAAAAACATATAATACAAACTTTTCAACCCAGTTATTGGTATAGAAATAATCCAGAAATTAGAGATTACTTAGACTAATGGAAAAGCAATTGATCCGTTGCTTTTAGCACTCTTATCAGCGACAGATAGACGCAAACATACGCTTGAAATTATTGAACCTTCCTTAACGTCATCGTAAAATTTATTAATTAGGATCGATATGTTTATTCTAGTCTTGCTTATTTTTATGCTCGAGAGCTTTCTGTTGAAAGTGCCTTTAAATTAAATCAATCTATTCTAAGACCTCATATTACATTTTATCTTCATTTACCGCCCATTACTATACTGGAACGGTTGCAGAAAAGGGATGGTTTAAACTTAAAATACGAAGAAAAACTCTCTTTTATTGAAAAAATTTATTTGGAAAGCTAACTGTAATGGGCTTGTTTTAAAAGATTTAGAGAAGAGGAATAGAAAAGTTATCAATATTTATCGTGAGGATAATAGTGTGTTTATTCTTTTAGAGCCAAAGTGTGATGATAGAAGAACGACATGGAGGAGTATACTCGAGCATATTTTAATGCACGGAATAATAAGGGCAATGATGTGAGTGCAGCTTCCATACCGTAAAATTGTTTCACATATGTATAAAGGTGTAGCTTCTGAATAAAACGCACATAAAATATTAAATTTGTTTTTGTCCATAAATGTTCTGTTTTCATAGAAGAATTAATCATACAACAGCACAAAGATTGTAAAAGCCTCAAAAAAGAAATTTTGCTTTCTTAAATTTAATGATCTAAAATGAAAATTGTAAGAATGCCTGTTTTTAAGCAGGATGTATCATGCATATCGACTGGGATTCATTTTAGAGGATAATTTATGTTCACTTCAAATTTGAAGGAACGCATTGCTTTATTTGAAAATAGAACTTTTCTCTATTTTACTTTGAGTGGCTTATTTGCTACATTTGGAAGTGGACTAAATTATATTACATTGTCGTGGCTCGCTTACAATCAGACGGGCTCAATCCGTGGTGTAGCGTTGATGATGCTTTTTCTTTGGACGCCTGGCATTATTTTTGCGCCTATTTTTGGCATATTGGCAGATAAATATAACCGTAAAACGCAGATTATTATTTCAAATCTTGTGAGAGGTTTGGTAATCGTAAGCTGGGTAATGCTTTGGCATTTGGGTATAAAAATTGAATTGATGGTCTTATCTGCTCTTTTGGGTATTTTTATCCCTTTTTATATGCCATCAGCTATTTCTTTAATTCAAAGTATTGTGCTGAAGGAACAGCTCATCAATGCAAATGCAACCATCGATATGGTTTATGAACTTGGCACTATCGTAGGTATGGGCTTAAGTGGATTTATACTATCCTATGCAGGAACAAAAGGAACTCTTCTAATAGGTGGTATATTCTTTATCATTGCTGGTTTATTTAATTTTGTAATGAAGGTACCTAAAAACCGAAGATCTAAAAAACAAAACCAGCAAAATTGGTGGGAAAATTATACAGCATCCCTTCATTATTTTAAACAGAATCCGGCTCTTTTTGTACCTTATATAAGCCAGATGATTATTATGACTCTTTTGATGACCATTCCTGTTATTCTCGTTCCTTATATACAAGAGGTTTTACATGCTGATAACAGGACCTTTGCAATATTTGAGGTGCTTTATTCTATGGGCGTATTGACAGGTGCGTTTTTTTCACCACTTCTTTGTAAAGTTTTATCGATAAGGAAAACATTAGCCATTTTATTAGCTTTTATGGCTATTGGCCTCGCTATTTTATCTGTTAATACACACAATTTTGTTGTTTTTCCTGTTTACTTTATAATTGGGTTTGGACTTTCGAGTTGGGCTCTTTCGATTTCTTTATCACAACTCTCTTGTGATCCTGAATACCAAGGAAGATTGCAGGCAAGTTTTAATGGTATCTCTGGATGCTTGATCCTCGGATTCTATCTCATTATGGCAAGCGATAACAGTAGCATATCACCTCAATCGATATATTTTTTTCAAAGCATTGTTGCGTTTGTTGGAATTCTCATTGTACTGTTTTATAAACATGAAAAACAATAAATTGGCTTTAAGTGTGGTAAAATACGCTATTTTATAAATATTTACGCTGCAGCACATTTCACATTTTGTTTTTAAAGGGGTGGTGAGCAAATGGAAAGTTGGTGCTTAATAAATAAAGCATAAATTGATGTATGCTAGAGAATACCCTTCACTTTTTGATAATGATCCAAAAGAATTGATGCGTTTCTTTAATTCACCTCAGTGCTGTTAAGAAGACGAAAACGTAACACTTTAAATCTTCTTGAAAGTTTTTTGTCTAAGCGTAGCAGAAAGTAAAGCGATGAGGTAATATCTTATCATACGAGGAGAGTATTGCATTATTTTTGTTTTTCAAAATCCATATGAAAAATTGTATCAATTTCATCTTCATTGGAATGGGTGTTTCTACGACGATGCAAGGTTTGCACAATCTCTTTTTTTAAAACAGCATCTGTTTCACTTAAACGGTGAATACTGAGTTCCAATTCAAGAGATAATGCTAAATCCACGCACAGTTTAAGCTCTTCTCCAATGTCGAAACCGCGTTGATAGTCGTCATAAAGACCAACCAGTGTATCAGATAATTCTTTATCGCATAAAGAGGTCATGCTTAATTCCTCAACGTTGCGGGTTTCCATGCAGCTTTTTTAAGTATCACTCCACTATCATCACTTAAAATTGCCATGTATACGAACCTCATGGTTTTGTCAATTTTCTGCAAAATACGCGCTTTTAAATCAAAGCCTATTAAAGATTTTATTACTCCAAGATTTTGAAGCGCCCAATTGTAAATATGGATGGCAATGTGTTTACTATAGAATTTATAGCATTTAAAATACATTGCCAAAAGGCTTTTAATATGCGTAGAGGAAGAGTATTCTGACGATAAACCAAACACCCTGAAATCTCTATTGCCAGTTACAGCTAAATCAGTGCCATTAATATATAAAATAAGCAAACAGGGTTTGTAAACGTCTAACTTTTTAATAACGAGTGATAATCTCATTTTTTGTAGAATACCAATTATTTTGCCTATTTTATATTGATTTTTAGACATTGATAAACTTTTTACCTTATAAAACCTATGGGAAATGCGTTTGCATATTTTTGTAATAAGATTTCAGTGGTATATTGCACAGCATGAAATGAAGAGAATCGTATTAGGCTTTTTGCTTTTGAAAGAATATGACTGCAACTTTTGAGAAAGCAGTTGGCAAGAATTGGCTTGGCATGCAAACTGATAGAGTTGGCAGTGGCGCATTTAGTTTTTTCATTGGCCTGTGTCCAAATGTTTTTGACTCTGGAAAATAGCCTCTGATAGGCTTGAGTTTTTTCGAGGTTATATTACAGGGGCGCAGCTCAGAAAAATACCACGGCGATTGCATTTTTTTGTAATTGTCATAATTTTCGCTCCTGCTTAAATGGATGCTGTAACATCCGTTTTTGTGGGGTTATGTATGTGATAACTGCTCTTCTTAAGGGGCAGTAATGATAGATATAAATCAATATAATTATTTAGTCAACAATTATATTGATTTTGGAGTGTTTTTTTTGGCTCGTCCGGAAGCAAAACCTAAAACTGAGTTGGCAAAACGTTTTCGTAAAGTGCGTCACGCTCTTGGTTTTACAGAGCGTAAGCAGTTTGCTGAACATCTTGGTATCACTGCTGGCTCTATAGGAACTTATGAAACTGGTATAAGTGAGCCTACAGCCTCTGCGCTCTCCAAATATCAAGAAATTTGTGGTGTTTCATTAGATTGGCTAGTAACGGGAAATGGCGAGATGTTTTCAGATGTGGCAAAGGCGAAAGCAGCTGGTTTTAAACCGCAGGCGATTCCTACTGGGCTGATGAAAAAGCTGGGACATTTAGTTTATACGACCTATCATGATGCAAAAATAACACTTTCTCCTGAAGATGTTGCGGAATTAGCAGCAGAGCTTTATGGAAGATTGCAAGAGCTTATTCAAAACCTCAATGATATAGAAGAAGTCGAAGCCACTTTGCCACTTTTAAAATTACATTTAAAGCGTAAAATCGAAACTGAAAAGCACATCTAGAAATTTCATAAGATACGAATGAACAGCCTTTAAAAAAATAAAACTTTTTTTATTTTCTGCTGTATAACCAAGTTTGGAATGTGAAAATCTCAGGATTTTCGAGTCTCTTATTCAACCTAAAAAACGAGAAACTATCATTATAAATCAATATATTTCTCTGATTAAAGATAAAATGGTTCATAAAAAGAATGACGAGTAGTGATACAAACAAAATTTCTTCAAAAAGAAGCTAATATAGTGCCATTCCTGAAATATTTGTTGGTTGAAGAAAAGATACGGACAACAGTGAAAATACAGTGGGTTATGTGAGAGGAAAGAGTTTAGAAAACAGCTTCTTTTCGGTTTGTGATATTAAAAAATTTATACAACAGTGAAAATACAATGACGATGTTTTGTTCCTATAGAAGGGTAACAGATATATAAGAGAGAAGAACGAAAGACTATTTATAGGCGCGCTTTTGTCTTTTTATGAAGATGATAAGATGAGCACGTTAAAACTTTTTACAGAGCGTGCATCATTATATTTAAGACAGATTTCTTTCAAAGAGATATATAATATATTGAAACAGTTTACCTCGCAACAAAAAGTGAGATTATCATGATAATCGTCATTATTACATTATGCTATAAGTTAAAAAATCATAAATTTGTGCTTATAAGAACAGCTAATTTATTGAGAAGTATTTTTATAAATTTATAAAAAATAATTTTTACACTCTTGCCATTCTTCTGATGCGCTTTATTTGAAAAGTAGAATTGCTCTTTAGTGAAACTATTTTTGTTAAGAGATAAATCGCAGTATTTTTGAATGGAGAGAACGGTATATTTTCAAAGTTTTGTGTTTTTATTTATTTTTTAGCTTGAATCCCTCTAGCTAAAAGGGTTGGGGACTTTTCTAGATTCGATGTTGTTGCAAAGATTTTAGGGCGATGCCGTAAAAATAGCGGTATCGTAGGGGGAGGGTTTTGTCTTGATTTATTGGTTTTTGAAGTGCGCAAACTGAGGGTTTTGCCATGAGTGTTTCCGCGCGTTGTAATGATGTTGAACTCTGTTGGAGGAGGTTCTTATGAAGAAAAAATATTCCACACCAAATTTAATTAAAGTTGTCTCTCTTAGTACGGTAATGGCGACACTCTTATCGAGTGTTTCTCCTGTTTTCGCTGCCGGTCTTTCCATTAGAGGAGCGACTGTTCAGAGTTCGAATCTTGGTGATGTTCCTTACATATATGGTAGTCATGGAAGTATTGTTTTTGCTGGTGATGATGACTTCTGTGGTGCGGATAATGTTAAGGGACGTGGTGGCAAGCAACAAGAAGGAGTTTCTGATAATCAACGAATAACTGCAGAAGAACAATATGAAAGATTTGTTGATGAGAAAACTTTTGGAGGTCGTAGTCCTTATGGTACGACTACAGAAAAGGCTGTTTGGGTTGGTGACGGAGTTACAAGTAATAATGGTGCTTATATGGGGGCGCCAACTTTTGGTAGTGTTAATGCTATACCTGAGGCTTTTGGTATTTATTCTTTTGCAACTGGATGTGGTTCTTCTGCAACGGGGAATTATTCAACAGCGTTTGGTGCTGGCGCAACTACAAAGGCAGGGGGTGCACAAGCCTTTGGTGTTTCCGCACTTGCAAGTGGTATAGCAAGTGTTGCTATGGGTGTTGGTTCAGAGGCATCGGGGAAATCTGCTGTTGCTATTGGAGGACTTGCAACTGCTTCTGGTGACAGTAGTATTGCTTTAGGTACAAAGGTGAAGGCAGAAAGTAATTATGCGATTGCTATAGGTACAGATGCTGAAGCTAAAGCTTCAGGTTCTATTGCAATAGGGGTCAGGCGCTCTGACAGAACTGAAGAAAATAATCCTAACAGAAAAGTAATCGCGAATGCTGAAAATGCGATTGCTATAGGTACGCAAGCTTATGCTGAAACAGAAGATTCGGTTGCCATTGGTGTAAATTCACAGGTGCTTGTTAAGGATGGTGTTGCTGTAGGTGGAGGATCTATCTCTGATAGAAAAAAGGGGACTGTTGGTTATGACCCTAGCTCGAATGGTAATTCGACAAAAACCGATATAGCATGGAAAAGCACTACAGGCGCTTTCAGCGTTGGTGAAGTTGGTGGTACTGGTAATGGTACGCTAACACGACAAATTACAGGGGTCGCTGCTGGAAGTGAAGATACCGATGCGGTAAACGTGGCGCAACTAAAAGCCATGAAAGATTTAGTTTCAGGAGCTTGGAAACTTTCTGCTAATGATGCAAATCCTACAGACGTGAATCCAGGTAGTACGATAGATTTTTCAGTGAAAGATACAAGAGTAGGAAAAGATAACTTAAAGATTAAAAGAGAAACTGCAGATAATAAGCATAAAATTGAATTTACTTTGAGTGATACTCTTAAATTGACAAAAGTCACTACAGGACAAAGCTCTATGAGTGACGATGGTTTTATAATTACTAATGGGGCAAAAATAACTATAGATGGTATTGATGCTGGCAATCAACAGATTACCGGAGTCGCAGACGCAACTGAAGATGACGAGGCAGTGAATTATAAACAGCTGAAGGAAGTAAAAGATGGTTTTAAAACAAGTTGGCAACTTTCTGTTAATGGTGAAGATGCTACGCATATTGGTCCAAACGGTGCGGTAAATTTACAATCAGCTGGTCGCGAAAGTAACCCGAATATCCAAATTACCAAAAACAGTGACAACACTGTGGAATTTGGTTTGTCTGATAATATTAGTGTAAAGAGTGTTACAGCAGGAAAAAGCGTAATGACTGCTGATGGCTTTATGTTTACTGATGGTAATGGACCAAGCATAACTGTTAATGGTATTGATGCTGGCAATCAAAAGATTACAAAAGTGGCAAGGGGAACTGAAGATGCCGATGCAGTAAATTTTGCACAACTGAACGAAATCAAAAATGAAATGGCAGGAAATAGTCTTGTTAAATGGGACGAAGAGAAGAAATTTATCACCATTGGTAAGGAAAAAGATGGCACGAAAATTGATATTACAGGCAGTGAAGGAGACAGAACTATCTCGGGTGTAAAAGCAGCAGTGGAGGATAATGATGCCGTTAATAAAAAGCAACTCGAAGACACTATAAGAGAGACAGCTGAAAGTATTAAACTTAACATTCTTGTGAAACAAGATGGGGAGAATGCTCCTATTACTGTGGGTAAAGAAAGAGGTGGCACAACAATTAATATTGCAAATAAATCGGGTGATGCTCGGACAATTTCTGGTGTAAAAGCAGCGGTAAGCCCTGATGAAGCTGTTAATAAAGAACAACTTGATGGTCAGATTGCAGATATTACTGATATTGTTAACAATATTAAGATAGACAGTGCTTTTGCAGTTCGTTATGATAAGAATGAAGATGGCAGTATTAATTATAACAGTGTAACTTTGGGTGGAGATAAGAGTGATGGTTCCGTTGCTCTTTTGAATGTCAAAGATGGTAAAATTGCTGATAATTCGCATGATGCAATCAATGGCAGCCAAATTAATAAGATCTCTCAAGATGTAGCGAAATTTTTTGGTGGAGATGCAGCGTTTGAAGGCGGTGCTTTTAAAGGACCAAAATATAGTTTATCTGTTATTGTTGAAGATGGTACGATAGAAAATGCTAATTATCGTGATGTTGGTTCTGCATTGAAAGGACTTGATGGGAATGTCAAAAGTGTGAATAATCGTTTGGCCAATGTTACTAATGAATTTACTCAGAGATTTGATACTCTCTCTCAAGATGCGTTACTTTGGAGTGAAGAAGAACAAGCGTTTGTTGCACGGCATGGTGGGGAGGGTAATAAAACAAAAAGTAAGATTAGCTATCTTATGAATGGGGAAATTCACGAAGAATCAACAGATGCAATTAATGGCAGCCAAATTAATAAAATATCTGGAGATATCGCGAGTTTCTTTGGTGGTGGTACTTCATTTGAAAATGGTGTTTTTATTGGACCACAGTATAATTTATCTACCGTTTCTGCAGATGGTAAGGTAAAACAGAAAACTTTTGAAAATGTTGGTGATGCTTTGACAGGAATTGATGCAAATGTCAAAAATGTGAATAGTCGACTAACATATGTAGACAATAAATTTGATAAATTTTCTCAGGATGCCTTATTGTGGGATGAAGGTAAGCAAGCGTTTGTTGCACGCCATGAAAAGGACGGGCGTAAGACAGACAGTAAGATTACCTATCTTTTGAATGGCGACATTACTGAAGACTCCACTGATGCTGTAAATGGTTCTCAGCTTCATTCGATGGGTGATCATATTGCTAATTATTTTGGCGGTGGTGCTAAATATGAGAATGGAGAATGGACGGGGCCTAAATTCAAAGTTTCTCAGCACAATGCTGATGGTAATATTGTTGAGAAGAGGTATAAGGATGTTGCCAATGCTTTTGAAGGAGTCGATGCTTCTATCACGGATATTTATAATCAAATTAACAATGTGACAGAAAATAGTCTTGTTAAGCAAGAAGAAGAGAATGGTTCTATCACCATTGGTGCGAAAACAGGTGGTAGTGTAATCAGTATCATAAATAATGAAGGTAGTGTTCGTATTATTTCTGGTGTTTCAGGTGGGAAGATTACTGAAGATTCAACTGAGGCGGTGAATGGTGCTCAGCTTTTTGAGACCAATGGTGCAATCCAAGATCTCTATGATAATTTTGATAATATAAGTACGAATATATCAAATTATTTTGGTGGTAATGCGGATGTGGTTAACGGTATAGCACCAACTTATACAATTCAAGGCAATACACATAATGATGTTGGTTCTGCTTTTAATGCTGTTGATGCTTCTATTACGGATATTTATAGTCAGATTACCAATGTAACAGAAAATAGTCTTGTGAAACAAGAAGGAGGTTCTGAAGGTCTTATTACCGTTGGTAAGGCGACAGGTGGTACTGAAATCAGCCTTGTAAATAAAGATAATCAAGAAAGAACACTTTCCGGTGTGAAAGATGGAGAACTTTCTCAAACATCAACGCAAGCGGTAAATGGTTCACAGCTTTTTGCTACTAATCAAAATGTTAACGATGTAACAGGTGATTTAAAAAAGGTTGCTCAAAATACATCGAAATATTTTGGTGGTAGTACGGATGTGCTTGCAGGTATAGAACCAGCTTTCCTTATTCAGGATAAGGTATATAATAATGTTACAGATGCGTTTACGGGTGTGAATGTTTCTATTACAAATCTTGATAATAAGATTATTGAAATGAAAGAAAATAATCTTGTCCAACAAGACAAAGCGTCAAATATTATCACTATCGGTGCTAAAACGGCTGGTACTGAGATCAATATTGCGGGATATGCTGGTGTAGCGCGTTCTATTTCTGGTGTTAAGGCAGCAGAGAAGGGCGATGAAGCTGTTAACAAAGACCAACTGGATAAAAGCATAAAGGATATTACGAAAGATATTGAGACAGTAACTGCTACTGCGGTTCTTTATGATAAGAATGACGATAATAGTGTTAATTACGGTAGTGTAACTTTGGGCGGCGATAAGAACAACGGACCAGTTGCTCTTCGTAACGTGAAAAATGGTAGCATTTCTGAAAATTCCAACGATGCAATCAATGGTAGTCAGATTAATAAAATATCAGCAGATATTGCAAAGTTTTTTGGCGGTGGTGCAAAGTTTATTAACGGTGCTTTTGAAGGGCTGAAATATACTTTATCCGCTATTGTAGGTGGTGAAGTAGGGAAGGCTAATTTTTACAATGTTGGTGATGCTTTAACAGGTCTTGATAAAAATGTTCAAGATGTGAATCAACGCTTAACGAATGTATCCAATGAGTTTAATCAGAAAATTGAAGATTTCTCTAAAGATGCTTTACTGTGGGATGATGATGAAGAAGCATTTGTTGCACGTCATGAAAAAGATGGGCAGAAAACAAAGAGCAAATTGAAATATCTTTTGGATGGTGAGATTGCCGAAGGTTCAACGGATGCCATTACAGGGAACCAGCTTTATCTCATGAGCAACAAGCTTGCTAATTATTTTGGTGGCGGTGCCAAATATGAGAATGGCAAATGGACAGATCCTACTTTTAAGATTGTTCAAGTCAATGCTGATGGTACAACTGTTGAGAAAGAGCACCATAATGTTGCTGAGGCGATTGGTGGTGTTAATGGCGGTATGGTAAACATAAATAACCGTATTAATGATGTCATCAACAAGGTTGATTCAGATGTTCTACACTGGAATAAGGAAAAAGGAGCCTATGACGCTAACCATGATGGTCAACCAAGTAAGATTATCAATGTAGCCGATGGTAAAGTTGAAAAAGGTTCGAAAGATGCGGTTAATGGTGGACAACTTTGGGAAACCAATGAACGTATCACTGGTGTTGAAAAAGATGTTCAGCATCTTACCAACAGAGTTGATAACATTTCCAATACGATTGCTGATATTGGTGATACAGTTATCAATATTGATGCCAAAGTTGATAACATCAATAATAGAGTTGACAACATTGAAGAGGATGCTGTTCGTTATGATAGAGATGAAAACGGCAAAAAAACCAATAAAATCACATTAGCGGGGGGGGATGCCAGTGAACCTGTTCTGATTGATAATGTCTCTGATGGTAAAATTGAAAAAGGTTCGAAAGAGGCTGTAAATGGTGGTCAACTCCATGATTATACTCAAGAACAGATGAAGATTATTCTTGATCAATCCAAGCAGTATACAGATCAACGGGTTAATAATATTGTGATTGATGCTATTGATGATGCTGTTGATCGGGCTAAGCAATATACAGATATGAAGTTTGATGTTTTAAACTATAGTATTGAGAGTGTGAAAAAAGAGGCTAGACAAGCAGCGGCTATTGGTCTTGCGGTGTCTAACTTACGCTACAATGATACACCTGGAAAATTAAGCGTTGGATTTGGTACTGGTTTATGGCGTAGTCAATCTGCATTTGCCTTTGGTGCAGGTTACACCTCAGAAAATGGAAAATACCGCTCTAACATATCCGCAACAACTTCTGGAGGTCACTGGGGTGTAGGGGCGGGATTCAATATGACATTGAATTGATAATAAACAAAATATATAAAAATTCCTTTTCACCCCTGTCTCATGAGGCAGGGGTGAATTGTTGTTACGTATGTAAAAATACATGTATACAAATTGATAAGCGCTATAATAATAAATACAGGTTTAAAAAACAGAAAAAACCTATACACTTTCAACAAAATGAACTTCTTATTTCAAAATAAGATAATGAGTTCTTTCATAAATTATAAGTTCATTATTTTCTTCTTTAATTTTTAAATCTGAAAAATCTGTAGCACTCTACAGATAAAAAACTTTTGCTCTCTACAAATCTATTAAAAAGTTTTCTACTAAGATAAAATTATACATTCAAATGTATTTCAACTTTACTGGAAGAAGTTATAAAACAATACGCTAAATTAACTCTACCCCTTGCAAAAAACAACCAATAAGTTTAAAGATTAAAAAACCAGTCACCAAAAATTTACTTTCTTAGAAAATGTAAAAGAGCAAAACGTATTAATCTTAAAAAACAACTTCTTTATCTTTTCAGTCAGGTACTAAATTTTTTGAATACGTTTAGAAAAAACAACTTTGAAAGACTGTATAGCGTTTAAATGTGTCTTTTTTGTGTTTATAGTTATTTCTTTCATTGGGGAGTTCACTATGAAAAAATTATATACAAAATTAGCAGGGAGCGATTTAAAATTTTCTCATTTTTCTTTTGTTAAAGTTCTTTCGTTGGCTACAGCGGCTACATTCTTATCGAATGTTACACCTGTTTTTTCAGCAAATCCTGATTTTAGAAACACGTTTCTTGAAGGTGTAAAAAGTGCCGGCGTGTCTTATCTACAAAGCATTCTCTCTGTTGCTGGTTTGAATAATTCTGAAGACTATGCAAATTTTTTAACCAAAACTCTTACTGGTGTAAGTGATTATAGTCCTATAGTGAATGTTTTACCAGAAGCCAGCAATTCGATACGTTCAATTGATATGAATGCTGGAAGTAAAAAAATAACAAGAGCAGATTTAACTCCAAGAGTTGTAAAGGGAGATCAGATAACTAGCAAGCAGGATTTGGGTAATCCTCTTGTTTATGGTGTACGAGCTCAGGGAGAAGCGCATGATGCTATTGTTTTCGGGCAGGTAGCGCAGACGAAGGCTGACCAAGGGATTGCTATCGGCTTAACTGCTTTAGCTGGTAGTAGTAGAAATACTAAAAATAGCATTGCAATAGGCTCTTCTCTAACCGATAGTTCTGATGAAAAAGAGAGAACAGTTTCATTTGGTGATTTTTCAATAGCCTTCGGTAGTAAAGCACATAGTTATGCAAATGAAGCGATTGCTATGGGATACAATGCATACGCAAAGGAGCAGGCGCTGCAGGGAGTTGCTATAGGCGCTAGCTCTAATGTGACGGTTGCGGGAGGTGTTGCTCTAGGAAGCGATTCTATATCCGATAGGGCTGCTGGTGAGTTTGGCTACACTTCTTTGTTACAGGGGCCTGCAACAAACATCGAGGCGCAATGGAAAAGTACGCGGGGCTCAGTTAGTGTTGGTGATTATAGTAAGGGTATAACCAGACAAATTACAGGCGTAGCTGCTGGTTCTAATATTACCGATGCAGTGAACCTTAGACAGTTGCAGGACTTAG
The DNA here is from genome assembly GCF_042195825.1 of Bartonella sp. AP40SXNS. Classification (NCBI taxonomy): domain Bacteria; kingdom Pseudomonadati; phylum Pseudomonadota; class Alphaproteobacteria; order Hyphomicrobiales; family Bartonellaceae; genus Bartonella; species Bartonella sp. AP40SXNS. Next base: position 329,042 of record NZ_JBHIPB010000001.1, read on the forward strand.
AAAAAGTTGTAAGACAAAACGGTTGGAAACTCTCTGTTGGAGATAAAAATGCTACCACTGTTCTCATGAATAGCGGAGTAGATTTTTCTGCTGGAAGTAGCAACCTAAATATTACAAAGGGCGGAGATGACAATAATATAAAATTTGATCTAGCTAAGGATATTGCACTGGAGAGCGTAAAGATAGGTAAAAATACCTTCGATGCCACGGGCTTAGTAATTACTGATGGTCCGAAAATAACCACCGGTGGTATTGATGCTGGAAATAAAAAGGTAACGGGTGTTACATCTGGTGATCTTAGCACAAGTTCGACAGATGCTGTTAATGGTAGTCAGATTCATACAATCACTGAGGATTTATCAAAAATTTTAGGTGGAAATGTATCCTTTGATGGAAAAAACTTTAAAGTACCAGAGTATAAATTATCGAATATTGATGAAAAAGGTGTTGTAACAGATAAACCGCATAGCGATGTTGGTTCTGCTTTTAAAGGGCTTGATGAGAATATCAAAAATGTTAACGCTCGCATTAAGGAGATCTCAGAGGGAGTTGCACAAGATTCTTTATCTTGGAGCGATGGTGAAAAAGCTTTTGTCGCTCTGCATGGGGAAGGTGATGACAGAAAAGCAAGTAAAATCACATCGCTTGCTGTAGGAGATATTACGAAAGAATCAATGGACGCCGTAAATGGTTCTCAACTTTATTCACTGGGCGATAAGGTTGCAAAATATTTCTCTGATGACGCTGAATATAAGGATGGGGAATTGAAAGTTCCTGATTTTAAGCTAAAAATTATCAATGATGATGGCACTGAAGCTGAATCAAGCTATAAGAATGTATCAGATGCATTTTCAGGTGTGGGTAAACTTTTCACAAAGGTTCAAACTGCGATCAGCGATGTAATCAGTAATCTTCTTGTTACGAAAAATGAAGATGTTATCAACATTGGTAAAGGAGTAGAAGGTAGTGAAATCAATATCGCAAACAAGAGTGGTAAGGATCGAACCCTTTCTGGTGTGAAGGCAGCAGAAAAAGACAATGAAGCTGTGAACAAAAAACAATTTGATAAAGGTTTGAAGGATCTTTCTGATACCCTTCTGTCGGATAGTTCATCTGTTGTTCTTTACGATAAAACAACAGATAATCAAACTGATTATACAAATGTAACTTTTGGTAAAGGGAAGGATTCTACACCAGTTGCGCTCCATAATGTAGCCTCCGGATCGATTGCGGACAACTCAACGGATGTTATCAATGGAGGACAGGTTCACATCCTTTCAATGGATATAGCAAAATTGTTGGGTGGAGATGCTGAATTTAAGGATGGTGCTTTTAAAGGGCCAACTTATAATTTATCCAGCATTGATAAAGGTGGTGAAGTAACAGATAAACCGCATAGCGATGTTGGTTCTGCTTTTAAAGGGCTTGATGAGAATATCAAAAATGTGAACGCTCGCATTAAGGAGGTCTCAGAGGGAGTTGCACAAGATTCTTTATCTTGGAGCGATGGTGAAAAAGCTTTTGTCGCTCTGCATGGGGAAGGTGATGACAGAAAAGCAAGCAAGATCACATCACTTGCGGCTGGCTCTATAGTATCAGGCTCGAGTGATGCGGTTAATGGCGGGCAGATTTATGATCTGAATCAGTCGCTAGCAAAGTATTTTGGTGGTGATGCTAAGTATGATGGTGATGGCTGGGTTCTTCCAGGTTTCAAGATAATGACTTTTCAAGAAGATGGAAGCTTTGTAGAGGAAGATTATGATAGCATTGCAGCCGCGTTTGCCGGTGTAAATAAGGTTTTCAAGAATCTTCATAATGAGATTTCAGACAACATTGAGCAAAATGCGTTGTTGTGGAGTGATAATGCAGGTGCGTTTGTAGCACAGCATGAAGAAGAAGGTAAAAAGGAAAACAGCAAGATCACGTTCCTTGCGAAAGGAAAGATATCAGAAGATTCTACGGATGCAATTAATGGTGGTCAGATTTATACTCTTCAACAGACATTTGCCTCATATTTTGGTGGAGGATCTGGTTATGATAAGGAAGGAAACTGGCAAGGACCAAAATTCTACGTTCAGGTCTTTAATAAGGATGGTACGAAAGGTGATAAAGAGGAGCGTAATAGTGTCTCTGAAGCATTTGATGTTGTTAATGACAGCATGAGCAATATCAACGATCGTATAAAAGAAGTTGAAAAGGATACCTCTTCGAATAGTCTGAATTGGAATAAAGAAAAAGGAAGCTATGATGCATCTCATGTTGATTCTCAGGGTGTTAAGAGTCCAAGTAAGATTATCAATGTAGTGAATGGTAAGGTAGACAGAGATTCAAAAGAAGCAGTGAATGGAGGACAGCTTTGGGAAACTCAGCAGATGATTACGGATCAGGTAAAGGATATTGAAAATAAAGTTACGGAGGGATCTGTACAATATGATAAAGATAAAAAAACGGGCAAAAAGACCAATAAAGTTACATTAGTTGGTGTAGATGACAGTTCTCCAGTATTAATAGACAATGTAGCCGATGGAAAGATTGAAAAAGATTCGAAAGAAGCGGTTAATGGCGGTCAATTAAAAGATAAGATGGATTTTGTTCTTGAAAGTGCCAATAAGTATACGGATGAGCAAATTTCTCATCTTGTAAAAGATGGAGTTAGTGGGGCTAATTCATATACGGATATGAAGGTTTCGACATTAAGTTATGTTGTTGAGGATGTTCGAAAAGAGGCAAGACAAGCAGCAGCTGTTGGTTTAGCGGTATCTAGTTTACGCTATAGTGATATCCCTGGAAAATTAACTATCGCATTTGGTAGTGGTTTATGGCGTAGTCAATCTGCTTTTGCTTTTGGTACAGGTTATACTTCAGAGAACGGTTATATTGGTTCCAACTTGTCAATTACCACTTCTGGAGGTCACTGGGGTATAAGTGCAGGGGTTAATGTGATACTCAACTAATAAACGACTAAATCCATAAAATTGATTTGCCTTTTTCTTATTTAAGAAAAGGGCAAAAATTTTACTTTCTTCCAGAGCTCTCTAAAGCTATTCTAAATGTATAAAACACCCGTAATTATATAAAATCCGAATATAAAAAGCCTATGACAACTTTTGTTGAGAATAAAAGACCTTAGTGGTAAAGATTCAAAAAATTGATTGCTATTATTTTTATTTGTTAAAATGCTTCACGCAATGTAAATACGAATATACCCTTTATAAAATGAGACAGTTTTAGCTTTTATTTTCGTATAGTTTTAAACGTATGCTTTATAATGAAACGATCTACAGATATGCAACGTACTCCAAACATAAGTATTGCTTTAGATAGTGGAGCGCAAACGGAAAAAGAATGGAGCGTTGCTGTATGCAATATGGCTCACGCTTTAGAGAAAAGCAGATCGCAATAGGTGGTGAATATAATAAGAAGAGCGAATACGGGGAAAATGATTATACAACTTGCGAAGAGTGATTATTCAACAGTAGTGGGAACTGTTTCTAAAACTTTAGAATATGGTTCGATTTCACTTGGTCACCCGTGTATATGCATTTGCTCAAGAAGCTATTTCTATGGGTTTCTATTCAAAAGCAAATGGGGTTGGAAGTATCGCTTTAGATTCCTATTCTAAAGTGACGGTTGATGGGGGCTATTGGAGACAACTCTGTGTCCGGTAGGGCTGATGGCGTTTTTGGGTATACGTCTCTTCTGCAAGGACCGGCTAAAAACACTGAATCTCAATGGAAAAGTATGAAAGTTGCAATAAGTATTGGTGTTCCTAGTAAGAACATAACGCGACAAATTATAGGTGTAGCAGCTGGTAGCAAACCTGCCGATGCAATGAACCTTAGACAATTGCAGGATTTAGAAGAAGTCGTAAGAAAAAAGGTTGGAAACTGTCTATTTCTGGTGAGGAAGCTAAAGATATGGGTGCTAGATAGTACAATAAATTTTTCATCTGGAGGAAGTAACTTCACGGTTAAAAGAGATGAGGACGATGAAAATAAGCTCATATTTGGTTTGGCTAATGATATATCATTGAAAAGCATAACATTAGGAGAGAAAAGAAAAGTCGATGCAACAGGCTTAGTAATTACTGATGTCCCGCAAATAACCACCGGTAATATTAATGCGGCAAGTAAAAAAGTAACAAATGTTGCAGAAGGAACTAGCAATACTGATGCAGTGAATTTTTCACAACTGAAGGGAATAAAAGAACAAGTAGCAGTGAGTATTTTTGTAAAATAGGATACAGCAACGAGACACATTACCATTAGTAAGGATATAGATGGGGCATTTTAGTAAAAAGCTTTCATAAATCCTCTAATGAAATAAAAAAATCTTATTCACGAAAAATAAACTGATGCCTAAGCGGATGATCAATAGGCACAAAAATTATATCTCTTTCAAAGAGATCAAAGCTAAAAAACGATACACAACCTTTGATAGAAAAAACGAAAGCTATTCTAATATTAAGTATTTTTTTACCTTCCTTAAATTGATTTTCATGAACCTACCCCTAATTACTCTTTAAAGTCGCTGCAGAAACAAAAGCTTACGTCTTAATTTTATTGATGTCCTAAAACACGCTGTAAAAGCAGGAACACGCAAGGGAAATAGGAAAGCTTTAGAGCTCTAGATCATACCTTTTTTGTGTTTTTAATCTATTATTATGAAGGGGGGTATTATGAAAAAATTATATACTACACAAAATCTGCGTGATTTGAGTTTTTCTCGCTCACATCGTCGATCATCATTGTTTAAAGTAGCTTCGTTGGGAACTGCGGTTGCCTTGTTTTTATCGAATGCTGCTCCTGTTTTTTCAGCAAATTTCGATTTAACAAAAGCATCTCTTGAAAATGTGAAGAATGCTGCCGTGGTTTATCCGCAAAGCATTATCTCTGCGTATGATTACTATGATGGTGATAAGGAAAATTATTTAACAGCATTGAATGTAGCAATGATGCCAAAAGTTAACGCTTCCGATAACTATGTAAATTTTTTAACCAAAACCCTTTCTGCTATAAGTAATGATGATCCTATTGTGAATGTTTTGAGGGCAGATGGTAAAAATTCATCTGAAAGGACATTAGATGCAGGCTGGCAATATAAAAAATCGATTATCAGTGTACAGAATGGTGAGAATACAGCGATTATTGATGCATTGAATCCTTTGCGTAATGACTCTATGACTAGAATGCAGCGCGATACCGGACTGCAACGTGACGTAGAGGGTACTAATGTCATATTTGGTAATGATATAACAAAGGCTGAAAAACTCCATGGAAAGAGTGATATTGTTGCTCTTGGTGCCAAGATAATAGTAAACGCTCCAGATTCGGTTGCTGTTGGTTATGGCGCGCAGGTGGATAATAGCTTTACTGTTGCTGTAGGTCATTTGGCGTACGCTGTAGGTAAAAAAAGTATCGCAATAGGTGGTGAAGGTAGAAGTGGTAGTAAGCCGATTCCTACTGAGGGCCGTACAATAGCGACGGGCGAAGAATCAATTGCTATTGGACATCGTGCTAAGGCGGACAGTGAGGAATCTATAGCTTTTGGTGCTTATTCAAAAACGACGATAAATTTAGGCGTTGCTCTTGGGAGCGAGTCTGTGGCTGATGTTGCTGCGGGCGCTATCGGTTATAATTCTTTAACTAAAGGCCCTTCAGATTCTGACGACATGATATGGGCGAGTACACTAGGTGCAGTAAGTGTTGGTGATGCTAAATCAGAAAAAACGCGCCAGATTGTAGGAGTGGCAGCTGGTAGTGGCGACACTGATGCCGTTAATGTTGCACAGTTAAAATCATTGCAAAAATACGTAGACCAAGGTTGGACACTATCTGTTGGGGGTAAAAATGCTAAAGCTGTTGGTGTACAAGATACTGTAGATTTGTCGGCTGCAAGTGACAATCTTAAGATTACAAAAGGTGAGGAAAACAATAATGTAACATTTGATCTAGCTAATAATATTACAGTGGAACGAGTTACCGCTGGGAGAAGCTCTATCAGTGATGATGGCATTTTGTTTGCTGATGGGGCTAAAATAACTGTGGATGGCATTGATGCTGGCAATAAGCAGATTACAGGAGTGGCAGCTGGGGAAGAACCTGATGATGCAGTGAATTTTGCTCAGTTGGAGCAGGTTAATCGCGACGTTGCAGGTGTAAGTCAAAATATATCACAATATTTTGGTGGTGGTGCAGATGTATCTAATGGTAAAGTACCAACTTACACAATTCAGGGTAATTCTCATAATGATGTTGGTTCTGCTTTTAATGCTGTTGATACTTCTATCACGAATATCCAAAATCAGATTACGAATGCGACAAAAAACAGCCTTGTTAAGCAGGAAGGAGATGCAGGTACTATTACCGTTGGTGTGACAACGGGGGGTACAGAAATTAATGTTGCAAATAATGCAGGCAACGATAGGATAATTTCTGGCGTAAAGACAGCTGTGAATGGTAATGAAGCTGTTAACAAAGCTCAGCTTGATAAAAGTATAGAGAAGATTTCTAATGATATTAATCTTACAAGTGCTGCTGCAGTTCTTTATGATAAAGAAAACGATACCGTTAATTATAATAGCATAACTTTGGGTGGTGATAAGACTACAGCACCAGTTTCCCTCCATAATGTTAAAGATGGAAAAATTGCTGAAGATTCGCATGATGCGATCAATGGTAGGCAGATTGAAAAAATATCTCGAGATGTAGCAAACATTTTGGGTGGGAATGCAGAATTTAGCGACGGTATTTTATTCGGTCCGCTCTATCATTTATCGCGCATTTCTGAAGATGGCGTAGCAGTATCTAAAGACCATAATAATGTTGGTGACGCTTTGATAGGGCTTGATGACAATATCAACAATGTGAATAGCCGCTTAACACATGTAGCCAATGAATTTACTCAGAAAATAGAGGGTGTTTCTAAAGATTCTCTATTGTGGAGTAATGATGAGCAGGCATTTGTGGCACAGCATGGAGAGGGAAAAGCCAATAGCAAAATTAAATTTCTTGCCAATGGAGACATTTCTGAAGATTCAACCGATGCAGTAAATGGTTCTCAGCTCTTTGCTACTAATCAGAATGTTATCACTGTTACGAATAATCTCTCAACAATTTCTCAAAATACATCACAATATTTTGGTGGTGGTACAGATGTATCTAATGGTAAAGCACCAACTTACACAATTCAGGGTAATTCTCATAATGATGTTGGTTCTGCTTTTAATGCTGTTGATACTTCTATCACGAATATCCAAAATCAGATTACGAATGCGACAAAAAACAGCCTTGTTAAGCAGGAAGGAGATGCAGGTACTATTACCGTTGGTGTGACAACGGGGGGTACAGAAATTAATGTTGCAAATAATGCAGGCAACGATAGGATAATTTCTGGCGTAAAGACAGCTGTGAATGGTAATGAAGCTGTTAACAAAGCTCAGCTTGATAAAAGTATAGAGAAGATTTCTAATGATATTAATCTTACAAGTGCTGCTGCAGTTCTTTATGATAAAGAAAACGATACCGTTAATTATAATAGCATAACTTTGGGTGGTGATAAGACTACAGCACCAGTTTCCCTCCATAATGTTAAAGATGGAAAAATTGCTGAAGATTCGCATGATGCGATCAATGGTAGGCAGATTGAAAAAATATCTCGAGATGTAGCAAACATTTTGGGTGGGAATGCAGAATTTAGCGACGGTATTTTATTCGGTCCGCTCTATCATTTATCGCGCATTTCTGAAGATGGCGTAGCAGTATCTAAAGACCATAATAATGTTGGTGACGCTTTGATAGGGCTTGATGACAATATCAACAATGTGAATAGCCGCTTAACACATGTAGCCAATGAATTTACTCAGAAAATAGAGGGTGTTTCTAAAGATTCTCTATTGTGGAGTAATGATGAGCAGGCATTTGTGGCACAGCATGGAGAGGGAAAAGCCAATAGCAAAATTAAATTTCTTGCCAATGGAGACATTTCTGAAGATTCAACCGATGCAGTAAATGGTTCGCAACTTTATCTTATGAGCAACCAATTGGCTGCGTATTTTGGTGGTGGCGCTGGCTATAATAATGGAGAATGGACTGCTCCTACTTTCAAGATAGCACAATTCAAGGCTGACGGGAGCTCTAGTGAAAAGAAGGATTATCATGACGTTGTCAGTGCTTTTGACGGCGTAAGTGAGAGTATGTCTAAGATAAACGACCGCATTCAAAATGTTGAAAACAATGTCTCGTCCAATGGTTTAAATTGGAATGAGCAGAAAAAAGCTTATGACGCTAGCCATGATGGTCAACCAAGTAAGATTATCAATGTAGCAGATGGTAAAATTGCAGAAGGTTCAAAAGATGCAGTCAATGGTGGACAGCTTTGGGAGACCAACGAACGTATCACTGGCGTTGAAAAAGATATTAAACATATTGAAAGCAGAGTCGACAATATTTCCACTACGGTTACGAATATTGGTGAAACGGTTTTCAATATTGAAGACAGAGTTGATAATATTGAGAACACGGTTAATAATCTTGCTGATGGGGCAGTTAACTATGATAAAGATGCTGATGGTAAAAAGGCCAATAAGATCACTCTACAAGGTGGGAATGAAAGTGAACCTGTTATGATTGATAATGTTGCCAATGGTCGCATTGAACAAGGTTCGAAAGAAGCTGTTAATGGCGGTCAGCTCCATGACTATACCCAAGAACAGATGAAAATTGTTCTCGATGAATCGAAGCACTACACAGATCAACGGATAAATAATATCAGGATTGATGCTATTGATGGTGCTGTTGATCGGGCTAACCAATATACAGATATGAAGTTTAATATTTTAAGTTATGATATTAAGAGCGTACGCAAAGAGGCAAGGCAAGCAGCCGCCGTTGGTCTAGCAGTATCCAACCTACGTTACTTCGACGAGCCAGGATCTTTGAGTGTCTCATTTGGTAGCGGCGCATGGCGTGGACAATCCGCATTTGCTCTTGGTGCTGGTTATACATCTGAAAACGGGAAAATCCGCTCTAATCTCTCTGCCACGAGTGCTGGTGGTCATTGGGGAATAGGTGGTGCAATTACTCTGAAAATAAAATAATACGAACAACGAAAACAGAACAAAATATCCACCCTTATTTATTAAAATGAGGGTGGATATTTTTTTACAGATGCACAGTATTTATCTAGAGATAAGCATAATATTTGATGACACTATAAATTTTGAGGTTTTATAGAAGGTTTTTCTATA
>NZ_JBHIPB010000002.1:0-332869 GCF_042195825.1 Bartonella sp. AP40SXNS
TCTTCCCATGATCAACGTGACCAATCGTACCAATATTAACATGCGGTTTTGTTCGTTCAAACTTGCTCTTCGCCATTGCTATTAATCTCTTGTTTTATTCCCTATTTTTATTAGCACCTAGGGACAGTTCTGCAAAACTTAAGTCTGACCAGACTGTAAACAGCCCAATCACCACAACTCTTAGACGGAAAACCCCACCAAATCTATAAATGGAATATCCTCCATCATACCTATTTGCCCAATCATCAACAACCATTTGGAGCGGGTAGCGGGAATCGAACCCGCATATTCAGCTTGGAAGGCTGCTGCTCTACCATTGAGCTATACCCGCATGACCCACGTACTAACTCTCCTTCGATGAATGGTGGAGGGGGTTGGATTCGAACCAACGTAGCATACGCAACGGATTTACAGTCCGCCCCCTTTAACCACTCGGGCACCCCTCCATTACACCGATAAAGTCGCGCAATGAGACATCACGACAACCATCTTGAATACCCATTCAATTCAATCTGATTGCGAAGTGGTTATGACGATTACTATCGTATCTGTCAACAGAATAAATACAATTCTGTACAAATTTCCTGCTCATAATTTTAAATCATAGATTTTTTCTCTCTATTTTTCTTATTAACACGTTATAAAGAAGCTATGAAAGAAAAAACATCACAAAATTCTCATTATGCTCGTTTGCGTCGCCGATATCGCGATACAAAAGGCTCTCTTTCTCGATCTTTTACACACCCAAAGAAGAAAGCTGCTTCTTTACAGCAAGAGATCATCCATCTTTATGGCATTCATTCTGTTCAGGCTGCTTTAGAAAACCCAAAAAGAATTTTAAAATGTCTTTACGTTACACAAAATGCCTTAAAACGATTAAATATATCCGAATCAGATTATCCTTTCTCTGTTACATTATGCACGCCCAAATATCTTGATTCGCTTGTTGGAAGTGAGGCTGTTCATCAAGGTGTTGTGTTGGAAACTCTCCCCCTCAAACCATGCAAACTGTCGGAACTAACCAATACTGATCTGGTCATTGTCATGGATCAAATTACCGATCCACATAATGTTGGCGCTATTATGCGCTCTGCAGTCGCATTGAAAGCTAAAGCACTTATTACAACTTGCCGTCACTCTCCCCACGAAAGCGGTGTTCTTGCGAAAGCAGCATCTGGAGCTCTGGAAATGATTCATTATATTACCGTACGAAACCTTGCTGAAGCTCTTCAAGAACTTCATCAAACAGGTTTCACAAGCTTTGGTCTCGATTCAGAAGGTGAACAACCTCTAGAAATAGCATTAAAAGGAAATAAAATTGCTCTTGTTTTAGGAGCAGAAGGTAAAGGCTTGCGTAAAAAAACACGCGAAACCGTTTGCGCTTTAACACGCCTTGATATGCCTGGACATATTAAATCATTAAATGTTTCAAATGCAGCAACAATAGCTCTTTATGTGGCACATCAATATCTTAGATTCTAGTTTTTAATTTTTTGTGAAACATCAAAAAAACCAACCAACAAAAAACCCGCAAGAAATCCGCCAATATGAGCTTCCCATGCTATTGAGATGCCATTTTCTTCAAACAAAATAGAAGAAATACCTATGATAAAATCAGTCGTCAGCCATACACTCATATAAACAAGAACCCCCTTAGAACACAGAGCTTTTTTGACAGACAATAAAGGTCCCAAAAGTTTTTCGTTCTGCGCATTGACAGCTAGATTACCACTAGGAAAACCGTAACGTGCAATAGCACCCATCATTCCAGATACGGCACCTGACGCCCCAATAAGTGATATGGTACTTTCTTGATGAAATGTAAAATAAGTCAAAACAGAAATAACTGCCGTTAACACCCAAAAAATTAAAAAACGTAAAACACCAAAATGCCTTGCTAAAGGAGAGCCGAAAACCAAAAGCCAAACCATATTAAGAGCAACATGTTTAAAACTACTATGCATAAATGAATAACTTACCATGGTATAACAAAATGCTACAGGATGCCTCTTAAACAATGCTGGTATAAATGAAAAAAACTCAAGGCTTTCAACATAAACATGATGAGAAAAAAAATACTGAGAAATGCAATAAAGACAAAAACAAAATGCTATCAAAACAACTATAATAAATGGAACATTCAATAAGGGTTCTTTAGGTTGTTTCGGCAATCGGGAAACATCATTATGTTGGTGACTAGAAACTTTCATTGTATAAAATCTCGTATTTTTTAGAAAATGGGTTATTCTTTATACAAAATAAATATACCATTCCCAGTGATGCAGAATCTTCTCAACGCCTCCGAAGCCCCTTTTTAAATTTTCAATAGCTCTACATGAAAACACGTGTATTTTATACAAAAGATTTTAAAAAGTATGGATATCAAGAATATGATTTACAAACTTAGTGGTATCCTGCTTACTTAAATGTGAAATTACCATGCAATATACAAGAACTTACGAATAGACAAACTCACTTATGAGGTGGTGTATAATAAAAATATATAAACATTCTTTTCTTACTAGAAATATATTGATTATTGCATTTCTTAAACAAGCTATACCTCGATTGATAAACTTTACAGAATCTTAAATCTCAATTTTTCCATTAATATGGCCTGCATTGCTTCTACGCTTTGAACGAAAAACGACATCTCTATGAGAAAAAATACCAATACAGCGTTCTCTAGATATAATAATTGGTGTTTCATGATGAATTACTTACTTGATAGTCTGTTTCCCTCATACATGCAAAAGCGTCAGTTCATCTCTTTAACAAATATAAACAAGCCTTTCATTTCAACCTTTAACAGATATAATTCAAGAACTATCTCTTATGAAACACTGAAAAAATATGTTGATTCTAATGATGCATCTTTGAATTTAAACAGTTCATGACGGAATTTTTTATTCCTTTCTCAGACAGTCTTATTGACACATCCGCCACTTGTAACGCGCAAGAAAATAGTTTGGATTATTTAATATAAAAAATTAAATGAGGTAATCATAGGAATTTGCTATTAAGTTGTAAAATGATAAAGGACTATTATAAATCAATGTATTATAAATAGATAACACACTAATTATTGAAGAGAACGATCTTGAGAACTCTGCTTGCAATCCTTTAACCACACATCATAAATAGGATGCTCAACAGCGTTCAAACCAGGACTATCTGCAAACATCCATCCTGTAAAAATACGCCGTATTTTTTTATCTAATGTTACTTCATTGACTTCAACAAAACCAGTTGTACGCGTGGGTTCATCTTTAGAACTCGTATAACATGCACGTGGTGTTACCTGTAATGCGCCGTACTGATAAATTTTACCAAGAGTAACTTCAAAACGTGTGGTCCGTCCCGTGATTTTGTCAAGACCTGCAAAAACAGCAATTCCATTGCTAATACGCTCAGCCCGCACTCCATTATTTAAGGATAAAAACACTAAAATTCCCATAAAAAAAATATATATAAAATGCCTCACCCCTAACAATAAAAAAAATCTCATCATATCAAAATCAATCGCACCTTAAAAAATAATTCTTTTCATAACATAGAGTCAAATAAGACAAAAATACACACGTACATTAAAAAACATGTTATTTTTTAGGTGACCAAGCATCATAATCTTCATGCACACAAGAATGCTCTCCATTGAAAGTGATAGCCCCCTTTGGTCGATAGCCCTCACTTGTTCCTGTCATATTTGCAACATGAGGCTTTTCCCATTCATAAGGATGATAATCCTCTTGTGTTGGTGGACACTCACAGCGATGATGAATCCAGCCGTGCCAACCTGGTGGAATAGTAGAGGCCTCAGAATAGTCTTTATAGATAACCCAACGATGCGGATAACCATCCTTATGAAGTCCTCCTTCATAATATATATTTCCAAACTGATCTTCCCCTATCCGCTTACCTTTGCGCCATGTGAAAAAACGCGTACCAATGGTATTGCCATTCCACCATGTGAATATTTGCTTTAAAAAACGAGCCATCTGCTATTCCATTCATTTAGTGCACTCATGAAATTAATCGTTTGAATAAAATTATTAACGATTGAAATTATCGAAAAAGTTACTAGTAAATTCAACTACAATTCCAATTGATAGGTTAACGTGCTATCCTTTAATTTCAAGAAGATATCATATGTATGGCTTCTTCTCCACCCCATAAAATTTAATCTATGCCAAGTTTCATCTTAACCAATTCATTAACAGCTTGGGGATTTGCCTTACCACCTGTTGCTTTCATTACCTGTCCAACAAACCAACTAGCTAAAGCAGGTTTGTGCTTTGCTTGCGCAACTTTATCAGAATTATTGGCAACGATCTCATCAACAGCTCTTTCAATAGCCATTGTATCCGTTACCTGCTTCATATTTCGCTCTTCTACAATTTGGCGTGCATCTCCCCCCTCATTCCAAATAATCTCAAAAAGATCTTTGGCAATTTTTCCAGAAATAACTCCTTCTTTTATAAGATCAATAATGTTTCCCAATTGATTTGGCGATACTGGTGACTCTTCAATCTCACGATTATCTTTATTTAAAGCCCCTAAAAGGTCGTTAATCACCCAATTGGCAACTATTTTTCCATCACGCCCACGCGCTACTTCTTCAAAATAATCAGCAATAGCCTTTTCTGTCACAAGAATGGAAGCATCATACACTGTCAATCCCATTTCCTTAACAAAACGTGCTTTTATAGCGTCAGGCAACTCTGGTAAGTCTGCTGCCAAAGCATCCACAAATGCTTGATCAAATTCTAATGGTAAAAGATCAGGATCAGGAAAATAACGATAGTCATGTGCTTCTTCCTTTGAGCGCATAGAGCGCGTTTCACCTTTAGCGGCATCAAAAAGCCGAGTCTCTTGATCTATGACGCCTCCATCTTCTAAAATTGCGATCTGACGACGCGCTTCATACTCAATTGCTTGGCCAATAAAGCGAATAGAATTAACATTCTTGATTTCACAACGCGTTCCAAACTTTTCACCAGGACGACGAACGGATACATTGACATCCGCACGCATAGAACCTTCATCCATATTACCATCGCAGGTGCCCAAATAACGAACAATTGTACGCAATTTTGTCATATAGGCTTTGGCTTCATCTGATGAGCGCATATCAGGCTTGGAAACAATTTCCATAAGAGCAACACCAGAACGATTAAGATCCACAAAAGACATCGTTGGATGTTGGTCGTGCATCGATTTTCCAGCATCCTGTTCAAGATGCAACCTCTCAATTCCCACTTCTATATCCTCAAATTGGCCATTCGAATCTGGACCAACAGATATGATAATCTTCCCCTCTCCTACAATGGGAAAGTGAAACTGAGAAATCTGATATCCCTGCGGTAAATCTGGATAAAAATAATTTTTGCGATCAAAAACAGATTTTAAATTAATACGCGCCTTTAATCCTAACCCCGTTCGAATCGCTTGACGAACACACTCTTGATTAAGAACAGGCAACATACCTGGCATAGCTGCATCAATAAGGGATACATGATTGTTTGGCTCTGCTCCAAATTTGGTGGATGCTCCTGAAAAAAGTTTCGAATTTGATATGATTTGCGCATGAACCTCCATGCCAATTATGACTTCCCAATCACCTGTAACTCCAGAAATAAAACGCTTAGAATCAGGAATACGCGTATCAATGATGCTCATTGCCAATCCATTACCAATATTTAAAATTCACTCATGGCTTATCTAAAACCATTCTCAGTGCAATCCTAGGATATAAATCTTACAACACAAGCCCGATTTTATCGGGCTTGTGTTGTTTGCATAAATATTAAGCTTTTTTAGGAGCCTTTTTCTTAACTGATGCTTTCTCTGCGGACTTTTCCTTCACTGCAGATTTTTTCTTTGCTGGCTTTTTTTCAATAACATCTGATTCGTCATATTCTTTCATCAACTCTTCAACCGTCACTTCTTTATCCGTGACTTTTATCTGTGCCAATAAATGATCAATGACCTTTTCTTCAAAAATTGGAGCACGCAGATTTTCAACAGCTTCTGGCGTCTTACGGAAAAAATCCATAATTTCTTTCTCTTGTCCAGGATACTGGCGAACCTGATCAAAAACAGCTGCCTTTAGCTCATCCTCACTAACTTTAACACCAACCTTTACTCCAATTTCAGAAAGCACTAAACCAAGTCGAACACGACGCTGTGCAAGGACACGATATTCCTCCCTTGCCTTTTCTTCTGTAATACCTTCATCTTCAAAACTGCGCCCAGCCTTTTTCAAATCATCATTAACCTGAGCCCATATATTGCTAAACTCAATTTCTAAAAGCTCTTCAGGAATCTCAAAATTATAATCAGCATCTAAAGCATCAAGAATTTGACGCTTAATTTTTTGACGTGTCATTGAACCATATTGGCTTTCAATCTGTTCACGAATGACCTCACGTAAACGATCTAGAGATTCTAAACCAACTTTTTGCGCTGCTTCATCATCAACTTTTAATTCATCTGGTTTAAAAACAGCTTTAACAGTAATATCAAACTCTGCTTCTCTTCCCGCCAAATGTGCCGCACTGTAATTATCAGGAAATTTAACAGAAATCGTTTTTGCATCCCCAGCCTTCACACCGACCAATTGCTCTTCAAAGCCAGGAATAAATTGTTTTGACCCAAGAATCAGTTGTGAATCACTATCTGTCCCACCTTCAAATGGAACGCCTTCAAGCTTACCTTGATAATCTATGGTAATACGATCACCTTCTTCAGAAGCCCCCTCTTTTAGTGAATAATTACGTGTAGAAGAAAGGACGCGTTTGACTTGATCATCAATCTCCTGTTCAGGGATAGTTGCAATTTCACGGATAACTTCAATATGTTTAAAATCTTTAATGTCAATTTTTGGTAAAACTTCATACTTTAAACTAAAAGTAAAATCAGCCTTGCCATCTAGAATTTTTTCATCTTCATCTATGTCAATTTTTGGCTGCATCGCTGCACGTTCATTACGGTCCGCTAAAATAGAACGAGGCGCCTCACTGAGTATCTCATTGAGAATCTCCGCCATAAAGGATTTACCATACATTTTTCGCAAATGCCCACTAGGCACTTTACCCGGACGAAAACCATTAAGCTTGATTTTTCCCTTGGTATCATCCAACCGTTCATTCAACTTTTCTTCTAAATCTTTCGCTGGAACCACGATCTTAATTTCGCGCTTCAGTCCTTCATTAAGCGTCTCGGTAACCTGCATTAAACACCTTCATTTTTCTAAGGAGAGGGATATGCCCACTCTAATAATCATTACATTCTAACACTTCGAGTGTTACATTACCATGAAGCGGAATTCCAGACACGTAGAAATCCGTAGCACTTAAGGGATTGCTTTGGTGCGGATGGAGGGACTCGAACCCCCACGGTCTCCCGCCAGAACCTAAATCTGGTGCGTCTACCAATTTCGCCACATCCGCCAAACTGACAAGCTAATAACCTTATACAAGCGGCGTCTCTATACCATTAATTACAGAAAAAAAGCAAACAAATATATTAAAAAAAACAAAATCTACGCTTTTCATACACGGTTGCTTACGCTAAAAGTCGATTATGTTAAAAACATTTGATACTCCAATCCATATCATAGGTGGCGGCCTTGCAGGGTGTGAAGCAAGCTGGCAAATCGCTCAGTCAGGAATTTCTGTTATTTTGCATGAAATGCGACCCCTAAAAAAATCAGATGCCCATAAAACCGATCATTTAGCAGAACTAGTTTGTTCAAATTCATTTCGTTGCGATGATTCATCAACAAATGCCGTAGGACTTCTCCATGCTGAAATGCGATTAGCGAAATCATTAATTATGAAAGCTGCTGATACCAATAAAGTCCCTGCAGGGAGTGCTCTTGCCGTTGACCGTGATGGATTTTCAAAAACCGTCACAACAGCACTAGAAAACAACCCTCTTATAACAATCAAACGTGAAGAAGTTCAAAAAATTCCTAAAGCTTGGAAACATGTTATCATCGCAACAGGTCCCCTTACCTCATCTGCACTTGCTCAAGAATTACAAGCAATAACCGGAACAGAATCGCTCTCTTTTTTTGATGCTATTGCACCTATTATCCATACCGATAGTATTGATATGAATATTTGTTGGTATCAATCTCGCTATGATAAAATTGGTCCTGAAGGAACAGGAAAAGATTACCTTAATTGTCCCTTAAATAAAGAACAGTATGAAACATTCGTTCAAGCGTTAAAAAATGCCGACAAAACAGAGTTTCGTGACTTTGAAAAAACACCCTATTTTGATGGGTGCCTACCCATTGAAATTATGGCTGAACGCGGACTTGAAACTTTAAGACATGGACCTATGAAACCTATGGGCTTAACCAATGCCCATAACCCTACAGTTAAACCTTATGCTGTTGTTCAATTACGCCAAGATAATAAACTTGGAACGCTTTATAATATGGTCGGCTTTCAAACAAAACTGAAATATGGTGAACAAATTCGCATTTTTAGAACGATTCCCGGTCTTGAAAAAGCAGAGTTTGCGCGTCTTGGTGGTCTTCACCGCAATACCTACCTCAACTCGCCAATCATTCTTGATCAAACCCTTCGTTTAAAACAAAAAAAACGACTACGCTTTGCAGGGCAAATTACCGGATGTGAAGGTTATGTAGAATCAGCGGCAATAGGGCTTCTTGCTGGACGTTTTGCTGCTGCCGAATATCATCATAACTGTCCTTGCCTACCCCCACAAACTACAGCATTCGGAGCCCTATTGCATCATATTACGGGGGGGCATATTGTAATAGAAGAAACAGAAAGACAATCCTTTCAGCCAATGAATATCAATTTCGGACTCTTTCCCCCTGTTACTTCTATTAAACATTCAGAAAAACGCTTGCCAAGTAAAGAAAAAAAATTAGTAAAAAAACAAGCCATAACAGCGAGAGCTCTCAATGATTGTACTCAATGGTTAGCAGATAAAGAATCAAAGAGCTCCTGTTTATAAAAAACATACGATTCGCCTCTCACCTACTGAATAGATCTTTATGACTCTCGTGAAAAAATCATTCTAAAGCCTTTTAAAGACTACCTCCCCCAATCAATAAATACTACCCTACGTTTCATCATTTATTCAATTTTGCAGGTGCTGTAAAATAACTTTTTGCTATAAAAAAACTTTACTGCTATCAACAATTTAATATGATTTAATGACTAAAAACAAAATAATCATATAAATATATTATGAATAATCAAAAAAATAAATAGATGAAAAATACACAATTAATACTGTATTATCTTTACTAATAGTTTTTATATTATGTAATGTATATTATTTTATAAGAGTCATTTTTCTGTTTTGTAACTTCCTCCCTCAAAATTTGTGATATTCTCTCATTTTAACTCTTGTATGATGAAAAAAAACGCTCGCCTGCATATCACAAGTAAAATAAAGACAGGAAGAAAAAATATTTTAAGACAGAGCCCAATCTCTCTTTCATTTCAAGCACCAAGAAAAATCACAATATTAAAAAAGAAAAAGAATGATGATGCTACTTTATTAATTTACAATGAATTGATTTATAATAATAATTTGTATCTTTCTATATTGCATGAAAAACCTGAATATCGTAAAATTCTTTTATTTCAAACTCATCTTATAGTAAAACAATGAAAATCATCCGCTTGGTGCTTCGCAAGCGAAGCTAGTGTGTAAATAAAGAACTATGAAAAAATGAATAAAACTACTCCTTGTGAATCCATCTCAAATACTGAAAGCTCGTCACAACAGTATAGGAACTGAAAATAGCATGACAACACCCCCCTTACTCTTTTATTAAGCGTAAAAATGGTGCTATATAATAGCTTTTATACACTTCATAGAGCTTTTCGTCTTACACTATTTACAGGTCTTTATTTTTAAATAAAGATCAAGCACTTTAAGGTATAATAAAAGCTCCCATCACATTTTATAAACGATACAGTACTCTATTCCATTAAAAATGGCTAAAAACAACCCACTCCAAATCTACGGTATTTTACGCAATATTTAAAATCATTTAAAAATACCAAAATATATAAATAAGAAAAATACCGCAAAGATTCAGAATTTTTATATGAAAAACGAGCATAACACATGTGTTAAAAAAAACCCGCTTATAAATAAATCGGGTTTTTTTAATGTAGCCTAAATTATTTTTTATTAACTGCTTCTTTAAGGCTTTTTCCTGCAGAAAACTTGGGTACAGAACGTGCTGGAATATCGATTTCAGCACCCGTTGAAGGATTACGCCCCTTTGTTGCCGCACGATGAGAAACTTCAAAAGTGCCAAAACCTGGAAGACGAACATCTCCCCCTGAAGCTAAAGCTTCTGTTACAGAAGCCATAAAAGCATCCACAACAGCACCAGCTTGCGCTTTCGAAACACCTGCCTTTTCAGCAACGGAGCTAACCAATTCACTTTTATTCATAAAATATTTCCTTTCCCTATATTACCTGACAACATGACTTAATCATGTTATTGCTCAGTTTATTGAAAAGTACAGCAAACAGAAGTCTTATTTTTATCCAAAACATTGTTTTTTTAGCAATAATCATAGTTATTCACGGAATTTTTCACTTTTTCCAACAAAAAACAGAATAATAACCTCAAAAACACCTTCTACCACCTAAAAAATGCCGTTATAAATGAGATAAGTGAATCAGTGTGCAATCTGTATTCCTTCACTATCGCTGCCCTCTGATCTGATGGGGACAGCCACTGCAGAAGGCTCCTTCCATTCAATAGTATCAGGAAAATGAACCAAAGCGTGCTTCAAAACTTCACTCACATGACTTACCGGAATAATTTCCATGTTATTTTTGACATCATCAGGAATGTCAACCAAATCTTTTGCGTTTTCTTCAGGAATAAGGACTTTTTTTATCCCTCCTCGAAGAGCTGCTAAGAGTTTTTCTTTTAATCCACCAATTGGTAAAACACGTCCACGTAAAGTAATTTCACCAGTCATTGCAATATCTTTATGCACCGCTATCCCTGTAAGTACAGAAACAATTGCTGTCACCATTGCAATCCCAGCAGATGGGCCATCTTTGGGTGTCGCCCCCTCTGGAACATGAACATGGATATCGCGTTTTTCAAAAAGTGGAGGTTCAATACCAAAATCAACAGCACGAGAACGTACATAAGATGCTGCTGCTGAAATGGACTCTTTCATAATGTCACGTAAATTTCCAGTTACAGTCATCTTGCCTTTTCCAGGCATCATGACCCCTTCAATGGTCAATAACTCTCCACCAACTTCTGTCCACGCAAGGCCTGTCACAACACCAATTTGATTTTCTCCTTCAATCTGATTATAGTGGTAACGTTTAACACCCAAAAAATCATTGATATTATTTTCTGTAACTTTTACAGATTTTTGATTTGTTTTGAGAATTTTTGTAACAGATTTACGGGCAACTTTCATGAGTTCACGCTCAAGGTTACGAACTCCTGCTTCACGTGTGTAAAACTGAATAATCGACCTGAGCGCTCCATCAGAAATGCTGAGCTCTTTTTTAGACAAACAGTGATCTTTTAGTGCCTTTGGTAAAAGATGCTGTTTAACAATTTCCATTTTCTCACATTCAGTATAACCCGCAATACGAATAATTTCCATTCGATCCATTAATGGACCTGGAATATTAAGCGTATTTGCCGTCGTGATAAACATGACATCAGAAAGATCATATTCAACTTCCAAATAATGATCAATGAATGTACCATTTTGTTCAGGATCAAGAACTTCTAATAAAGCGGATGAAGGATCGCCACGAAAATCTTGGCCCATCTTATCAATTTCATCAAGCAAGAAAAGTGGATTAGATTTTTTTGCTTTTTTCATAGACTGGATAATTTTTCCAGGCATCGATCCAATATATGTTCGGCGATGTCCACGAATTTCTGCTTCATCTCGGACACCTCCCAATGAGATACGAACATACTCACGTCCCGTTGCCTTTGCAATAGAGCGCGCTAATGATGTTTTCCCCACACCAGGAGGACCTAACAAACAAATAATGGGACCTTTTATCTTTGATGCGCGACTTTGTACAGCCAAATACTCAATAATTCGCTCTTTAACTTTTTCAAGACCGAAATGTTCATTATTCATGACCTTTTCAGCAAAATCTAAATTGTTTTTAATCTTAGATTTTTTACCCCAAGGCATTGCTAATAACCAATCAAGATAATTACGTACAACTGTCGCTTCTGCAGACATAGGAGACATATTCCGTAATTTTCTCAATTCTGCTCCAGCTTTTTCCTGTGCTTCCTTGGATAGTTTTGTATTCTTGATACGTTCTTCTAATTCAGAGAGTTCATCTCGGCTATCATCACCTGCTCCTAACTCTTTTTGAATAGCCTTCATCTGCTCATTGAGATAATATTCTCGTTGGTTTTTTTCCATTTGCCGTTTAACATGCGAACGAATACGTTTTTCAACCTGCAAAACAGAAATTTCTCCTTCCATGAAGGACAAAACACGTTCAAGACGGGCCCGCACAGGTAAGAGCTCTAATATCTCCTGTTTTTCTGCAAGTTTAATCATCAAATGAGAAGCAATCGTATCGGCAAGCTTAGAAGGATTATCAAGCTGGCCAATCGCATTCACAACTTCAGGAGAGATTTTTTTATTAAGCTTTACATAGTTTTCAAAATAAGCAATCACTGACCTTGAAAGAGCTTCAATCTCAACATCACTCTCTCTAGGTTCTTCTGTAACAGTCGCAAAAGCCTGATGATAACCTTCACTTAAAGCAAATTGACTAATTTTTGCACGTGCAGTTCCTTCAACCAAAACCTTTACAGTACCATCAGGAAGCTTTAAAAGTTGAAGAATATTAGCAAATGTACCAATATGATAAATATCCTCTGATTTTGGATCGTCATCAGAAGCATTTTTTTGTGTCACCAAGAGTATTTGCTTATCAACCGCCATCGTTTCTTCAAGAGCACGAATTGATTTTTCGCGACCCACAAAAAGTGGAACAATCATATGGGGGAAGACAACAATATCACGAAGAGGTAAAACAGCATAAACCCCATCTCTTACTTCATCTGTCTTTTCATCAATATATTGCATAACTCTCCTTTCTGGAGCCTATGAGCTATCTACAACAATTAGCCCACCTGTAGAAAATCTCAGCTCTTCACTGTACATGAAGTGGTAATTACTCATACATAAATCAAGCATTATAATGATATTATTAGAAATACCTATCAAATACCGTTCATTACCACCTTTTATATTGCGCATCGCACAATGTCATGCTGATACATTTTCTTTATCTTCTGCACGTTCTGAGTAAATATAAAGAGGACGCGCTTTCCCATCAACGACATCACTCGAAATAACCACTTTTTGAACGCCTTCAAGAGCCGGTAGCTCAAACATCGTCTCAAGAAGGATCTTCTCCATAATAGAACGTAAACCACGAGCACCAGTTTTACGTTCAATTGCTTTCTTTGCAATAACACGTAAAGCATCTTCATGAAATGCTAACTCAACATTCTCCATTTCAAAAAGACGCTGATATTGCTTTACTAACGCATTTTTAGGTTGGGATAAAATTTGCATGAGGGCGTTAACATCTAAATCCTCTAAGGTGGCGACTATAGGAAGCCGCCCAATAAACTCTGGTATTAAACCAAATTTTATAAGATCTTCAGGCTCCAAATCACGAAAAATTTCACCGACACAACGCTCATCCGGAGCCTTAACAGTCGCAGAAAAACCAATAGAAGTTTTTTCACCACGCCCTGAAATAATCCGTTCTAAACCTGCAAAAGCTCCCCCACAAATGAATAAGATGTTTGTGGTATCAACCTGAAGAAACTCTTGTTGCGGATGTTTACGTCCACCTTGTGGAGGAACAGAAGCAATCGTTCCTTCCATAATCTTTAATAACGCTTGCTGAACTCCTTCTCCCGAAACATCTCTTGTAATAGAAGGATTATCTGCTTTACGAGAAATCTTATCAACCTCATCAATATAAACAATACCACGCTGCGCACGTTCAACATTATAATCTGCTGCTTGAAGAAGCTTCAAAATAATATTTTCAACATCTTCTCCCACATAACCCGCTTCAGTCAAAGTGGTCGCATCCGCCATCGTAAAAGGCACATCAATAATACGTGCTAATGTTTGTGCAAGATAAGTTTTACCACAACCCGTTGGACCAACAAGAAGAATATTTGATTTAGTTAACTCAATATCATTGCTTTTAGACTGATGCGCCAACCGTTTATAATGATTATGAACAGCAACAGAAAGAACACGCTTTGCATGCTGCTGACCAATAACATAATCATCAAGAACTGTTATAATTTCCTGTGGCGTAGGAACACCATCACGCACCTTAACCCCAGAAGACTTATTTTCTTCCCGAATAATATCCATGCAAAGCTCTACACATTCATCACAGATAAATACAGTAGGCCCCGCAATGAGCTTACGCACCTCATGCTGACTCTTGCCGCAGAACGAGCAATAGAGAGTATTTTTTGATTCGTTCCCGCTATTGCTAATTTTGCTCATTTTTCTTTCCTTTCACCACGATATATGAACACTTCGCCTTTTCAAAGGAAGCTTTTCATCATGAAAACTAAAAGACATATAGAAAACCATGCATGTCTCAATATTTTTAGGTGTTTCTCTAAACTTTGCGATATTTTTATAAAACTCTTTATTTTAAAGTAGCTATTTTTTCTATAAAAATTCTTAATCTTTTTCTTCTTTTTCAGTTTCTGCACGATATTGTATAACATCATCAACTAAGCCAAACGCTTTAGCTTCTTCTGCTGTCATAAAATGATCGCGATCGAGAGTTTTTTCAATGACCTCATAATCTTGACCTGTATGTTGAACATAAATTTCATTTAAGCGCCGTTTCATCTTTATAATATCTTGTGCATGTCGCTCAATATCTGAAGCCTGGCCTTGAAAACCACCAGATGGCTGATGCACCATAATACGCGCATTTGGCAATGTAAAACGATGCCCCTTTGCTCCAGCTGTTAACAATAAAGACCCCATAGATGCCGCCTGCCCCATGCACAGCGTAGAAACAGGAGGACGAATAAACTGCATAGTATCATAAATAGCCATACCAGATGTCACAACACCACCTGGAGAATTAATATAAAGACTAATTTCTTTTTTAGGATTTTCCGCTTCCAAGAAAAGCAATTGTGCACAAACAAGCATTGCCATACCATCTTCAACAGGACCATTAATAAAAATAATCCGCTCCTTTAAAAGACGGGAAAAAATATCATACGCCCGTTCACCACGATTGGTTTGTTCAATAACCATAGGAACAAGGCTTAATGTCGTTTTCATTAGATCACTCATATTTTTACTTTCCGTTCATATAACAATCGCTCTTTACACATTCAATGTTTTTATCCATTTGTTAACATTACTCTCTTGTGCAAGCTACAATCAAAAGCTGTTTAGGATAGATTAAAATCCCAATTATTAAAATAGCAATAATAACTCTACCTAAAAAAATCATGAATATCAGGAATGCGAGATACCACCCAATGGTAAAAACTTCCTTCCTGAGGTTTTTGCGTCGTCTTTGTCTTTCTGTGAATATGAAATCCTATCAAGCGTGAATCGGTGAGCGGTTTTACGCCAAAAGCTGGTTCAAAGATATATTCAGACTTTCGCCCAGTCCAATAATAAAAAGTTTCCTTTTCCTTTGCTTCATGAAAAAAACCATATCGTTTTGCTAATCGTGAAATACCATCATTACCAAATATCGTAATGCCAAGATTTCCTGGTAAAATCGGCATTTTTTTCCTCTTTAACCAGAACGGTCTCCAAACACGACGCTTAAACCCAAGCCAATGAGGAATAATTTCTGCGCCTGCCCAATAATCCTCAAATACTTTTGTAATAGGGTTATCGGGCGGAAAATAAAGTGCAGAAACGCCCACTCTTATATTATTTTCTCTTGCCAACCAAACCTTCTCCGTATCTGGCTGAAATTGTTTAACAAGGTAAACATCTGTATCTAACCAGACACCTTGTTGATATTTCATCAGCATAACACGAAAAAAATCCGAGAACTGAACAATTGTACACCATAGTTTATCATCAGAAAAATCGGGGTCAAGGCGATAAATTGCTGAGCGTGGTAAAATTGATTCGGCTTCATGCAGCTCAACACCAGCAGGCAGATTATCTATTTTTTATCATAACTAAAAAGCTTAACGCGCTGTCCAGTTTTAACCATTGAGGACAAACAAAGCCTATCCACCAATCTTAATTGTCCACTATACCAAAAAGTACAAATATCCATAGATAATATATCAAAAATATTCTAAACTTACGCGAAAGAGTTGTTCAACATCACGAACGAACTCAGCAAGAGCAAAAATCACTATTCTATCACCAGATAAAATACGCGTATCTGCCGAAAGCTGTATTATTGTCTTATTGCGATAAATTGCACCAATTCTCAAACCATCTGATAAATTGAGCTCTGATAATGACTTACCAACCAATGAAGATGTTTGCATCACTTCAGCTTCAATAATTTCTGCTCGGCCATTAAAAACTGAATGAACAGAACGAATACGCCCACGGCGCATTTGTTGCAAAATTCTCGATATTGTAACGCTATGGGGATTAAGATATGCATCCACACCAACAGCACGACTAAATTCTTGATAGGCAACATTATTAATCAATACCATATTGGCTTTGCAGCCCAA
Source organism: Bartonella sp. AP40SXNS (assembly GCF_042195825.1). Lineage (NCBI taxonomy): Bacteria > Pseudomonadati > Pseudomonadota > Alphaproteobacteria > Hyphomicrobiales > Bartonellaceae > Bartonella > Bartonella sp. AP40SXNS. Next base: position 16,763 of record NZ_JBHIPB010000002.1, read on the forward strand.
TCTTTTAGCAATAATAGCGCTTAAGAGATTAACCTGATCTTGATTGGTTAATGTAATCATTAAATCGGACTGATCAATTCCCGCATCTTGAAGAATCACTGGATCTAACACATTACCGTATAAAACTGTTGTTTTTTCAAGCTGATCAGCAATTGTGAGGGCTCTTTCTCTATGCGCTTCTATAATCTTCAATTTTAATTTATGGAAACGCTTTTCAATAGCCTGTGCAACATAAAGGCCAATGTGACCACCCCCTGCAATAATCATGCGGTGGGCATCTTGTTCTTTATGACCAAAAAGCCCAACAGCACGACGCATCTGTTCACGAGCAACAACAAGATAGGTTATATCACCGACACGTAATTGCGTTTCTGAATGTGCAATCAATAATTCCGAGCCACGTTTAATAGCGGTAACCGTTGTTTGAAGATCTGGAAAAAGCTCTGTTAATTGACGCAAAGGTGTATTAATAACGGGACAATCTTCCATGCATTCCAAGGCTAACGCAACAATATCATCATTACAAAAATAAAGAACATCTATTGCACCAGGTAAAGCAATACGACGCAAAACCATTTCCCCAACTTCAACTTCTGGCGAAATAACCACATCAATAGGAATATTTTCTCTAGAAAAAAGCGTCTTATAACGTGGTTCTAAATAAGATTGTGAGCGAATACGAGCAATTTTTGTGGGCACATTAAATAATGAATGTGCTACTTGGCAAGCTACCATATTAACTTCATCAAACAAAGTGACAGCAATCAACATATCAGCTTTGTCTGCATCTGCAGCCAAAAGAACTTCAGGCCGTGAACCGTGACCAACAAAACCTCTCACATCCAATGTATCGCGAATCTTTTCAATTAATCTTGTTTCAATATCAATAACAGTAACATCGTGATTTTCAGCAGCAAGACGCTCTGCTATCCCATAACCAACCTGTCCTGCTCCACAAATAATAATACGCATCGCTTTAAGAAACTCCAAGCGCTTTAAGTTTACGGTGCAAAGCTGAACGCTCCATGCCTATAAATTCAGCAGTACGCGATATATTTCCACCCAAACGTCCAATCTGCGCCACTAAATATCTCTTTTCAAACAATTCTCGTGCTTCACGCAACGGTAAATCCATTATACTCTCATCCGAATCCATTTGAAGACGTGGCAAAGAATCATTCACTTCACTGGGAAGAAAATCCGCTGTTATAGGACCATCCCCATCCCGCACAAGAATAAGAAGACGCTCAATATTATTACGTAATTGTCTTACATTACCCGGCCAAGCATGCGTTTGCAAAATAGCAATCACATCATCACTGATTTCACGTGGCTTAATCCCAACCTGCTGTGATATTGTTTTTACAAAATGATGGACAAGTTCTGGAATATCTTCACGACGAGCAGAAAGGGGCGGAACAGTAATGGGAACAACGGAAAGACGGTGGAAAAGATCTTCTCTAAAGCGCCCGTCAGAAATGAGGTTTTCAAGATTTTGCGCTGTCGAAGAAATGATACGAACATCTACTTTAACACGTTTTGTACCGCCAACTCTCTCAAATGTTTGCCCCGTTAACACCCTAAGAATCTTACCTTGAGTCTCACGTGGCATATCAGCAATTTCATCAAGATAAAGTATTCCGCCATGGGCTTCCTCTAAGGCACCGATTTTACGCTCTCTTCCCTCCATTTCGCTGCCAAACAGCTCTATTTCCATTCTTTCCGGAGTAATCGTTGCAGCATTTATTGTAACAAATGGCCCATTCGAACGCGTGGAGAGCGCATGAATAGTTCGTGCAACAGTCTCTTTTCCTGCCCCTGAAGGACCTGTTATCATGATGCGACTATTGGTTGGTGCTACTTTTTCTATGATTTGACGCAAATTTTTTATAACTGTCGATTTTCCGAGCAACTCTAATGTCTCGTTCGAACGTTTTCGCAATTCTAAAAGCTCACGTTTTAAATTTGAATTTTCAAGTGTTCTCTCTGCAACCAATACAAGTCTATCAGCTTTAAAAGGTTTTTCAATGAAATCATAGGCCCCTCGCTTTATAGCGGAAACAGCCGTCTCAATATTACCATGACCAGAGATCATAACGACCGGAAGAGCTGGATAGTGTGTTTTAATTTCATCAAGCAGTGCTAAACCATCGAGGCGACTCCCCTGTAACCAAATATCTAAAAAAATGAGCTTTGGAATACGTTCACTAATTTGAGCTAATGCTTCATCAGAGTTACAAGCAACACGCGTTTCATAGCCTTCATCATCCAAAATACCAGCAACAAGTTCACGAATATCCGCTTCATCATCAACAATCAAGATATCTGATACCATACTATTCCCCTATCTTATGATTTATAGCTTGTATAATACTACCCTGCTTACCCCCAACCGTCGGAAACATCAAACGGATCATCGCACCACGACCTTCATAAAAACTCTCCGGTGCATCATGAAGCTCCATGGAACCACCGTGATCTTCAATAACTTTGCGCACAATGGCCAGCCCGAGTCCTGTTCCTTTCTCCCGTGTTGTTATATAAGGTTCTAATAACTTTTGTCTTTGCTCTTTAGGAAGTCCTTTTCCGTTATCAACAACATCCACAACCACCCATTCTTCTTGATGATAAGAACGGACAAGAATATGACCGTGAATATTTTCCTCTCGCATAACTGAATCTATGGATTCGCTCGCGTTTTTGATCACATTGCAAAAAGCCTGTACAATGAGACGGTTATCAAATGCACCCATAAGTGGTAGAGTTCCTAAATCTTGCTCAAAATGAATATCATGTCGCGTCACTTCTATCAAGAAACATGCTTCGCGCAACAATTCTCGTATATCTAAAATATGCATTTTGGGTTTGGGCATACGTGCAAAAGAGGAAAACTCATCAACCATACGCCCAATATCTCCAACCTGCCGAATAATTGTGTCAATACACCGCTCAAAGACCTCTCTATCTTGTGTAATAGCTTTGTTATAACGTTTACGAATACGTTCAGCGGATAACTGAATAGGTGTAAGAGGATTTTTAATTTCGTGTGCAATACGTCGCGCAATATCCGCCCACGCCGCTGTACGTTGCGCTGCAACAAGGTCTGTAATATCATCAATTGTTAGAACCCAAGATTGCCCCTGTCCATCATCCTCCTCCATCGTAACTTGAACATTACAGACACGCTCTTTTCCTGCAACGTTTAAAGTGACCTGCTCACGATGGTTTTTCCGATCCAATGAACGCACAAACTGAAAAACCTGCCAAATTTCAGCACTTAAAGATAAAAGACTTTTTCCAACAACGTGCTCAGAGCGAATATCAAACATCGCTTCAATAGACCGATTGATAATGGTGATATCACCATTATCATCTATCCCTGCTACTCCCGCTGTTACACCTGATAATACAGCTTCAGAAAAACGCCGTCTTTCATCAATTTGATCACGCACTGCAATCAATTCATTACGCCGACTTTTCAATTCACTGACCATGTAATTAAAAGTTTTGGATAATTGCCCAATATCGCCGTCTTTTGCTCGTACTGGCACGAAAATTTCCATATTTCCAGAAGCAACATCATCGGCAGCACTAATGAGAAGACGAATAGGACGTACTAAGCGATCAGCAACAGCAATAGCAGCCCAAATGGCTGATAAGAATAAACTAAAAAAAAGACACAAATAAAGCATACCAAATGCAATCTGTGTCAGCAGGCGATTTTCATTTAAATCACGATAACGATCTGTATTAACTTCTGTCAAACGCAAAGCAGATAAAACACCTTTATCAACGTCACGCACCAAATATAAAAATGTGTTTGGAATATTGGTAAACTTTAAAATAATACCAAAATAATCATGAACGCCTGGTTGAAAAGAAAAAGGTCTCGCATTGGTTGCACGTTCAATAAGATGAGAAGGAGGAATTGGCAGTTTATCTTCATCACCAAGAGCACTCGATACAAAAATAGCTCCGCTAGAACTTAACAAAAATGCACCACGCAAATTGCGTCCTAGAGCATGACGCGTCAATTGCATCCTATATTCAGCTGGATTACGTTCTAAGAGTTTTTTGTTATCAAGTGCAAATGCCATCGCGTAGGATAAATTTTTTAAATTTTGAAGCATTTCATCTGCATAAGCATTTGCTAAATCAATAGAAGAGCCCACAATTTGCCGCGTTGTTGTATCAAACCATCGATCAAGTCCCAAATTCAGTGCTGGCCCTGACACAAGAGCTACAGCAACAGCTGGCATTGTTGCAACAAGTGCAAACAATGAAATAAGGCGGACATGAAGACGTGAGCCTGCTCGCCTTGAACGCCAAGCACGAATGATCGGAATCATCTCATAAAAAACGATGACAATAAGCCCTAAAACCCAAAAACTATTAATTCCTATAAGAATAAGGGTTACTGTTCTACTGGGAACAACAGGAGTTAAGCCAATAAGAATAATGAACGAAACAGAGGCCGTAAGTAAAGCCAATACAATAATTGTAATCCCTAAAAAAATATATACCTTACTTAAACGATACAACTCATCGTTATAAGTATTTTTATCTATGTCTTGAAGATTCGTCACAGATGTTATATTCGTCATGAGCTTACATACCCTTATCTCATTATTATCATATAACCTTTTGTAGCAAAAATTGACAATACTAATACTACATTTACAATAGGGCAAATATAGTCAACGAGAAAAAACTTCTACATTTTGCAAAATATCTTTAAAATAGACTGTGTTCGACAATACTTTACGAAGGAAATGAGATGCGATTAACAAAACAAACAAATTATGCTCTTCGAATGCTCATGTATTGTGCAGATAATCAGGGAACTCTCAGTCGTGTTCCAGAAATTGCTAAAGCATATGCCGTTTCAGAGCTTTTTTTATTTAAAATCCTTCAGCTGCTTGTTCAAGCAGGTTTTATCCAAACAGTGCGTGGACGCAATGGTGGAGTTAGATTGGCTAAACCCGCAGCAGAGATTTCAGTCGCGGATGTTGTGAAAGTAACAGAAGACAACTTTTCCCTCGCAGAATGTTTCGATACTGCAGAACCAACTTGCCCCTTGTTTGATTTTTGTGGTTTAAATACCGCACTTCAAAAAGCATTAAATGCTTTTTTTGAGGTATTATCAGTGATATCCTTGGCTGATCTACAACGATCACCCTTTCAAAATCATTTTAAAATTAATGACAAAAAAGCAAACTAAGATTATAATACAAGGAGATTAAGTATTTCTATTGCAGCAATAATATTAGCCGCTGGACGCGGTGAAAGAGCAGGATCTCCCCATAAAATTCCAAAACAATATCGGCTTCTAGGACAAAAGCCAATTATTTATCATACCTTGCGTTGTTTTTTGCAGCATCCAGCTATCACAACAATTATTCTTGTTATTCATCCAGAAGATCGTCAAATCTGTGAACAAGCTATTGACGATTTTAAAGAGCGCCTTATTATCGTTGAAGGAGGCAATACACGTCAAATCTCTACCTTATATGGACTTCAGGCACTCAAAAAATTTGCCCCCCAATATGTGCATATTCATGATGGTGCACGCCCTTTTATAGAAAACAAGCTTCTTAATAACATTCACAACACTATCACACCTCAAGAAGGTGTTCTTCCTGTTCTGCCCATCTCTGATACCCTTAAACGTATAAATAATCAGCATGTTTTAGAAACAATTCCCCGTACCCATCTTTATAGAGCACAAACTCCACAGTGTTTTCCCTTTGAACATATCTTAGCGGCTCATAAACAAGCAAAACAAGCTTGCAAACAAGAATTCACTGACGATTCTGCAATTGCCGAATGGTTTGGAATTCCTATGCGTACCATTCCTGGGGATCCTAACAACATAAAAATTACATGGCATGAAGATTTTAATACTGCACATTTATATCTCCAAAAGAAAATGCAAATATTTCCTGATATTCGTACCGGCAATGGTTATGATGTTCACTCTTTTGAGGATGGTGATTTTCTTATATTATGTGGTATAAAAATTCCTTTTCATAAAAAATTAAATGGACACTCCGATGCGGATGTTGCTCTTCATGCATTAACAGATGCCCTTCTTGCAACTCAAGGTGCTGGAGATATCGGTACACATTTTCCTCCCTCTGATCCTCAATGGAAAAATGTATCATCAGAAATTTTTCTCCGTCATGCTCTTGATATTATAAAACAAGCAGGTGGTCGTATTGCCAATGTTGATATCACAATTATCGCTGAAAATCCTAAAATTGGTCCCTATCGTCATGCCATGACAGAAAATCTTATGACAATACTTGCAATAACACCTGATCGAATCTCTATCAAAGCAACAACAAATGAACGACTTGGATTTATTGGTCGTGGTGAGGGAATTGCTGCTCTTGCAACAGCGAGCGTCCTTTATTCAGGAGAAATTCCCCAATGACATATCTTTGTGAAAAACACGCACATGAAGTCCTTAATACCTTTCGCCAAAAAGGTTTGCTGTTAACAACTGTAGAGTCTTGTACAGGAGGACTCATTGCTGCAAGCCTCACAAATATTGCAGGATCGTCAGATGTTCTCGATTGTGGATTTGTTGTTTATTCAAATGAATCCAAAACACGCCTTGTTGGCGTTTGTGCTGAACTTATAAGAACCTATGGTGCCGTTTCAAAAGAAGTTGCTCTTGCAATGGCTGAAGGCGGATTAAAACATTCACAAGCTGACATTGCAGTTTCTGTAACAGGAATTGCTGGTCCAGGAGGTGCAAGTTTTGATAAACCTGTAGGACTTGTGCATTGCGCAGTAGCTTATAAAAACCACTCCCCCCTGCACAAAGAAATGCACTTTTCTCATCTTAATCGCAATGCTATCCGCCATGCAACTGTTGAAAATGCTTTTAAAATGATTCTGGAATTGCTTCACTGAATTCCCCATATTAATTTCAAAATTCTTTATTCGCCATCGAGTCTATAATCGTCAATATCTTGAAAAAATTTTATTGTATCACAACTTGAAAATGAAAGATCTCAATAGCGTAAAGTTATCTCACTTTAGTCCTGTGTAGGTTGAATTAATCAAATTTATTCACTTACACGCCACAAGAGAAAAAACTATATAAATAAAATAATTAAAGAAAGAGACACTTGTACTTCTCTCAAGTGCTAAGAGCTGGCGCGCAACATCTTGAGAGATAGCAAATAAATGATGCAGGAGGACTTCTTCATAAGTGTACAGATGTAGATTTTATATACTTTTACGAGAATCTATACTATTTATTATGAGCACTATTATGAAATGGGTATGACGCAAGCATGTTCTATTTGGGCGTTTCGTTTAACGAGTGTGCATCCATTAAAAAAGAGAAAAACAAAAGCATGAAGCTGTGCATCATCTTCATCATTTAAAATGATATTCCTTCAATATGCTTTTGAAAGCTGAATTAAAAACAAATAGTAAAGATGGAAACCCGTTTTCACCTTCACGCTGTTTAAGCAATACGTATTGTTAAAAAATAACAGAATAGACTATGTTACCGTAGAGCCATAAATCTGATGCGCACGCTTCTCAAAAGCCTCGGTAAATTTACGAAACGCAATATCAAACATTGAGCCCATCACTAATCCAAGCGTTTTACTTTTAAATTCATAATCAATAAAAAACTCTACATTACATGCATTGGTATTTTCAATATCATGAAAAGCCCAACGATTTTCAAGATATTTGAATGGACCATCAATATATTTAACTTCTATAAGACTTTTTTCCGGCTGAAGAAATACTTGAGTCGTAAAAGTTTCACGAATAATCTTATAACCAACGGTCATATCCGCAAGAAGCAATATTTTTTTTCCATATTCTTTTCGAGAACGTATTATTAAAGACTCACACATTGGTAAAAATTCAGGATAACGCTCAATATCTGAAACCAGATCAAACATTTCACTGGCACTATGGGTGATCTGCCGATGTATTGTAAAAATCGGCATAATTATCTCTGTAAGGAAAATTTTTCATCACGCGCTTTTTGCAAAATGGCAAAATCATCTCCTGCATGATGAGATGAACGCGTTAGAGGATTGGAGGCCATATGTAAAAATCCTTTTACTTTACCAATCTTGGCAAAAGACTCAAATTCTTCAGGAGGCACAAAACGAACAACTGGATGATGTTTTCGTGTAGGCTGCAAATATTGTCCAATTGTCATAAAGTCAACATCAGCAGCGCGCAAATCATCCATCAATTGCAAAACTTCATTTCGCTCCTCCCCAAGGCCAACCATAATTCCCGATTTTGTAAAAATTGTTGGATCAAGTTCTTTAACACGTTGTAATAAACGAATTGAATGAAAATAACGTGCCCCTGGACGGACTTTCAAATATTTAGAAGGAACTGTTTCTAAGTTATGATTAAAAACATCAGGCTTAGCAGCAACAACAACTTCTAAAGCGCCATCCTTATGACGAAAATCAGGTGTAAGAACTTCAATTGTTGTTTTAGGAGTTTTTTGACGAATCGCATAAATAACTTTTGCAAAATGCTCAGCACCACCATCAGCAAGATCATCACGATCAACAGATGTAATGACAACATGTTTTAATTCCATCCGTGCAACAGCATCAGCAACACGTTCTGGCTCATTATGATCAACGGCAAGTGGAATACCTGTTGCAACGTTACAAAAAGCACAAGCACGCGTACATATTTCACCTAAAATCATAAAGCTAGCATGCCTCTGGCTCCAACATTCGCCAATATTAGGGCAACCAGCTTCTTCACATACAGTCACTAACTTATGCGTACGTACAATACCATGTGTTTCCTTATAAATTGGTGATGTTGGCGCTTTTACACGAATCCAATCCGGCTTTTTTTGAACGCTTGTATCCGGACGATGCGCCTTTTCAGGATGGCGCAAACGTCTATTCGTAACTCTATCAACAACCGTAACCATTTAAGCCTTTGCCTTATAAATACGAAGGAGCAATGAAAAATTTAAAATCTTTCATACAATCTAATCATCAAGCGTTTAAAACTTGATCATAAGCATCCAATACACTTTCTTTCATCATTTCCGATAAAGTCGGATGTGGAAAAACAGTATGCATTAATTCTTCCTCTGTTGTTTCAAGATTCATGGCAATGACAAACCCCTGTATTAATTCTGTTACCTCAGCTCCTACCATATGGGCCCCAAGAAGCTGTCCTGTTTTTTTATCAAAAATTGTTTTTACTAACCCTTGATCTTCACCCAGAGCAATCGCTTTGCCATTCGCGGAAAAAGAATAACGACCAATACGTATATCATACCCTGCTTCTTTTGCTGTCGCTTCTGAAAGCCCTACAGAAGCAACTTGCGGTGTGCAATAGGTGCATCCTGGAATTTTTTTCTTATCAAGCGGATGAACATTCTTTAAACCAGCAAGATGTTCAATACATATTACGCCTTCTTCTTCTGCTTTATGGGCTAACATAGGAGGACCTGCCACATCACCGATAGCATAAATACCCGAAACTCCTGTCCAACTCCATTCATCAGTTACAATACACCCACGATCGGTTTTTATTCCCAAAGCTTCTAATCCAAGATTCTCAATATTACCCTGCACCCCAACAGCAGAAATCAACCGATCAACAGTCATTGTCTCATTTTTACCTTGAATATCAATATGTACAGTTACAGAATCGGAAGATTTTTCAACCCTTGTTACTTTTGCTTGACGAAGAACACGTAAACCTTTTTTCTCTAATTGTTTACAAGCAAATGTTGAAATTTCAATATCTTCAGCAGGCATGATGTGGGGCATTATTTCAACAACAGTGACTGTCGCTCCCATATCATGATAAAAAGAGGCAAATTCAATGCCTATAGCCCCAGACCCTATGACCAAAAGCGATTTTGGCATTTCTGGCGGTATCATAGCTTCAAAATAAGTCCAAATGAGATTTCCATCTGGCTCAATACCAGGAAGGACACGAGGACGTGCACCCGTTGCAATAATGATATGCTTTGCTTGGTAAGTTCCCTCTCCCAAGGTCCCTTTAGGGACTGGATTTTGTGGTTGCATAACCGGTTTGGAGGATGAAGAAACCATAATTTCCGCAAGCTGGCTTCCCTTTGCTTCTTTAGTAAGCTTTGCTTCACCCCAGATAATATCAATTTTATTTTTTTTCATTAAAAAAGCAACACCAGCATTTAAACGTGCTGAAACACCGCGTGAACGTGCCACAACATTTTTGATGTTTGCCTCAATTGAACCATTAATTTTTAGTCCATAATCTTTTGCATGTTCAGCAAAATGTTTCATTTCCGCTGAACGTAAAAGAGCCTTTGTTGGAATACATCCCCAATTTAAACAAATCCCTCCCAAATGTTCACGTTCAACAATCGCAGTCTTAAAGCCACATTGCGCTGCACGAATTGCGGTTACATATCCGCCTGGACCTGATCCAATCACAATTACATCATAAAGATTTGCCACAGTAATTCCTCCATGGATATATATAAAATGGATATGCATTTTTTGAACTTAAAAATGAAAATGAACATAACAGAATTATCTTATGTCTTTATACTCTAAGCTTTCTATAAATGCTTTACCCAAACTAGAAACAGCAATACCTCTGCTCTTCAAACTCTTTAAATTTGTTTTTATTCTCTTAAATACACTCTCTCACAATTTACGTGAAGAACTGTTAAACAGTTCAAACCAACATTGCTAATGGATTTTCAATCATCTTCTTAAAAGTCCGCGCGAGCTCTGCTGCTAAAGCACCATCGACAGCACGATGATCCGCAGAAATTGTAACTGACATAACTGTCGCAATGGCTAAAGCACCATTTTTAACAACAGCACGTTGCTCCCCTGCACCAATCGCAAAAATTGTCGCATGCGGTGGATTAAGAATAGCAGAAAAACTTTTCACACCATACATCCCCATATTGGATACAGCTGTTGTTCCACCCTGATATTCTTCCATTTTTAACTTGCCCTCACGCGCACGCTTTGCAAAATCCTTCATCTCTTTGGAAATAAGCGATAACGGCTTTTCCTCTGCATGGCGAATAATCGGCGTAATTAATCCATTGGGAATAGAAACAGCAACCCCAACATCACAATGTTTATGATGAAGCATTCCACCTTCAAGCCAAGAGACATTCGCATCAGGAACCGCTTTCAAAGAAAGTGCAACAGCTTTGATCACCATATCATTAACAGAAATCTTATAAGTAGGCTTAGCTTCTTCCTGCATCTTAACCATTGGTGCAGCAACATTCAATTGTGTACGCAGCGCTAATAGCGCATCAAGTTCACAATCTACCGTTACATAAAAATGTGGGACTTTCTGTTTTGATTCCACCAAACGTGTCGCGATTGTTTTACGCATATTATTATGGGGTGTGAAGACATATTCATCCTCTTTGAAGAGTTTCAATATCTGTTTCTCAGAAGCACCTGCGGCTACTGGCTCTCCTGTCTGTGACGAATAAGAAATCTTAGAAATATCACCGCTCATAACTTTTTCTACATCACGCTTAATAATACGCCCATGCGGCCCACTCCCAGAAATAAGGGATAAATCAAGACCTGCCTGAGATGCTAATCGCCGCGCTAAGGGAGAAGCAAAAAGACGAGCTCCCTTTTTATCTTGCTGTATTAATTGCCCAGTTGATGATTCATGAGACATTTTTATTCCCTTTGAGTCCGTCTGTTTCAGAGAATCTGTCTGTTTGATACCCTCTAGTTTTTGTCTTGTAGAAGAAGAGATTTCTTCTGTAACTTTTGCAGCTTCAGCTAAATCTTCACCTTCTTCTGCTAAAACAACAATTAAAGCATTTACTTTAACGCCTTGTGTTCCAGCAGGAACAACAATTTTAGCAACCCTACCTTCATCAACAGCTTCGACTTCCATCGTCGCTTTATCCGTCTCAATCTCAGCAATAACATCACCAGAGGAAACCTTATCTCCCTCCTTAATATTCCATTTTGTTAAATTTCCCTCTTCCATCGTAGGGGAAAGCGCTGGCATTGTAATTTTAATGGGCATTATGCTTTCCTCCGTTATGCTCTGTATGTCACAGCCTTAACGGCCTCAATAATTTCAGCAGTATTAGGCAAAGCCAACTTCTCAAGATTAGCGGCATAAGGCATCGGAACATCTTTACCAGAAATCGTAGCAATTGGCGCATCAAGATAGTCAAAAGCCTGCTGCATAACACGGGTTGCTATTTCAGTTCCCACAGATGACTGAGGAAATCCCTCTTCAATTGTTACCAAACGACCTGTTTTTTTAACTGACGAAAGAATTGTTGGAAGATCCATCGGGCGAATGGTTCGTAAATCAATCAATTCAACATCAATACCAAGTTTTTCAATTTCTGGTAACGCTTGAACAGCATAATGCATCCCAATTCCACATGCAACAATCGTCACATCTTGTCCAGACTTATGAATACGTGCCTTACCAATAGGCAAAAGAAAATCATCCAGTTGAGGAACATCAAATTGATGCCCATACAAAATCTCATTTTCAAGGAAAATAACAGGATTATCATCACGAATAGCAGATTTCAGCAAACCTTTTGCATCTGCAGCACTATAAGGCATGACAACTTTCAGACCGGGTACATGACTATACCATGCAGCATAACATTGAGAATGTTGAGCACCAACACGGGCAGCCGCGCCATTGGGACCTCGGAAAACCATAGGAGCGGTCATTTGTCCACCAGACATATAACGTGTTTTGGCTGCTGAGTTAATAATTTGGTCCATCGCCTGCATCGCAAAATTAAAGGTCATAAACTCGACAATAGGACGTAACCCACCAAAAGCAGCCCCGACAGCCAGCCCAGCAAAGCCGTGCTCTGTAATTGGGGTATCAATAACTCGGCGTTCTCCGAATTCTTCTAACAAACCTTGACTAACCTTATAGGCACCTTGATATTGCGCAACTTCTTCCCCCATAAGAAAAACTGTTTCATCACGCCGCATTTCTTCAGCCAAAGCCTGATTAAGCGCTTCACGAACTGTCATTGTAACCATTTGTGTTCCCGCTGGAATATCAAAATTAAGAGATGTATCAAAAGTAGGAGCAGCCTGCGGAACTGATAAAGGCAGAGAAAGAGAAGATTCCTTAGGTTTTTGTGCTGTATCAGTAGGTTGCGAAATATCCTCAGCACGCTCACCTTCTTCTAACAAAATTGCGATAACAGTGTTAACCCTTACGCCTTCTGAACCTTCAGGCACAAAAATTTTACCAAGAGTACCTTCATCAACGGACTCTACTTCCATTGTAGCCTTATCCGTTTCAATTTCAGCAATAACATCGCCAGAGCTAACCTTATCACCTTCTTTCTTGAGCCATTTAGACAGTTTACCTTCTTCCATAGTTGGTGAAAGCGCCGGCATCAAAATATCAATAGACATACTTGCTTCCCTCGCATCAAACTAAAATATCAGTATAGAGCTCAGAAGCATCTGGCTCTTGATCACTTTGTGCAAAATCTACCGCATCAGCAACAATTGCACGGACCTCTTTCTCAATAGATTTTAAATCGTCCTCGCTCGCCCAATTTTTTTTAAGAATCCGACTTTTTACTTGATCAATCGGATCGTGTTCCTCTTTTATTTTTTGGACTTCTTCCTTTGAACGATATTTCGCTGGATCAGACATGGAATGACCACGATAGCGATAGGTTTGCATATCAAGAATGATCGGCCCTTTACCTGAGCGTGCCCAAGAAATTGCTTCATCAGCAGCTCCTTTTACGGATCGAACATCCATACCGTCAACAACAATACCTGGAATTTCAAAAGAAAGACCACGACGGGAAAAATCAGTTTCTGCAGATGCACGTGAAACGGACGTTCCCATAGCATACTGATTATTTTCAATAATATAAACAACAGGCAGCTTCCAAAGTGAAGCCATATTAAAACTCTCGTAAACCTGCCCCTGATTTGCAGCACCATCACCAAAATAAACCAATGTCACATTATCTTTATCAAGATATTGATTCGAAAATGCCAAGCCTGAACCAATGGGAACCTGTGCCCCAACAATACCATGTCCCCCATAAAAGTTTTTTTCTTTAGAGAACATATGCATCGAGCCACCTTTCCCTTTGGAAAAGCCCCCTTGGCGCCCCGTTAATTCTGCCATAACACCACGCGGACTCATCCCAACCGCTAACATATGTCCATGATCACGGTAAGACGTAATAACCTGATCACCTTCTTTTGCCGCTTTCAATGTTCCAACAACAACGGCTTCCTGTCCAATATAAAGATGACAAAACCCCCCAATAAGCCCCATACCGTAAAGTTGTCCTGCTTTTTCTTCAAAACGGCGAATTAAAAGCATTTCACGATAGGCAACAATTTCTTCCTCTTTTGTAAAAGAGGCTATTGGTGCTTTCTTTGTAGTGCTTGATAATACAGTGTGCGCTACCGACGCAGAATTTTTTTTAAGTCGTTCTGCCATATTAAACTCCCTTTTATGATTATCTAGGAATAACCTTTACGAACAAAAGTTACAAGCCTTATCAACCGGCTTAAACAATATCATTGCTGATTGTTGTCTAAATTAAGCGATTTTTCATTTACCTTTAGTATCAATTTCAAGGTATTAAGATTGTCAGTTCATTTGGCTTAGAGAAGTTCAAATTCTTTCGGACATACTCATCCAACATATCTTTTTCTATATGCCCGTTGCGTAAAAGAGAAATACGCTTTTCCATGAATATCCGCTCAGCTTCTATTTTATGAAGCTCCTTTTCTAATTCACTAATATGCTGATTAACTTCACTGCGTGAATACAATCCATACTCACCATGATAAATGTGATAACTGAAATAGCTTAAGACTCCCACCGTCATAAGAGGTAGTACAAAGCGTACTTTGATTGATCGACGTTTCTGCTTTGTCCACATAAAATAGCACAGTCTTTACAGCACAAATTCCTCAATACTCAGCTCAACTATGCACGATTTTGATTAACACCTCATTACTCAATCTAGAAACGTAAACAATTTTTTATCACCAATTTACCCCCCCTCAAAACAATTAAAGTAAGCTGAATAACCCACTTTTTATATTATAAATATTGGATATCCTCTAAGTTGTGATTTTACACCCATCTTTGTCCTTAAAACTTCCTGTTAAAATGACTATAAAATCAATCAATACCCAAGGTGTAATTATCAAAAAAATTCCTATAAGCCCTACCGGCATAAATATTACACTTATTATACTTATTACACTTATTATATTTATAAGAAGTATTGCAATGCCAGTTCCAACTTTACCAACCATAAAACGATGAATTCCTAGTCCACCTAGAAAAAAACAAACGACCGCTAACGTCACTTTTGATTGCTGTGACTGACCTTCAGTCAAGATAGGGAAAATAGATTTAATGGTATCCCCTTCACACACAAAATCAACGACGTCACCAATTTTCGGCGGCGTTTTTCCTGACCAATCCCAATTCGCAAACTGATAGCGCTTACCATCAGCCCCTGAAATGAAATAATCTCCTTGATCATGACCAATAATCTTACCTTTCATCTTCACCACCTATAAAATTGTTATTCATAAAGAAGCTTTTCTTCTAATATGATAATATGTTGAATAAACCTCACAGCATGAATACAGTCTGTATTCACCGTGATATATGACAATTTAAAAAGCTTAAAATCCCCCAACAACTTAAAATTCCCGCAATTATAAGTGGTAAGTACGCTGTTCGATTTGCACTTTTGCTTTTTTCATATGAAATAGTATAGTCTTTTTCAATAGTTTTATTTAAATATTCATAATTTTCTTTAATATTTCACATTTAAAGACATAGCCTAAAATAATTTACATTATTAAATTAATATATTGACAACATTAAAAGTAAAGAAAGTTTCTAGCTCTTTACATTTTATATTATTCTAAAATTTCTACCAATTTATAATTTTATCCCCATTTTCATCCCTAAAATATCCGGATAAAATAACTATAAAATCAATGAATGACCACGGTATAGTAACGAGCAATCCTACACCTGTTATCGTTATAAGAAGCATTACAATGCCTGTCCCAACTTTACCAGCCATAAAGCGATGAATTCCCAATAAACCAAAAAACCAACAAACAAGTGCTATCGCCAATCTTGATTTTTCTGACTGCGATTTACTCAAAAGAGGGAGAACAGATTTAACAACATTATCTTCATATACAAAATCAACGGTATCCCCTACCTTTGGTGTTTTTTTTCCTAACCAATCCCAACTCGTAAATTGATAGCGCTTACCGTCAGCTCCTGAAACGAAATAATCTCCTTGATCTTGACCAATAATTTTACCCTTCATCCTTGCCCACCTATAAAGCTGCTCCTCATGTGTTATTCATAAAGAGATTATTTCTAATTCGATAATATGCAGATTAACCTCACGGTATAAATAAAACGCATAAAAAACATGATAAATGTATAATTGAAATAGTTAGGCCCCCAATAATCTAATATTTCCCGCTTCTATAAACAGCAACCCAAATTACGCTGTAATTGATTTGCGCTTTTGTTTTACCTATAAAAATAGCACAGTTTTTTCAATATTTTCGTTCAACTGTGCATAGCCTTTTAATATTTTACATTAAATACATGTAATACAATAACGCAGAGCTATTATGAACTTAATATATTGATAAAAATAAAAAGCGGGCTAGATTACCTCCTTTTTATTATAAGATTTTTAAAAATCTGTAATTTGATTCCCATCTTTATCCGTAAATCTTCCACCAAGAATGACTATAAAATCAACAACTGCCCAAATTCCGGTAATTATCAATCCAAAAAATGATAAAGATAGAATCAGCATTAAAGCACCTGTCCTAACTCTCCCAACCATAAAGCGATGAACACCAAAGATACCTGCAACCCAACAAAGAAGTGCGAACATTATCTTTGAGTTCTCTGTACTTGATCTCAACAACGGAAAAACAGAACTGACCACACCGCCTTCATAGACAAAATCAACAGTATCACCAATCCTTGGTGGTTTCTTTCCCAACCAATCCCAAGTCGCAAACTGATAACGCTTACCGTCATCACCAGAAACGAGATACATTCCTTGATCTTGAGTAATAATCACACCTCTCATCTTAATCCCTATAAATTTAAATACCTATAAAATTACTATGCATATGCCTTTGATAAGAAATCTCAATTTCATAATCTAAATGATCTTATACTTTCATATTTTTTGCTCACAACTATACACGATATAAATCACCAGCATAATGCGCTTGAGCTCCTAGCATTTCTTCAATACGAATAAGTTGATTGTATTTTGCTAATCTATCCGAACGTGCAAGAGAACCTGTTTTAATTTGTCCACAATTCGTTGCAACCGAAAGATCTGCAATGAAAGAATCCTCTGTCTCGCCTGAACGATGAGATATAATGGCACGATAACCTGCTTTATGTGCTACTTCTACAGCATCAAGTGTTTCACTCAATGTACCAATTTGATTAACTTTTATGAGAATAGAATTGCCTACCCCCATTTTGATACCATCACGCAAACGTGCTGAATTCGTTACAAACAAATCATCACCAACAAGCTGACATCTTTCTCCAATTGTATCCGTGAGTAGCTTCCAACCTTCCCAATCATCCTCTGCCATTCCATCTTCAATTGTAATAATAGGATAATTTTTCACAAGCTGCGCTAAATACTCTACCTGCTCTTGGGTGTCACGGCATTTTCCCTCACCTTTATAAAAATACGAGCCATTTTTATAAAATTCGGTTGAAGCACAGTCTAAACCAATGGCAATTTGTTCACCTGGTTTATAACCACATATCATGATAGATTCCATAATAAAATCAATTGCTTGATCAGCGCTTTTAAATTGAGGTGCAAAACCACCTTCATCACCAACATTGGTATTATAACCTGCACCCTTTAAACGCTTTTTCAACGCATGAAAAATTTCAGCACCATAACGAATTGCTTCTCGAACAGTAGGCGCTCCTATAGGAATAATCATAAACTCTTGAAAATCAATCAAGTTATCAGCATGAACGCCACCATTAATAATGTTCATCATAGGTGTTGGAAGAATATGCGCTTGTGTACCCCCAATATAACGATACAAAGGTAAATTTAATGAAGCCGCAGCTGCTTTTGCAACAGCTAATGAAACACCAAGAAGTGCATTGGCACCAAGACGGGCTTTGTTTGGCGTTCCATCCAAAGCAATCATGGCTTGATCAATAGCGATTTGATTTGTTGCATCCCGACCACCAAGTTCTTCAAGAATTTCGCCATTGACTGCAGCAACTGCTTTTTCAACACCTTTTCCTTGATAGCGCAAACCACCATCACGAAGTTCTATAGCCTCGTGTGCTCCTGTTGAAGCTCCCGAAGGAACCATAGCACGACCAAACGCACCATTTTCCAAATGAACATCAACTTCTACCGTTGGATTACCACGGCTATCAAGAACTTCACGTCCAATGATATCGACAATTATAGTCATATGTATTTCCTTATCCGATAAAAGTCGCGATTCATTTCTAACAACCTATTAATGAAATACTTTTTCTTCTCAATTCAGTTTCTTTGACAGATAATCAAATTCCATTAAAGTCTCAAGCAATCTTTGTAAATCATCAACTTTAATCATATTGGGTCCATCAGAAGGCGCATTATCTGGATCTTGATGCGTTTCTAAAAAAATACCTGCGACCCCAACAGAAACAGCCGCACGCGCTAAAATTTCAACAAATTGACGCTGTCCACCAGATGAAGAACCATGACCACCCGGCTCTTGAACAGAATGTGTTGCATCAAAAATAACAGGAGCTCCAAATGAACGTAAAATAGGCAACGAACGCATATCAGAAACAAGTCGGTTATAACCAAATGACGTGCCTCGCTCACAAAGCATAACATTCGGATTACCACTGTAAACAACCTTTTTTAAAACATTCTCCATGTCCCACGGCGCTAAAAACTGACCTTTTTTAATGTTAATAACACATTCTGTTTTAGCGGCTGCTACCAAAAGATCTGTTTGACGACATAAAAAAGCCGGTATTTGTAAAATATCAACTGTAGAAGAAACAATTGTACATTGCTCTTCTGTATGCACATCAGTTAATATGGGACAATCAAACTCTTTTTTTAAATCAGAAAAAATAGCCATTGCTTTTTCAAGACCAATGCCGCGTGCCGCACTCAAAGAGGTTCTGTTGGCTTTATCGTAACTTGATTTATAAACAAACCTGATACCAAGCTGATCGGTAATTGTTTTAATACGACCAGCCATTTCAAAAGCATGATCTCGACTTTCCATCTGACACGGCCCTGCAATTAATGAAAGAGGCATTTCATTTGAAAAAATCATATTTCCAACTTTCACACGGGCATTTGGTTTAGTCATTTTATCCCTCAAAAGCAAAGTAACCAAATTTATGCATTAAACTAATCGACTTTGTTCTACAGCGGCTTCAATAAAAGAAGAAAAAAGCGGATGTGGATCAAAAGGACGAGATTTTAATTCTGGATGATATTGAACACCAATAAACCATGGATGATCTACATATTCTATCGTTTCTGGTAAAATACCATCAGGAGACATCCCAGAAAAAATCAAACCACACTGTTCTAACTTATCCTTATAATCAATATTGACCTCATAACGATGACGATGTCGCTCGACAATCTTGGTCATCCCATAAATTTGAGCAATATGACTCTCTTCCTTTAATTCAGCAGCAAAAGCACCAAGGCGCATTGAACCGCCGAGAGCACCATTTCTTGTACGTTTTTCAAGAACGTCTCCTTTAAGCCATTCTGTCATTAAACCTACAATTGGATTGTCTGTTTCGCAAAATTCACTTGATGAAGCATTCTCAATCTGTGCAATATTGCGTGCAGCTTCTATACAAGCTAATTGCATTCCAAAACAAATTCCTAAAAATGGAACTTTACGCTCTCGTGCAAATTGAATTGCTCGAATCTTCCCTTCAGACCCTCGTGCCCCAAAAGCACCTGGAACCAAAATTCCATGGGCTTTTTGTAAAGCTGAAACAGAATCTTCTTTTTCAAAAAGTTCCGAATCAATCCACTCAATATTAACCTTCACTTTATTCGCTAAACCACCATGCGCAATCGCTTCGATAAGGGATTTATAAGCATCCTTTAAGCCCGTATATTTTCCTACAACAGCAATCGTAACTTCTCCTTCAGGATGGTGAATGCGATGCGTAATATCTTCCCAACGATCCATCTTGGGGGAAGGAGCCGAATCGATTCCAAAAGCGCAAAGAACTTCAGAGTCCAAACCCTCCTTATGGTATGCCATAGGAACATCATAAATTGTTGGCATATCTAATGCCTGAATGACTGCATTGGAGCGAACATTGCAAAAAAGTGATAATTTGCATCGTTCTGTTTCTGGAATAGATCGATCTGCACGTACAAGCAAAATATCAGGAGAAATACCAACTGCTTGCAATTCTTTGACAGAATGTTGTGTTGGTTTCGTTTTTAATTCACCTGCCGAAGGAATATAAGGCATTAATGTGAGATGGACATAAACGACATTTTGTCTCGGTAGCTCATTGCGAAGCTGACGAATCGCTTCTAGAAAAGGCATTGCTTCAATATCACCAACCGTTCCACCTATCTCACACAAAACAAAATCAAATTCTTCATTTCCCATCGTAATGAATCGCTTAATTTCATCTGTAACATGAGGAATAACTTGGACTGTTGCCCCCAAATAATCACCACGCCGCTCTCGTTCAATGATATTGCGATAAATACGCCCTGTTGTAATATTATCTTGGCTATTTGCAGAACGCCCAGTAAAACGCTCATAATGACCAAGATCAAGATCCGTTTCTGCACCATCATCGGTCACAAATACTTCACCATGTTGATAAGGTGACATCGTACCTGGATCAACATTTAAATAAGGATCAAGTTTGCGAAGACGTACGCGATAGCCACGAGCCTGTAATAACGCTGCTAACGCCGCTGCTGCGATGCCTTTTCCAAGGGAAGAAACCACACCACCAGTAATAAAAACATAACGTGCCATGGGCTTATGGTGATAAGCAATTTATAATGATTTTTCCAGCAAAAAATGCAAAAAGAAACAATTTTTCTTCTAAAATAAAAAAGGTGAAAAAATCACCTTTTTAAAAAGTCTATATTTTCTTAAAAAACTATTTTGTACTGTTATCCGGAACTGTATTTTCAAGAACCGGTGGAACTGGGCTTTCTGCTTCAGGATTTGTGGACTGTTTCTGTTCCTGCGGAGAATTCGAAGAACCTCCTAGCTGCTCAAGAATAGAAGGGGAAGACTCACCATCTGATGATGGGACTGATCCTGAGCCTTTATCGGTAGAATTCTGCTCGGAATTAACCGGTATACGCTTTAAAATATCAGAACTAGAATTTGATATATTACTCACCACGGTAAGTCCAATAGACACAACAAAAAAACAACAGGCTAAAATAGCAGTCAAACGTGTTAAAGGGTTTCGAGATCCACGAGTTTTCATCAACCCTGAGCTATTACTCACACCGAGCCCACCACCTTCTGAAGGTTGAATTAATATAATACCAACCAAAGTAATCACAATCAAAAAATGAATAACAATAAGTACTGTTTGCATAAACCCTGCTCTTCAAATAACTCTTTCGTGGTTATTTACACATAAATAACACACAATCCAAGGGGTAACTCAAATTTCTCCGCTATAATTTACGATAAACATCGCAAATAGTTAAAAAATCAGTCGCTTTTAAACTTGCTCCACCTATCAAAGCACCATTAACATGAGCAATGCTTAAAAGCTCAAATGCATTGGAGGGTTTTACTGATCCACCATAAAGAAGGCGCATATTATTCCCTTCCTCCCCAAAACGAGAGCACATCTCATCACGAATGAAATGATGCACTTTTGCAATATCTTCTACAGTTGCTGTATTGCCGGTGCCTATCGCCCAAACAGGTTCATAAGCGATAATGATATTCTCTGCTGTTGCATCATCTGGTAAAGATCCCTCAAGCTGCTGTGCGAGAACATCCAGCACTTTATTATTATTGCGTTCTTCCAATGTTTCACCAATACATACAAGAGCCACAAGCCCTGCTCGCCACGCTGCTTGCACTTTGGCGCAGACAATAGCATCATTTTCCTGATACACTGTACGACGTTCTGAATGCCCGATAATAACATGACTTGCTCCCGCTTCTTTAAGCATAAAAGCTGAAATATCTCCAGTATAAGGGCCATAGTCATCAAAGTGACAATTTTGTCCTCCTAAAAGGAGATTTTCACCATCCAGCGTATCAGAAGCACGCGATAAAAGCGTTGCTGGAACACAAATTAAAGCTTCAAACAAATGACCTAGATCAGAGCTAACGCCTGTAGCAATAGCACGCAACTCTCCAAGCGATTCACTCGTTCCATTCATTTTCCAATTTCCAGCAAGAAAAGGCCGAATATTTGGAGACATATTTTCACCTCAAGAGCTATTATAATATATTATTTATCTGTAAGTACCAAATTATAAAGTGAAAGCAAGTCTTTAAAGCTTGCATCTTTCGTGTCTTTGTTGCAAATTCCGTTACTGCTTTGATAATAACTCATGTTAAAAGTGGAATTAAACAATGCTTGACATCGTAAGAAATGCTGCAAATTCTTGGATTGCCAGAATTTTCCTTGCTATTTTACTCTTATGCTTCATTCTTTTATGGGGGATACCACAGTTACACACCAAAAATGAAAGAGGCCTTATTACTTCTGGAAAATCCACAGTAACTGTCGATGATTATCGTCTCGCTCTTGCCGATCAAAGCGCACGTTTAGCACATGCCGCTCATCTTGGACGAATGTTTACGCCAAATGAAATGCAGCAATACCAAATTCCCGCTTTTGTGTTTAATCAATTACAACAAAATACACTGCTTGATGAACAAGCCCGTAAAATGAAAATAAGTCTTTCAAAAGATACAATAGCGCGTATGATTGGAACTGATAATATGTTCCAAATAAATGGCACTTTTGATAAAAATTTATTTTATAACTATCTTCAGCATTTACATATCAGTGAAAGTGCTTTTCTTAATTATTACACCAGAAAAGAAAAGCGTAACCAAATTATTTCAGCTTTATTCTCTGATATGAAAGCACCAGATCTCTTCTATAAAGCACTTGCTCTTTATCAAGGAGAAATGCGTATCGCAGATTATCTCATGATTGATCTAAAAGAAAAGGAAATAACAGCTGATCCTGATGACGAAACACTGCAAAAATGGTTTGAAACACATCAAAATGAATTTCGTACTCCAGAATACCGCACTGTCTCTTTATTATCTATGGAACTTAATGATTTCGTAAAACCTAAAGATATCCCAACAGATGAGGCAAAAGCTTATTATACCCAAAATGCTTCACGTTTTGTAACCCCTGAAAAGCGTACATTCGAAGAACTGCGATTCCCCTCACGCGAAGAAGCCGATAATGCAGCAAAAAAAATAGCCGATGGATTGAGTTTTGATGAACTGGTAAAAGCTGAAAAAAAGACTCTTAATGACATACAAAAAGGGCCTCTCGCAGAAAATGAACTTCCTAGCCATCTAGCATCCGAAATTTTTGAACTCCAACAAGGGCAAGTCAGTGCTGTAATCAATGACTTACAGGGACCTGTTATCATTCGCATCACACATATTGAACCCTCAAGCTCTCTTCCTTTTGAAAGTGTAGAAGAAAATATTCGCCAAATACTTGCCAAAAATCGTGCTACGGATGATATTCGTAATAATTATGTAGCCATTGAAAATGCTCGTTTTGAGGGTGCTTCTCTCAAAGAGTTAGCTGACCAATACAAGTTATCTTTGCGCACAATTACCATTGATAAAACGGGGAAAACGCTTGAAGGTGCAATACTCACGGATTTACCTCAAAAAGATATTTTACTGAATGCCATCTATCAATCAAACGAAGGTATCGATCTTGATCCTCTCTCTTTTCAAAATGGTGGGTATCTCTGGTATAAGGTCGATAAAATTATTCCTGCCCGCGATAAGACACTTGAAGAAGCTAAGCTAGATGTTCTTTCTCAATGGAAAAATGAGGAAATCCAACGTCTTCTTGATGAAAAAGCCAAAAATGCTCTCAAACAGCTCACGGAAGGAAAAAGTCTTGTTGCTCTTGCTCATACCCTTGGTGTTACAAAACAAACAACACCAGCCCTCCGGCGTCAAGATTCATCTGAAGTCCTTGGTGTTGAAGGTGTTAAAGCCTTGTTTTCTGGTCCCAAAGGTCATTATGGTGTCATAAAAGGACCGGTTGCAACAAACCGTATCATTTATCAAATAAAGACTGTAACAATGCCTAAAGATATCACGTCTCATACTCTTTCAACTGAGGTCCGCGCCAATATAGATATGATGATAAGAGAAGATCTTAAGCTAGAAATGCTCCAAGTTGCCAATAAAGAACATCCTTTGGAAATTAATAGCACAAATTATAATCAGATCTTTAACGCTCTCCAGTAAAAAGAGTGTGCATAATTTAAAGGGCTTATTTGATAAAGTGTCTATCGCTCTTCGTTTATAGTTTAAGAGGTAAGACAGGTTTCTTGTCTGCATATCTTAGTATCAGCGTTTTTATAATGATTCATTTTCTCGCAAAACAGTGCATGTATGGATTTGCGAGAAAATAGTCAATGGAATGTAGAATCGTTTTTGCAATGCATTAAAAAACATTATCCATCCAAAGGTTGTCGCCCATTAAGCTATAAATGTCATCCCTATCGTCATTCATTCATAGCTCATATTGCTACTCTTAATATTCATTCATAGGGAGCGTATTGCTTCTTCCTTAAATGATTTCATTTACACACCCAACTTATAATAGATAAAAAAACTATTTTTAAAATTCATTATAAAAATGGAGAAATCTTGTTCTATTCAAGACTCTCATTCAATATGAGAAAAAACGAATTATCATTATAAATCAATATATTCATAAATCATAACAGTCATCAATTATGATGTTATAATTTCTCAAAAATAAGAGTTTTTTATAGACTTATAGACTGCTAAGATAACTTGTCTCATAAAATAGAAATTTTATTTCATGTTTTTCTTTCTCTGCATCTCACCTATCCAATACACTGAATAAAACATACTACTGATTAAGAAATATACCGTATTTTCAAGATCACAAAATTTCTTATTCTTTTGTGTTCATAACAACCAAAACATCAACATTTTTTATAACAAAAAAATGGTTTGGAATCACAATAGCTCCTTTATCTTCATATGAGAAAATCAGTCTACATGTCACGCATTCCAACATAGTAATATTCTTTTACAATATCTTTGGAAAATTGCCGCTTATTGCTGCCCTTGTTATCAACCAATAGCGATACATCAATGGCAAAGTTGCGCTCTCTTGAAAAATTGCTGCCCCCAGCTGTATAGCTTTTTGAAGAGAAGCCGGTACAATGACCAATGGAAGAAAAGCTGGCTTAAGAACTCTCGGTAAAGTACAAGAATACTCGTAAAATCGGTTATAATGATCGCGCGATAATGCTACCATAGCTTCAACAATACAATTCTTTTGTTGATCACTGAGACGATGAGATTCCAAATCTTCCCTATTCACTCCTACAGCTTTTAATATATCAGTGGGTAAATAATATTGATATCGTGATTGCATGAATGATAAAAGACGCAATACACCGCTTAATCCTTGAGAAATCCCTCCGTGTTCATAGATATCTGTAAACTCTTGTGCAGTTTCAGGATCTAATATCTGACAAGAAAGCTGTAAAATTATGCCTGCTGTCTCACTACAATAATGCTCTAGATCATGAAGTGTTTCTATTGGATTGTGATAAAGATCTAAAATTTGCGCATCACAATAACGTAAAAAAGCTGTCTTAGGTAAATTAAAAAGAGTCATTGCTTTTAATAAATCATTCAAAATCGGATTGTTTCCACTCGTTTGCATTTCACCATGAGCAATAGCGTCATACCACCAACGTAACCGTATTTCTCCTATAAGTGGATCATGTACACTTTCGCGGATACGAGAAACTTCAGCATTAAATACATAAAGAGCAGCCAATGCTTGGCGCTTTTTTTTAGGCGCAAATAAAACCGATATATAGCGATCACGATCTATGGTACGTAAAATATCAAGACAATAAGGAAGAGAGCCTATCATTCTATGAACCTATTAACGTCCCTTTTTTAGCAATTAAATTAATACCCTCTTTTTATTCATATTAAAAAATGAAAGATAGGCAAATACAGTTCAGAAAATAAGATTTTTAAATGCGTCTCTTAACTGTATTATGAATTAAAATTTCTTTTCTAGTCCCTTTTCGTTTTAGAAAGAAAAAATTAAATAAATAATTTTTCTGATAAAACTTATCTTATCGGACTTCAAGTTTTCATTTGCAGTAAAAAAGCTAAAAACCAATCGTAACATGCATAGTAAAACTTGAACAACAAACAACGCAAAACACTTTTTCAGTGGATAGATGACAATGTTATTTTATAAAAAATGCACTGATCACAAAAACTTCATCAAATCATTGACCTCCTCCCCACTCTAAAAGACAAAGGTTCTTACCAACACCAATTTGTAAAAAATCCAATTGCTCTCGGTGCGTTTCTGTTACTATAAATGCATTGATTTATAATGACAATTTTGTGTTTTGTATGTTAAATTAGAATCCCAAATATCGTAGATATGCTTTCATTTCAAACCAATTTCATGTTACATCAATAAAAACTATTCCCTTGCACGTCACAAGCGGAACTGGCTTGTAGGTAAAAACTGTATAAGAAAGAATTAAAATGCCTCTTATGAACTGTCTCAAGTGCCAAGAGCTGATCACTCATGTGATTCATTAGGAACTACGAGCAAACTTTGTCCTGAATACTTGCTGCTGTATTTAAAAACACTTAATGTGTTAAGTTATGTACATTCTATACCCTTATATCATCGCCTTAAACGACAGTATTTTACAGCGCAGGAAATAATTACACAAGTCTTTCATGCTAGACCAGAGCCTTTTTTTTATTAAACAATACTCTATTCTACCGCAAATAATAACGCCGCAACAGCGCGATCTTCAGCCAATAAAACATTAAATGTACGGACCGCCGCTCCCGTACTCATTGTATCTGATGAAATACGTTTTTCCCATAAAAGCACCCGTAACTCTTCAGGTAATCGTAATAATTCAATTCCAGTACCTATTAATAAAACTTCGATTTCAGAAGCTTCTTCTAAAATACGAGATATATCCCCTTGAGTGGGAACAGGCCCTGCCATCTCAATGCCATAAATGCCTGATGGTACACAAATAATAGAACCTCTATGAGACATATCAGCAAAACGAAACCCACCATTTCCATAAGCATCAATAGGTGCGCGACTTGGAAAATGTGCTTCACGAATTTGAATTGCATCGAACATGAATATGCACCTTTTATTTTTGAATAATCCAATTGTCTTTGCTACTTCTCACCATAAAAATTAAAGTAAGGCTGATATAAACATTGATATGTTAAACATAGCCTAGTATTGAAGTGAAAATTGTTATATAATACCCTAATCTTATCATACAACAAATATATGAAAATTTGGGAATAAACCGCAGTAAAATGCTATACCTGCTTAAATAAATCTATTTTTTAAAAAGTTTCCTCAGCTTATTTACTCACAAATCTCTTTTTATAAAAACAATGATCTTGTTTAAAAAACAGAAAAAAATTGCGTAATATTCTATAAATAAAACAACTATTTTAATAATCTAAAGAAAACAAAAACTCCATTTTCTGTAGCCACTATAAAAGCCCATTTTTCAATGAAATTGTCTTGATCTTGCCAAGCTTTTTATAAAAATGCTTAAAAAATGTAATAAACTGCCATTACACCTTAAGATGCATTTTCCTTTGATATAGCTTTTTTCTCTTTAGAGATACTCATATCTTCCTTCGTTGCCGTTTTAGATTTAGACTTTTGTGGTCTTTTTGCTTTAGCATTAAGTTTTGATTTTTTTTCTGCAATCGGCTCACCTTTAATGCGCACATCAGCTAATGTTGAGCGAATAACACGAATATTCATACTCTCACCAATTTCAACCTCTAATTCATCACTCTCGTCGTGAACCTTCGTAACCTTGCCGATAATACCACCACCCGTTATAACTGTATCACCACGACGTACTGCATTAAGCATTTCTTGGCGTTTTTTCATTTGGGCACGCTGTGGACGAATCATAAAAAAATACATAATTGCAAAAATTAAAATGAATGGGACAGCGTTAGCAAATGAAATTCCACCGGAAACATCGCCTGCAACTTGAGCATAAGCGTTCGTAATAAACATTTTTATCTCCTATAGTTAAACCTCAGGTATTTCCCACTCTATTAAAATGAAATTCCGATACAGAAAAAATTCCTAAAGAATTTATCATAAAAAGCAATAACTACATAATCTAATCACAGCTTTACAAAAATACAATAAATCCTTAAGAGGCAGAATACCAAAATACAATGAGAAAAATCTTAAAAAATAGATTCACTTTCCCCTATTGTATATCCTACAATATAAATCTTTTCACTAACTCAATAAATTATACAAGATAATTTTTCTAATGAACAAACTTTAATTTATATAGATAATTTATCGTTTTTGATATCGAACGACAGATCTAAATACAATAAAATGCTCTCATTTCAAATCTTCTGAATTAATCAAAACGATTTTCTTGACGTCACACATATGAGTCACACATATGAAATGAGCCTGTAGATAAAAACTTTTTAAGAAAGGCGTGAAATATTTTTTTCATGCTTCTCTCAAATGCAAGAGAAATTGGAACACTCAAAGCTGACAAATAGTATGATATTATTGTCTTACACTTTCATAAATACAAAGATGGTAATACCTAACGACCCCAACGAACTACTTTCCTGAAACCAATGATTTTTTGCTGCAATGTTATTGATTTAAGAAAATCAATTATTTTTCATGAATTTTCTATAAACTGTAAGACTATTCAAATGTAAAAGTCATCAATAAATTAGTTTTCTAAATATTTAAGGGGATCAACAGGTAATGAATTCTTACGCATCTCAAAATAGACACGTGGCGTTTTAACATTTCCTGAAACACCAGATTTAGCAATCTCATCACCGCGCCTTATCCTTTGTCCTTTGTTAACAACAAGCTTACTATTACATCCATAAATAGTGATAATATCATTTTCATGTCGAATCATCACAACATTACCAAGCTCTTTTAGTCCATCTCCCGCATAAATAACCACACCATTTTCTGCCGCCTTTACCGAAGACCCTTCAGGCACTGCAATATCTATTCCTCGATTCATTACTGTTCCCTTTTTTTGACCGAACTGGCTTAATAAACGCCCTCGTACTGGCCAACGCATCTTAGAAATTCCTGTGGCTTGCGGAGTCATCATATTATCTGTATTCGTAACAGTACTTGACAAACCAGTCTCATGTTTCAATTGCATCATCTGTTTAGAAATTTTTTTCTCAGAACTTGATTTGTTCATCTTTGCAGAGAGTGGCGTTGTTACAGGAGCTTTATATATAGGAGAGGACTTCTTGTTTTTTATAGAGGACATCACTTGAGATTGGGATGCAGATTCTGTTGTTGACACTGCCCAATCGTTATTATTGTGTGCATTTGAAGCTGCTAATGTACGCCTGCTTGGAACAACAAGGACCTGACCGATATAAATGGAATTGCCGTTTATACCATTTGCTAATTTTAATGCCTCAACACTAACCCCTACTTGTCGTGCAATACTGAGCAGTGTATCTCCACTCTGAACAATATAAGAATTCCGCCGAAAAATAGAAGATTTATCCATTTCTGAACGAGAAAGTGTTCCAAGATTACGTGGAGGGGCGCCCATAACGCGACCATCAGAAGAAGTTATCCTACCTTGATGTGGAAAATTATAGGGGGAATTATCATCTCCCCACGAATCATCGCTTGATTCCACAGGTGGCAATTCAGTGCTTTGTATCATACCACTACCGTATGATAGCATTCGCGGATCTGTATACATAGTACTTGATATATTTGATTGAGATGATACCGTACGATGAGAGAACGTATTGGAAAAACGCTGTGTACCAGAACTACAACCAGCAACAATAGTTACCACCGCTAACAAAGTTATTCTCTGAAAATTATGCTGGAAAATATTATCCAAAGCTTTTAGACACATCGTTTTGCTCACTCATCAATAATCAACTTACTCCATTAAAGCTTTTTTAAATTACCGAAGAGTTAAAATGAGATGTTTTATTCATAAATATCTTTATATAAGATCAAAATGAATTTAACGTAGGCAATTTGCAGAAATTTCTTAGCTTTTAAAAATTAAAGTATCTCTGCAATGCCTTTAATAAAAGGTTGGTAACGCACTTGGAACAGTTCTAAACACTCAAATCGACTACCGATTTTTGTATAGCGCGTCACCGTTTGTACCCCTTCGTCAGGTCCTATCGCCTGAATGAGAATTCCATTTTCAGCTAAAAGTTCTAAAAATTCCTTGGGTTCATCAAAACGTGATGGCCAAATAAGAATGCGATCAAATGATCCTAAGCCTGTCACACTATGACTTCCATCAATTTGCCGTATAACAATATTTTCAATTCCTAAAGTTTGAAATTTTTGTCGTGCTAAATCAACAAGCGTTTTATAACGATCAATCGTTGTCACACGGTCACTCAGACATGCTATAAGAGCAGTACAAAAACCAGATCCTGTACCAATTTCTAAGACACGATGCCTTTTTTTCAACGATAATGCCGAAAGAATTAAGAGTTGTTCTTCCAAACGTTCCATATATTCACCACACTCAAGGGGAATAACTTTATTATCATAAGCACTATTGAACCAAGGAGCAGCAACAAACTGTTGACGCGGAATTTTCTCTAATGCAGAAAAAAATCGCACGTCATCAATGCCTTTGCTACGCATTTTCAGTACAAGAGCGGCTAACTCCTCACGAAATTGTAAAATACCCTTTTGCCCCATAGTATCATTCAATCTCCAATGAAGGTGCACTTTTATCATACTGACAAACTGCTTCTTTTAAAATGGCAAAAACTTGCGCCTGTGTATCATCACCTCTTGGCAATAAACGCATATTGTCTCTCCTTTCGTAAAATTAAGCAGTAATACAGCGCATGCCTCCCATATAAGGTTGTAAAACATCTGGAATAATAATTGATCCATCAGCCTGTTGATAATTTTCAAGTACGGCAATAAGACAACGTCCAACAGCCGTACCAGAACCATTAAGGCTATGAACAAAATGCAATTTTTTATCGCCGTCTTTACGATAGCGCGCATTCATACGACGACCTTGAAAATCTCCACAAACTGAACAGCTAGAAATTTCACGATAACATTCTTGACCAGGAAGCCAAACCTCGATGTCATAGGTTTTACGCGCTGCAAACCCCATATCACCCGTAGAAAGAACCACTGTGCGAAAAGGCAAATCAAGCCGTTTTAATATATCTTCTGCACATTCAGTCATACGTTCCAATTCAATTAAAGACTGCTCTTCACTGGTAATCGAGACCATTTCAACTTTCCAAAATTGATGCTGACGCAACATACCGCGCGTATCACGACCGGCTGCTCCAGCCTCTGAACGAAAACAAGGAGATAAAGAAGAAAATCGCAGTGGTAAATCTGATATTTCAAGAATTTCATCGTTAACCAAATTAGTTAATGGTACTTCTGCAGTAGAAATAAGCCATCGACCATCTGTTGTCTGAAAAAGATCCTCTGCAAACTTCGGCAATTGTGCTGCTCCGTAAACAATCTCATCACGAACAAGAAGAGGTACTGAGACTTCTGTATAACCATGCTCATTCACATGCACATCAAGCATAAATTGTCCTAATGCTCGTTCTAGCCGTGCTAACGCCCCTGAAAGCACTGTAAAACGTGTTCCAGACAAACGACTAGCTCGCTCAAAGTTCATTTGTTTGAGATCTTGACCAAGATCAAAATGTTCCTTTGGTGTAAAATTAAATGTTGGAGGTGTACCAAAATGTCGAATGACGACATTATCACTTTCATCTTTACCTTCTGGAACATCATCTAATGGAATATTTGGAAGTGCTGAAAGAAGTTTCTCAAGACTCTCCGTCAGTTGCTTTTCTTCCACTGTTGCAGAGGAAAGAAAAGCTTTAATCTCTTCAACTTCAGCTCTAAGACGTTCAGCCATTTGCTGATCAGATACAGCCAAAGCCTGTCCTATTTCCTTTGAAACAGCATTGCGACGTTCCTGCGCCAATTGCACCTTAGCAATATGCGACCGACGTGCAAGATCAAGTTGTATTAACCTTTTAGCTTGTGGCTCAAGACCTCTACTTACGAGTGCTTTATCTAATTTCTCAGGATTGTCACGAATCCACTTAATATCAAGCATAAAAATTCCTCATTTATATTGTTTTTATTCATTCCTTATCGCATAAGATTATACACTTTTCTTAAGCGGATTTTCTTCTCTTTTCTATACTGTAAGCAATTAAAATTGAAATCTCGTAAAGTGCTATCGTTGGTAAAGCCACTGCAAACATCGTAAAAAAATCCGACGGCGTTATGATTGCCGCAATGATAAAAGAGAGCAAAATAGCCCATTTTCGTTTAGACGCCAAATCATGAGATGTTAAAAATCCAATTTTTGTTAAAAGACTGATGACAAGAGGTAATTGAAAAATCAAACCAAAAATTAGGATAAATGATGTCATAAAGCCCAAATAATCAGAAATACGCACTATAAACTCTATTTTTAAATGAACATCTGGAAGAAATTGTTGAGAAAGGCTAAACCATAGTATTATTGGCGCGAATAGACCATAAACAAACGCTCCCCCAATACAAAATAAAATAGGCCCCCCAATGAGAAATGGTAAAAAAGCCATCCGCTCATTTTTATAAAGCCCTGGTGCAATAAAACTATAAAACTGAAAAGCCGTATAGGGAAAAGATAAAATAATTCCCCCAAAAGCAGAAAGCTTCATCTTCGTTAAAAAAGTTTCCCATACTTGCGTTGATTGCAAACGAATTCCCTCAGGATTACCCCCTGCTATTTTCATTGCCCACTGATATGGCCATAGTAAAAAATTTAAGATATAATCTTTAACAAGAAAACACATCATAAAAGCGATCATAAATGCAACCAAGGCAGCAATAATTCGCTGACGAAGTTCAATTAAATGTTCTAAAAGTGGTGCCATATGGGCATCAACTTCATCTTTCTTAACATTCATGACATATCTTCTTTATCTTTAGAAGCGATAGATACTGTCGTATCTTTATTGGTTACGTTTTGATCGCATTCCAAAATTTCTTTATCTTTTTTTGATTTATAGTGTGTTTCCTTAACATCCCAATTATCGTGGATATCCTCTAATATATTTTGAGTGGGATCAAAAGTTTCTGCCAACTTCTTACTTGAATCGCTAATATCCGAACATACTTTTTGCAAATCATCGCGCTCGATTTGTTTTATTAAATTATCAAACTGATGACGAAGTTCATTTGCTGTTGAATACACATACGCTCTTATCTTTGCTACTGTCTTTAATATTTTAGGTAAGTCTTTTGGTCCAACGACAATGATGAGAACAAGTAAGATTACGATAAACTCTGGTCCGTCAATCCCAAACATCTCTTAATTCGACTTTCTCATCAAAAAATATTGCACAATGATGATTGCGTTTTTGTTACTGTTTTTTAGCAACAGATGTTTTGCGTTTTTTAGAAGCAGAAGAAACCTTTCTGCGCACTGTTGCATGTTTTACCGATAACGGCTGAGATTGTTGAGATTCTACATCAATCATTTGGGAAGTAGGAGCCATTTCAACTTTATCCTCAATGCTATCATCTTCTTCCTTCATATTTTTTTTGAAGGCTTTAATTCCTTTAGCAACATCGCCCATTAATTCAGAAATTTTACCGCGACCGAAAAGCACAAAGATAATCAATAAAATTATAATTAAATGCGTTGGTGAAAAAATATTACCCATTATTCTCTCTAACTTTATGCTTTTAAATTTGATTTCATTTATTCATGCTTCCTCTGAAGAATGTATCAAATATAATATCTTACTTATATATTTTCTTCTTAACTTAAAAGCAATTACACGCTTTTATTGCAAAAAGAGCTTTTTATCCTCTTATCGCTTTTTAGCGTACTATAACACAAACCATTCAACAATGATAAACCGCTTCATACAAAATTCAAAACACTTAAAAACTTTTCTAAAATAACTTCATCTGATCTCTTAGGTTACTCATCTTCCTGTAAAGACTATAGCCAACGTCTTTCCTTTTAAACAATGTTGTACGTATCATTACAAATATTTCCGCCAAATTATCCGTTACTGATAAAAATCATAATGCTGTAAAACATTTTACGTATTCAATTAAAAAAATCAGAAAGAAAAATCTCTAAAAAACTTTCTTAACACATCATCAGTCTCTTCAAAAATGATCATCTTACGCACAACATTTATTCTTTGCGTTGGGGGGGGAATTTTATTATCCATTATTCCATACACAATACGAATATGAGCCATCATCGTATTCAATTAAATATCTGTTGTGTAAATAAAAACTATTAGCGGAAAGAGTAAAAATGTACTTTATGAACCAACGCAAGTGCCAAAAGGTATGGCAATACTGCTAAAAAATAAAAAAGGTACCAGCTTGTGCCTTTATTCAGTAAAATACCTCCATATAACCAGCTCTCTAAGCCACGGCATGCTCTAACTATTACAAGTCTCTGGATTCTGGGCATGCGTTCTCATAATATCATGTGTTTAACCTATCTCAGTATTGAAACCAGAATGGGCATTAATAGAAAATTACATCCAATCAAAAGCATGGCATCGAAGCATAATCCATGTAAAAAGAATTTCTTATCCTAGCCTTTTTTATAAGATTACCTTATAAAGCCGCTCGATAATACAGTGTTAGAGATAGATAAACCTATTTGCTTTAGTTTAAAATTCCTCATTTTGATTGAGATAGCTTGCAGAGCACATATCAATTTTCAAAAGTTTTATTTTAGCATCATACACAATAACCTAGCCATTTAGCGTGTATAATGTAAAGCTTTGGCTCCGCTTAAAGCAATGAGATTCATTCATACTTTTATAAAAACCTATCACTATAACACCAGCACTTTATTGCTCTATCCATAATTTTACGCTTGCTAAAAAACTTATAAATGTAACAATGTTTTTATCAAGTATTTGAAATTCTTTAATCTTTAAACAAGAAAATTTATGAATGAATTTGAAAGGTACTCTTCAATTTTTCAACAAACTTCACTAATATTCTCGTTAATTGAGGTTTTTTATAGTATTCCTGGAAGAGACCGCGATCATAAAAAAATTCTCTTACAACATAAATATCTCTATTGAGATGTTTGATCTCTTCTTGTCTATCTCTCATATAAAAAATTTAAAATTTTAACGATTAAGCTCATAATATAAAAATAGCCCTGTGAATAAATGCTCCCATGACATTAATATTTTTTCTGTAGTTTATAATTTGGAAGTGAAGGCATTGTTTGATTTCTACAAGAGTATTTTTATGGATATCAATTCTATTATTCTATGCTAATAATCCGGTACAGTTACACATATGATAGAGTTTACTCCATGAATTATCGGCATATTTATCATGCTGGCAATTTTGCTGATGTTTTTAAACACATTATTGTCACTCGCATTGTAGAATATCTCAAACGCAAAGAAAAAGCTTTTCGCGTTATAGATACACATGCTGGAATCGGTATTTATGACCTTTCTTCTTTAGAAGCACATAAAACAGGAGAGTGGCGCGAAGGTGTCCAACGACTTTTTTCAACTCCTATCCCAGAAGATTTAAGAACACTCCTTTGTCCATGGTGTGACATCATTGATGCCCTCAATAAAGGGGAAAAAGAAATTATATTTTATCCTGGATCTCCTGTTCTTATTCGTCAATTATTACGGAAACAAGATCGCCTCACCGCAATAGAATTGCACAATGAAGATTATCATATTTTAGCAAAAAACTTTGCAGGAGATTATCAGACAAAAGTTCTGCATTTAGATGGTTGGCTTTCCTTAAATGCTCATGTACCACCAAAAGAAAAACGTGGATTTATCCTTGTTGACCCTCCCTTTGAAAAAGCTGGAGAGTTTTCCCGCCTTATTGAGGGATTAACGAAAGCCTATCGTCGCTTTTCTGGAGGAATCTACGCTTTATGGTATCCTGTTAAATATGACAAAGAAATTGAAAGTTTTCTTCACGCGCTTTATCAAACAGGAATTCCTAAAATTCTCCAGCTTGAAATGCGTATCCGAAAAAAATCAACATCACCTACAATGAATGGAAGCGGTATGATTATTATTAACCCTCCCTACCTTTTGGAAGAAGAAATGAAAAAACTCAGCCCCTTTCTTATCAACCGTCTTGGACAAGATGAAAATGCCAAAATAACGCATAAGTGGCTTCAAAAAGAACATCTATTATTTTAGATCTTTTTCTGATATCTTTCCTAAATCAAATATCATGTT
The DNA here is from genome assembly GCF_042195825.1 of Bartonella sp. AP40SXNS. Classification (NCBI taxonomy): domain Bacteria; kingdom Pseudomonadati; phylum Pseudomonadota; class Alphaproteobacteria; order Hyphomicrobiales; family Bartonellaceae; genus Bartonella; species Bartonella sp. AP40SXNS. Next base: position 53,440 of record NZ_JBHIPB010000002.1, read on the forward strand.
GTAAAATACAAATGCATTAAATGATAAAGTTCTTTGATTCTTTGGATAATATCAACATATTATAATGATAAGCTAATAACGATCAGCGTGAATTATTTTTTTAGAAAGCCTATCCTCTTAATCATCATGGATTTCTTATTTCAATCATTTTAATGGATAAATTGGCCAAATTCATAAAGCTGTCTTAGAATAACAACTCTCATATTTTTTTATGAAAGATCGGCTCTCTAAAATCATACTCTTATGCTATAAGATATATTTATAAAAAAAATTATAAAGACATAAATAATCATTATTTAATAAAAAAGAATATTTCATATATTAAACAAACAACATATTCGTAATAAACGGAATGGTCCTGAAAAATAATACAAATTGTCCGCAAAATGAACGGGAAAAACTTTCTTTTCTCTCTAATGTTACATGGCATAATGCCAATCAAAGCAATGAGAAAAATCAGTTCCAAGGTATCAAGTTCATACAAGAGTTTGTTAGACACCTTCCGCATAAGCCAGGGGTTTACCGGATGATTGGTGAAAATGGTGATATTCTCTATGTTGGCAAAGCCCGTAATCTCAAAAAACGTGTTTCAAACTATACACGTGAACAAGGACACAATAATCGTATTACCCGCATGATTCGTGCAACATATCATATGGAATTTATCGTCACCCATACAGAAACAGAAGCACTCCTTTTAGAAGCCAATCTCATCAAAAGATTGCATCCACATTTTAATGTACTCCTGCGTGATGATAAAAGTTTTCCTTATATTATGATTACAGATGACCATCGAGTGCCTGCACTTTACAAACATCGTGGTGCTCGAATACGAAAAGCTCACTATTTTGGTCCTTTTGCTTCTGCTGGTGCAGTGACACAAACAGTTCATGTTTTACAACGCGCCTTTTTATTACGAACTTGTACTGATTCAGTTTTTGAAAACCGTACACGCCCCTGTTTGCTTTATCAAATTAAGCGATGTTCTGCACCTTGTACTCATGAAATTAGTGACAGTGATTATAAAGAACTGGTGAAAGGAGCAAAAGCGTTCCTTTCGGGAAAAGATCAATCTATTAAAAGCGATATGGTTCAAGCTATGCATAAAGCCGCAGAAAATCTTGATTTTGAACAAGCAGCTTCCTATCGTGACCGCCTATCAGCCCTTTCTCACATACAAAGCCATCAAGGTATTAATCCTCAAACGATAAAAGAAGCGGATGTATTTGCAATTGCGCAAAAAGAAGGAATGACCTGTATTCAAGTGTTCTTTTTTCGCATGGGGCAAAATTGGGGAAACCGTGCTTATTTTCCTAAAGCAGATCCCTCTTTTTCCCGCACTGAAATTTTAGCGAGTTTTCTTGCCCAATTTTACGATGATAAACCACTTCCCAAAAGCATCCTTTTATCTGAAGAAATTGAAGAAAAGGCACTTCTTACAGAAGCATTTAGTCTCAAAGCAAACCACAAAGTATCCCTCTCTTTACCCAAACAAGGTGAACGGAAAACTCTTGTTAATCGTGCCTATCTCAATGCTCATGAAGCACTTGAACATAAGCTTTCTGAAACAGCCACCCATACAAAATTGCTTCAAGGTCTTGCTAAAACATTCCAACTACCTTTTCCTCCACGCCGGATAGAAGTCTATGACAATTCTCATATCATGGGAACAAATGCTGTAGGGGCTATGATTGTTGCTGGTCAAATGGGATTTATTAAAAATCAATATCGAAAATTTAACATTCGCTCAACAGATATCACGCCTGGCGATGATTTTGGTATGATGAAAGAAGTGATTAAACGAAGATTTTCACGCCTTATCAAAGAGCATGATCTGCCAAATAGAAGTCATAACATAAAAGATGATGATCTTTTTCCCATTTGGCCTGACCTTATCTTAATCGATGGTGGTGAAGGACAAATCAACAGCGTACATGCAATACTTGCTGAATTACAATTAAATGATCTCTTCACAGTTGTTGGAATCGCCAAAGGTGTTGACCGTCATGCGGGACGTGAACGATTTTTTATAAAAGGTATTCCGCCCTTTACACTTCCTCCACGTGATCCTATCCTCTATTTTTTGCAACGTCTGCGTGATGAAGCACACCGTTTTGCGATTGGAACTCATAGGATAAAACGAAAAAAAGCAACATTCAAAAACCCACTTGATGAAATCGAAAATATCGGTCCGACAAGAAAGCGTGCGTTGCTTCATCATTTTGGAAGTGCCAAAGCTGTTGCTAGTGCCTCATTTGAAGATTTAAAAAAAGTTACGGGAATCTCTATGACAATTGCACAAAAAATTCATAACCATTTTCATGAAAAATAAGCTTGTTTCATAACCTTCGCCTTGTTACGTTTAGGAAATATATTCTCTTTCACAAGAATTAAAAATGGCTCCATGAAAAATCATACTTTTTCTTTTCCAAATATTTTAACTTATGCACGAATTGTTGCAGTCCCAATGGTTGTTGCATGCTTTTTTTTAGAAGGGCGGCTACAATCAAGTGATATCACCCGCTGGATTGCTGTTTCCATTTTTATCGTTGCATCCATTACTGACTTTCTTGACGGTTACCTTGCTCGTATTTGGGAACAAACATCCAATATTGGTCGCATGTTAGATCCAATTGCCGATAAACTTCTCGTCTCTGCTTGTTTGCTCTTGCTTGCCGCAGACAGTACCATCGCTGGATGGACTCTATGGGCAGCTATTATCATTCTTTGCAGAGAAATTCTTGTGTCAGGATTACGTGAATATTTGGCTGAGTTAAAAGTTAGTGTTCCTGTCTCTCGTCTTGCAAAATGGAAAACTTTTGTACAGATGATCGCTATTGTATTTCTTTTAGCTGGACCAGCCGGTAATAAAATTTTCCCTTACACAGTAGAGTTTGGTATTACTATGCTGTGGATTTCTGCCCTCCTTACATTGTGGACAGGGTGGGATTATTTTCGTGCAGGTTTAAAACACGTTATCCTATGAATAGTATGGAATTTTATAAAATGATTTATCTTTTTGTACTTAAATAAGAGATGAGAATAGCATAAGATTGATTTATTTTAAATCTATTAATGATAAATCAATAAAACACTTTTTTGCACATTACAAGTAAGGGTAGCGTGTAGATAAAAACTCTTCAGAAAAGAGTAAATAGGCTTTATATTTTCGTAAAAGCAGCTGCAATATTAAAAGCTAAAAAAATGATTAATGGCTCCATATGCTTTCAAAAAAATCTATAACCTCATAAGCAAAAAACCGAAATATAGTGTTTCGGATTTTTGCTTCTTATATACGCTTTATTAACCAACAATTTCTACCTCAGGAAACCAAAAGGCGATTTCTGTTTTTGCCGTTTCAGCACTATCGGATCCATGGACAGAATTTTCGCCAATCGATAAAGCATGAACCTTACGAATTGTCCCTTCTTCTGCATCACTAGGATTCGTAGTCCCCATTACTTCACGGTTTTTAGCTATTGCATTTTCACCTTCCAAAACTTGTACAACGGTTGGACCAGAAGACATAAATTCAACCAATTCACTAAAAAAAGGACGTTCTTTATGAACAGCATAAAATTTTTCAGCCTCACGTCTGCTCATCCAGACACGTTTAGACGCAATAACACGTAGCTCCGCATCCTCAAGCATTTTAGTAATTGCGCCAGTCAAATTACGACGGGTTGCGTCTGGTTTAATCATCGAAAAAGTACGCTCTAAAGCCATTTAACCACCTTTATTTCATTGATAATATTCTCTAGCCACTCCTATAGCGAGCAAGGAACCCTTTGCCAAGTGGCTCTGCAAAAATCTACACAAATTCTCAAAAATATAGAATAAATTATAAAGAAAACTCTAATAAAAATCCTGCAATTGCTCATCCCATCATAAAAATGCGCTACCGACTCTTAATAAATATTGAATCTTCTTTCATAATCTTAAATGCTTCCTATCAAAATTATCATTGAAATCAATCAAAAAATAACCATGTCGTTAGAAACTATAGCGTACACCTAAAATACCCTGAAAGGACTGTTTTGTTTTACGCCCTTTAATATAATGGGCCTCACCATATAACTTTAACTTCTCACTCACCAAACTGCTTAAACCTATCCCTAACTTACCCGCATTGCCCGATAAGTCAGTGGTAAATGGATGGCGTTGATTAATTAACGTTTGATTATCATTTTTATTCTCACGCAACCATGCTGCTGTAATATACGCAAGCGATGAGGAATCCATGTGAGAACCAAATTCATATCCTAAAGATAAGCCAACCTCACTGCGTAATGAAGTGAATGGACGCATGTCACCTGTCATGTCATTCGATAACTTGATTTCTTTACCCTCAACACGCAACCATGTAAATTGTCCATAAGGCTGCAACCAACTGTTCTTTGACGTCTTAAGTCGATAACCAGCTTCAAAGGAAGTTCCCAATGCCCTTTGAGTATATGTTCCTTCAATCTCTAAACCATTCGTTGAAACGGCTTTTAGAGTATTTTGATAATGATTGTATTTTAAAATACCATCGAGATACCATCCACTATGATCAAAATAAGTGACATAAGCGCCAATACCATAAGTATTGATTCCACTGTTACCCCCCCGTGCATGCGCAACACGGGCACGATCATAACTGCCAAAACCACCTATATAAAACTCTCCATTTTCCCACTCGCCTAAACCATTGATCCCCAAAACGATACCGGTCTGATCCAGTTTAAAATCTATATGCTCTGTCGCAATGCTCTCTTTAGATTTAATCGCATAGGTCCATAAAGCTGCATTCTTTTTACTTTTATCTAGAATTCCTCTTCCCGCACGTACGGTTTGCATTTCATTGTGAAAAACCATCGCTGGAGCCGCAGACATAGACAATACCGCATCTGTAGAGGGAGTAGTCAAAAAGTGAGAAACTGAAAGTTTCTCACTCAATTGTGGAAAAGGGTGTTCTTTATGAACTGGACGCAAAGTCATTTGATCGGCTAAAGATTGAGAAGAGGTTGAAACAGCAGTTTGTTGTTTTTCATCAGAAAAAGGATGAAGACCTGATGGAGATAACGCTACAAGAGTCTGATTTTCTTGAGAGGGAGATACAGAAACACTAGAGACATTCTGGTTTTCTCTTAAATGACGTGGAGGTCGTGGTTTAGATGGCTGTTTTTTAGTAAGTGGACGAGGACCGGTATTTTTTCCTTCAGAAGAGGGAGATTGATCAGACTGTGTACCCGTATCAGCAGGAATCTTCGCTTTCTTATTCACACACTCTACTTCAGAACTAGAACCTTCCGTATCTCCAGAAGCTCTACTTAAATACCAAATTGTAGCACTACCACTAGAATCAGCACATCTTCCTCTCTTCACTAAGCGATACTGATAGGTTCCACCATCAACAGCTGTAATGTCCTTGCCCAAAAGATCTGCCAGAGTAAAATTAGCTCCGCCATTGTGGCTTCTATCGGTAATTAACGGAAGCTCAGTAACCAAACTATTCCTTTGTGAGAGAGGACCTGTAATTTCACGTCCAGAATCTGCAATATTTATTTTGTGATTCCCTGAGCCCTCACCAATCAACAAATAATCACTCGCATCCCACGTCGCGCTAATATTGAATCGAAAATGTAAATCCCCTGAAAGTCTCTCAACATAAAGTGAAATATGACGTGGATCATACTGTATAGAAGAAAAAATAACAATCCCACCCTGCCCCCCTAAATCTTTAATTTTAATCTGTGGTTTTTCTCCTATCTTCCGTTCACCAACTTCAAATATTGGTTCAGCAGGTTCTCCTTCTAGAGGAATGTTTTTCTTGGTAATATGATTTGTCCTACCGCCAGCAAACAGATAAAGTTCTCCGTGATCATTAACCCTTACTTCCCCAACAACTTCTTTTACACCAACATGTAGCCAGGATTTGGCAAAATCCGTAATTGTTAAACCATTCACAAAACCTTCAGGATATACAACTTGAATAGCTTGATTTTTCAAAGTAGTTTTCACAGATTCGCCTAGTGCTAAGACGTGTTGCCTGCCATTGCCAGAAACTTCTGTAAACATTGCTCGCCCCCCTTCCTTTCTTTGCCCCGCATAAATATTTTGTTCTCCATCATTTCCTACTTTCGCATACCAAGCACCTCCCCCATCATACACATTCTGCTGTCCCACTGCTCCACCTCCACCCGTAACTGTGGAATTATATGCACTACTTCGTCTAACCACGCGTGTAAAATCAATATTTGGCTCTTCATGAATAAACTGCTGACCTCCCAAAATTTCAGCGTTTATTGTAATTCCTGCACGTGTAACTATTTGCATCCCTCCTTTTTTGATAGTGGACCCCACGGAAGTTTTTCCATTATCAATAAGCTCTACATCCCCATATCCAATCGTCATATTATTTTTGAAAAGACGAGCAATTATTTCTAAATTTTTTCGTTCCTCTTCTTCATTTCTCACATGGGCTACTCTTATTTGCCCTCTATTCCCACTCTCTACTGCACTTGCAGATTGCGCAAAACAACTACTGATCATCAATACTGAAAAACTTAACTTATATTTATACCGCATTATCCACACTCCACTCTTCAATTATTTAGAAAAATACCCCACGGCTACATAGGTAGCTCGTTTTAGATTGTATCATAATGTGTTTTATTTATGTCTAAATACAATTTTTTAGTGTATTTTTTAATTTAAACAACTTTAAGTTGTTTATCTATAAACCACTAAAAAACTCTAACTTAAGGCAGAAAAATTGAATAAAATTCAAAATATTTACTTAAATTCAAGGAATAATTTGCATATCTGGAATTATAGATGAAAAAAATGCTCGTGCCCTTTAATGGCACCCCCCTTCACGTAAAACAAAACGCCATTCAGTTGTACATTCACGCACTTGTTTTAAAGAGACATCTCTCAATGCACTCAAGCCCATTTCGTAACGTCATCCATGAATGATATACCGGTAAAGCCATTGCCCCCCTATTTTTACGCTTATGAAGAAGCGGGCCGATATCATCATACACTTTGCCATCCCAATGTTGTGACAGCCCTTGACACTAGAGACGATTCATCAGAGACATTTTTACTTCTTTTTTGTATAGTTTTTATACACACCTTCATCCCGCTTGCGATGTGCCAAGCGAATAATTTTGATTGATTCAACATAAACAGATTTGGAATGAGAGAATCCTATGATTTTCGCGACTCTTATTCAACATGCATAGAAATGAATTATTATTATAAATTCAGTATGTTGCCTTTAAAAGAGAGAGTATAAAGACATTCCTACTATTTGAGAAAGTCCCTACACTCTCGAGAAGACATAGCCGAACGTTATCTGTTTAAGTTTGCAAAACAATTACATTTGTAAAGTTAATCAGCCATGCACACATATTTAGAAACTATAGCGTAATCCTAAAATACCTTGAAGAGCATTCTTAATCTTATGTCCTTTTAGATAATGTGCTTCCGCATAAAGTGTTAGTTTATCATTGACCGAACCGTTTAAACCAATTCCCAATTTACCCGCACTGCCTGATAAATCTGTAATAAATTTATACTGGTTATTAATTGTCGTATAATTATTATTTATATTCTCACGCAACCAAGCAGCCATAATGTAAGCTGTTAATGACGTTTCTGAATTCACAAAAAATTCATGTCCTGCAGTCAATCCAACTTCACTGCGGAATGAAGTTAATGGGCTTAGATCACCCATCATTCCATTTGAAAGTTTTATTCTTTTACCTTCAACCTGCAAACCTGTTAGCTTGATATAAGGCTGCATCCAAGTATTCTGTGCCGGTTCAAAATAACAACCGATCTCAAATGATCCACCTATTGCCCACTGATTGTAATGACTTTGAATGGCTAAACCATTCGTTGATATGGCTTTCAAATTATCTCGGTAATAATTATATTTCAAAACACCATCCATATACCATCCACGATGATCAAAATAAGTTGCGTAAGTTCCAATACTATAAGAGCTCAAATTGCTGTCACCACCTCGTGCATGAGAAATACGTGCTTGATCATAACTCCCAAAACCACCAACATACAACTCTCCATGCCCTAATTCACTCAACTGATCAGCACCAAAGACTAAACCTGTCTGCCCAAGTTTAAAGTGTGTATGGCCTGTCGCAACACGTTCTCTGCTCTTAATCCCATAAGTCCATAGTTCGATATCTTTCTTATTTCTGTCCCAAATTTTTCTACCATTCCGTATAATTTGCAACTCATTATTAAAAATAAGCCCAGGAACTACGGACAACGTTAACACTGCATCTGTAGAGGGGGTTGTTGATGTTTCTCCAGGAAAAAAAGGATTTGTCGGATCTGGCATAGAAGGTTCTGGTCCACTGAGGCGGTCTGCCGATAAAAACCAAACTTTTCCATTTTCATCCTTTCTTTCTTTCAAATCATACATATAAGTTCCACCATCAATGGCGTTAATTTTTTCACCCTTAAGATCTGTCAGCGTAAAATGCGCTCCACCACTTTGATCCGTAATTAAATCACGCTTATTTGAAAAAGGATCCGTGATTTCAACGCCAGAATCAGCAACACTTATTGTATGTTTCCCAGCGCCTTTCTCAACCAAGAGATAATCACCACGGTTATGGGCAATCGTAGTATTGAACGCGAAATGTAAATTTCCTGAAAGATTATTCACATGAAGCTGAGAATAATATGGATCAGAACCTGTAAACGAAAAAATAATACTCCCTTCACCACTTAATTTTTGTATCAAAGAACTTTTTCCATCAAACTCATCAGTAATAGAGTATAGTTTTGTATCTTTTCCATTTAAAATAATATCTTCTACTGTGGTGCGTTGTTGATCATTCCCAGCATAAAGATGGATCTGCCCAGAATGGTTTACCTGTGTCTTGCCTTCTAATGTTGCTCCAGCATGCACCCATGATTTTGTTTGATCATTCATTGTTAGATTTTTTACAGATCCGTCAGTATCTATTTCCTGAATAGCATTCTCATTTAAAGTGACTCCAATGGACTGACCACCTTTTAAAATACGTTGTTTACCACCACCAAAAACTTCTGTGTCAAATGCAAAACCACCATTTTTTGCACTTTGAGACTTTTGTCCAACCTCTTGGACACCCCCTCGCATAACTTTTGTATTCCAAACTTTTCCGCCATCATATACTTTTTGTTGGCCTAGTGTTTCATCTTGACCATAAATGATAGTGTGAGAAGCACTACTGCCTTTAATCTCTCCTCCAATATCCCCCTCGCCGAAAATAAGCTGCTCACCGCCATAAATTTTAGTCCCCTCTACTTTCCCTCCATTTCCAACACTTTGGTGCCCGCCTTCTTTAACAACAGCATTTTTCGAAAAACCTTGTTTTCCTTTTAAAGCCTGAACATTTTCAATTCCACCATGTTCAATTTTACTATTCTCACTGAGTCCTCCTGCATACACATAAAGCTCTGCACCATTCCTTACAGTGTTATTAATGGATCGCCCTGGACTATCAATCTCACCATCATTTGAAATGTATGCTTTACCTTCATTATCAAGGATATAATTTTCTAATATTGCCCCATCTTTAATGGAAATAAGTTCAGGCTTTTTAAGAAACGCAGTATTTTGTTCTTGTGCATTATATCCAGCATTGTCACGATGACTGCTGTCAAGCTCCTGTTGACTCGCAAACACTCTAGCACCCTTATCCATGATAAAATCGCTAGACTTTTTCAAAAAGTCTAATTCATTGCGCGTTCTTATCATGACATCATGAGAGGCTCCAAGTATGCATCTGCCTGTTTTCATATCCTCATTGTATTGATCGTGAAATACCTTATCATTTTCATAACTTGAAGATTGACAAAAAAGTGCTGCTCTTCCCTCATTTACAGCAGCAGCTTGCACAAAACAGCTGCTCAACATGAGTATCCAACAATGTCGTTTCCATTTATATTGTAGAGCCATATCCTCCCCCCTTCACGCCTGCATAGACACTGAACGTAATTAGCTCTACAAAACATATTTTCAACCTTAGATTGCAACAATCCTTCTTAAAAATCCTCCTTATTTCATAAAAAACCGTTCTTTACAGTTTTTTTAATACTTTTTTGATCAAGAATATAAGGGCGTTTTTATAGTGCTTCTTTAGCATTTCCTCAGAATTTTCTTATCAAAAAAAGTAATGCATAATCAAGTATATAAGGGTATACAGTTTATCATGAACAACGAAGCTGCGTGCTCTGAAAAATTGTTCTCTGATGCTGCATTAAAAACTTAAAAAAACTAATCATACATTTAAAGATAACTAAAAAATAACCATATCGTTAGAAACTATAGCGTACACCTAAAATACCCTGAAAGGACTGTTTTGTTTTATGTCCTTTAACATAATGGGCCTCACCATATAACTTTAACTTCTCACTCACAAAACTGCTTAAACCTAATCCTAACTTACCTGCATTGCCCGATAAGTCCGTGGTAAATGGATGACGTTGATTAATTAACGTTTGATTGTCATCTTTATTCTCACGCAACCATGCTGTTGTAATATACGCAAGCGATGAGGAATCCATGTGAGAACCAAATTCATATCCTAAAGATAAGCCAACCTCACTGCGTAATGAAGTGAATGGACGCATGTCACCTGTCATGTCATTCGATAACTTGATTTCTTTACCCTCAACACGCAACCATGTAAATTGTCCATAAGGCTGCAACCAACTGTTCTTTGACGTCTTAAGTCGATAACCAGCTTCAAAGGAAGTTCCCAATGCCCTTTGAGTATATGTTCCTTCAATCTCTAAACCATTCGTTGAAACGGCTTTTAGAGTATTTTGATAATGATTGTATTTTAAAATACCATCGAGATACCATCCACTATGATCAAAATAAGTGACATAAGCGCCAATACCATAAGTATTGATTCCACTGTTACCCCCCCGTGCATGCGCAACACGGGCACGATCATAACTGCCAAAACCACCTATATAAAACTCTCCATTTTCCCACTCGCCTAAACCATTGATCCCCAAAACGATACCGGTCTGATCCAGTTTAAAATCTATATGCTCTGTCGCAATGCTCTCTTTAGATTTAATCGCATAGGTCCATAAAGCTGCATTCTTTTTACTTTTATCTAGAACTCCTCTTCCCGCACGTACGGTTTGCATTTCATTGTGAAAAACCATCACTGGAGCCACAGACATAGACAATACCGCATCTGTAGAGGGAGTGGTCAAAAAGTGAGAAACTGAAAACGTCTCGCTTAATTGTGAAGAAGGTTGTTCTTTATGAACTGGACGCACAATCATTTGATCGGCTAAAGAGTGAGAAGATTCTGAAACAGCAGTTTGTTGTTTTTCATCAGAAAGAGGATGAGAACTTCCTGAACCTAAAACTTCAATAACGTGATTTCCAAGAGAGAAAACAGTTGGAGATACAGAAGCCTGAGATTTTTGCCTTAAGTTTTGGCAGTTCTCTCTTCGACGTGGCAATTTAATAACATGCGCTTGTGGTGCTGCAATCGTTGAAAGAGAAGAAACCGATAGATTTTGATTTAAATGCCGCACAGATCTGCTTCTACTACGTGGTAAACTGTTAAGAAATGAAACATTATCAATAAATACTGCAGATAAATACCAAACTTTTTCGCCCCCATCCTCATCAATTCTCTGTTTTAAACCATACGTATAGGTTCCGCCATCAATAGTTTTAACATTTGCACCAGAAAAGCTTCTCAGGGTAAAATGTGCGCCTCCACTTTGATCAACAATTAAATCAAGTTCTGTTGAAGAAGGATCAACAATTTCAATACCGGAATCTAAAATATTTATTGTGTGAGAACCACGGCCATTTTTGATAAAGAGATAATCACCTTCTCCTTCTGCAAGGCTGACATTAAAATCGAAATGTAGACTCCCCAAAAGATTATCAATATAAAGCTTAGAGTAATGTAAATCGGATTCTGTAGAAGTAAAAATAATATTTCCCACACCGCTCAGCTTCTTAATATAAGTTTCTGTGTTTCCATATCCATTAGAAATAGAGTATAATTTAGCGTTTTCTCCCTCTAAATTAATATCGTCTACTGTTGTGTGATAATTTTTGTATTCAGTATAAAAGCTATTATTTCCAGCATAAAGATGGACTTGTCCCAAATCATGAATCTTTATTTTTCCTTCCAACACCGCACCAGCAAAAATCCATGAATTGGCTCCTTCTTTAATTGTTAGATTTTTTACAATGCTACCAGCATGAACTTCTTGAGCAGCATGGCGGTGTAAAGTCACAATGTTCACCTCTCCCCCTGCTAATACCCGCTGTACACCACCCGCGAAAACCTCAGTATTCACAGCTAAACCACCACTCTTTTGTATAAAATCATCATCATCTGCGAACCACTTAGCAAGAGTTTGTATTCCTCCACTCATCACTTTTGTTCCCACAGCCATCCCATCATCATATACATTCTGCTGTCCTGGCGTATCACCTTGACCATAAAGTGTCGTGTTATAAGCGCTGCTCCCCACAATTCCACCATTTACATAACCATCTCCGAAAACAAGCTGCTCCCCACCATAAATTTCAGCTCTCAATGCGGTTCCTCCTCCCTCCACTCTTTGTTTTCCACCCTCGTAAATAATCGTAAATTCTGAAATCCCTTGTTCCCCTACAATCTCAACACCACCATTTTCAATGGTTGTATTCTTACTAAAACCACCAGTCTCAACATAGAGTGTTGCAGTTTCCGGAACTGTATTATTAATGGATAATTTAAAATCATCCATTTCTCCATCACCAGCAATATAAACTATGCTATTGGCACCGAGCACGGAGCTTTGCAAAATTTTTTCACGTGTACCAGTAATGAAATCCTCTGCATAAAAACTGAAATCACCTTTATAAGAATTGGCTATAGAATCTTCCAAAGGAGAACCATACTTTTCTTGCTCAAAAGATTCAGCTATAGGCAACTCCGTATGAGATGGAGGAAAGATAGGAGAAGAATTTTTTTCTGGCATAGATGGTGTCGATAAAGACCAAATCTTTCCACCGTTATGATCTCTTTTCTTGAGAGCGTACATGTAGACTCCATTATCAACAGTAGCTATCTCTTCACCCCAAAAATCTATCAGAGTAAAATGCGCATTTCCGCTTTGATCATGAATTAAATCAAGCTCCAAAATTAAGTTCTGATTTTGTAGAAGAGAATTGGTCATTTCAACACCAGAATCGATAACGCTTATGGTGTGATTACCTGATCCTTTTTTGATCAGAAGATAATCACCGCGCTGCTCTGCAAAATTAGTATGCAACCTAAAATGTAAATTCCCTGAAAGGTTACCAACCTCAAGTTTAGAGTAATGTGGATTAAACACGGTAGAAGTAAAAACAACGCGTCCATTCCCACTTAGATCCTCAATCAAAGAGCTTTCACCATCTATACTAGAGGCAATCGCGTATAATTTTGTATCTCTGCCATTTAAGACAATTTTTTCTACTTCAGTACGAGATTGCTCTGCACCAGCATAAAGATAAATCCGTCCAGAATCATTAACCGTTGTCTTTCCTTCCAATGTTGCGCCACCATGTAACCACGATTGTGCTTGATCCTTAACGGTTAAATCTTTTACATAACCTCCTAAATCTATTGCCTGAAAAGCAGTCCCTTCTAAAAGAACGCCAATCGCGATTCCCCCCGCTAAAACATGTTGCTCTCCACCAGAAAAGACCTTCGTATCAAATGCAAAACTGCTATACTCGTCTAGATCTTCTTCCACATAAAGATTTTGTACCCCTCCTTCCATGATCTTTGAGCTAAAAACCTCTCCATCATCATACACATTCTGATATCCTCGCACTCCATTCTCACCAGAAACGATAGTGTCATGGGCGCTACTCCTTACCATCTCCCCTTTGATATCAGACTTTCCTGAAACAAACTGCTCACCACCGTAAATTTTAGCCCCTTCAACTTTCCCCCCATCTTCAACCTTTTGTTTTCCCCCTTTCTTAACTGTACTATCCTGTGAAAGACCCTGTGTTCTAACAAGCTCAGTACCGCCTCTTTGAATTGTCGTATACAAGCTAAAACCACCGCTATAAACGGAAAGCTTTCCACCATCTTTAACTGTATTACTAATCGAAGTTTCTCCAGTGCTTTCAACTTTCTCACTGTTACTATCAAAGCTAGGATCAGCAATCGTAACAATCATCCCCTTTTCAATTGTGCGTTCTGTGAGATCCTTCGATAATGAAGCTATAGCAGATGGTTGCAAGATAAAATCAGGAAATAAAGAGGTATTTGTCTCATCAAGAGCATAATTCGCATCTAAATACCAAATTTTACCATTGCTCTCATTTTTTCTATGTTTCAAACTGTACATGTAAGTTCCGGCATCAATAGCTTTGATTTTTTCACCAAAAGTGTTTGCCAGAGTAAAATGAGCGCTTCCACTATGATCAGAAATTAAATTAAGCCTTTTGTGGGAAGGGGGGGTGACCTCCCCCCCAGAATCAATAATACTTACTGTATGAGAACCTGAACCACTTTCTTTAATAACAAGATAATCACTAAGATGCTTGGAAAAGTTGACATTAAAATCGAAATGTAAAGAACCTGATAGATCATCAATATTAAGCTGAGAATAATGCTTATTAGTCCCTAAAAACGTAAAGATAACTCTGCCACTTCCAGTTAAATTCTGGATATTAACGTAAGTTTTTTTGCTGTTATCTTCAGACGCAAGAATGTATAGTTTGGTATTTTCTCCATTTAAATTAAGATTTTCTACTTCCGTAACAGCTTCACCATTCCCAGCATAAAGATAGAGGCTGCCAAAGTCATAAACATTTGTATCCTTATCTAATATTGCCCCCACAAAAGCCCATGACCTTGCTTGATGATTAATGGTTAGATTATCCACGTATCCAGAATCATATATCTTCTGAGTAGCTCTATCGTATAAAGTAACTTCGCTCGCATTCCCCCCTGCTAAGATATTCTGCGCACCATTTTTAAAAAGTTCAGTACTCAGTGCAAATGCCCCCTCATTGATTGTAAAATCTTCATCTTCTGTATCAGCTGTATCAGTATCTTCTGAGATGCCGTTATGAAAACTCTCTTTACCATCAAGATTCTGGATGCCGCCTTTCATAATCTTTGTGTCAACAACCATCCCTCCACTATAGACACTTTGTATTCCTAGCATTCCATCTGCCGCATAAATTTCAGTTCCATAAGCACTACTTTCCTTATCTTTACGCGACAAACCATCCCTAAGGATCCCCTTACCAAAAATAATCTGCTCACCACCATAGATTTTAGCTCCCTCAGCATTTGCACCACTCTCAACAATTTGTTTACCCCCTTTTTTAACAGTGGCATATTCCGAACTGCTCAGATTTTGGACGAATTCAATACCACCACTCTCAATTGTTGTATCCCTGCTAACACTTGCTGCATCAATGTAGAGTTTTCCCCCCTCTCTAACCGTATTATTAATGGAATAGGCTGCATCTTTATAGTTAAAGCTATTTATTTCAGAACCTTCAGAGTCACGGTTAGTAATATAGACAGTAGCCCCATCGCTTATTATTGAATTTGTGAGTACTTCAAAGAATAGATTTTTTAATCTATTCCTTTCCTCTTCTGAAGACTTACTTCCTTCTACTGTCTGTTTATTCTCTATCCTTTTTGATCCCCCCTTTTTTTCTTTTAATCCCCTCACTTTTGATAACGATGTTCTTATCTCTTCTAGATGTTTACTGATACTTACTGGTGTTAATAACTTTTCTTTTGGTGTCGCTACTCCATCTGCACTCACAATCTTGACAAAAAAACCACTGGTCATTAATGCACAAAAACTTAATTTCAATTTGCGTTGCATTATTCACACTCCATCATTCCAAATTAAATCCCCCATTTAGAAAAAAATGCACAGACCAAAACAACACAATGTTGCTCACCCTCATGTCTTTTAAGATAACGAAGCATTCGATAAATTAAGCTCTGACAGATCAAATATACACCATGTGTTTTAAAATATATGCACAACTAAAAGATTTAATTATTTTTTATATACACCTAAAAAGTGTTATAATTACATTCATGAAAATATTTTTGAGGCAATAAACACTGATCTACAAATAAGGCTGATCCCTCAAGAGATAAAAACAGCATTGAACTTTAAAGGAAAAGCAATGTGAATGAGAACAGCGTTTATGGCTACGTATTTCCATCTTCTACAGCATTTAAAGCAGTGCCTTTATTCTATTCAATTTGTATAATCTATAGAACACTTAATTCATGCTCATCAGTCTATACTCATTGTCCTAATATAGAGGAAACGTCATAATATTGACTCGACACTGATTTGAAATTTTTATAACTATAGTTAGTTAATTCGTCATTTGATTTGTCATACACTGAAAGGGACATTCTATTCATGTCTACAAACTTAGAAATGCAAGATAAAAACAACAGAAATTCCCCTCGTCGCATTTTGTTTGCAAGCCTTATTGGCCCAACAGTTGAATTCTTTGATTTCTATGTCTTTGGCACTGCCGCAGCTCTCATATTTCCTCATGTGTTTTTTCCAACACAAAATGATCAGGTTGCCATTTTACAATCTTTCCTGATCTTTGGAGCAGCCTTTTTTGCTCGCCCTTTTGGATCAGTTGTTTTTGGACATTTTGGAGATAAAATTGGAAGAAAAGCAACACTTATCGCTTCTCTTCTCACCATGGGACTTTCAACAGTCACTATTGGTTTTCTTCCTACTTATGAAATGGCTGGGTGGTTTGCCCCTTTCCTGTTAACCTTATGCCGTATTGGACAGGGAATGGGATTAGGAGGAGAATGGGGAGGCGCTGTTTTGCTCGCAACAGAAAATGCCCCTCCAGAAAAGCGCGGCTGGTATGCGATGTTCCCCCAATTGGGCGTTTCAATCGGTTTGTTTTTATCTATTGCTGTTTATTTGGGTCTGCTGCATTTCCTTGATCGCGCTGAACTTTTAGCTTGGGGATGGCGCATTCCTTTTATTGCTTCAGTTGTTTTTATGATTATAGGATTATGGGTTCGTCTTTCAATCAATGAAACTGTGCAATTCAAAAAAACTCTTGAAAGTAAAGAACATGTCAAAGTGCCTATCATAGATGTCTTTTTAAAATGTCCACGAATCCTATTTCTTGGAATATTTTCTGGTATGGCAACTTTTGTTTTATTTTACTTGGTCACGACATATTTGTTAAGCTATTCAACAAACCATTTGCAATTGCCATTTCATCAAGCTCTTCAAGTCGAAATTGTCGGTGCTGTTTTCTGTGGAATTTTTACTGTCATCACTGGGAAACTCGCTGATCGTATTAGACGTAGAACTTTGATGATTTGGATTACAATCATCACCGGTATGTATTCTTTCGCAATTCCTTATTTCTTAAATTCTGGAGTTATGGGAGTCCTTGCAATGTCTGTCATTGGCTTGTCTCTCATGGGAATGATATACAGTCCTCTTGGTGCTGTTTTGGCTTCACCGTACCCAACAGCAATTCGTTATACTGGTTCTTCTATCACTTTCAATTTATCTGCTATCGTAGGAGCATCTCTTGCACCTTATATTGCAGAATATCTGGTACAACATTTCGATACGTCTTATCTCGGCTACTATTTGCTTTTTGCTTCTTTTATTTCACTGATTTGCTTCGTCGGATTTACAGAGGATGAAATATCCAACTAAAATATAATAACGAAGAATAAAATAAGGACTGGCAGCGAAAATGCTGCCAGTTTCATTTTTAAAGACATGGGTTGAGGTATCTTCCACCACAATATTCCCGCAAACAATGCACTCAAAAAGAAAAATAAAAAATCTGCAATATTGCTTATATAAGAAACAGCAAACATTTCTGATAAGATATGCGTCGTCCCCAACCATGAAACGCAAAAGAAGGCCAACATCACAGCCCATAAAACAAGCAAAATTCGATCAATAATCATCATTATGGTGTTTCGTTTTTTTAATTATAGTCCATATATTTAACATGCCTAAAAGAAAAATCACAATAAAAACCCAACGCCCTCCCCCTGATCCTTCCGTAATAAAAAGTGCTGGATTTACTATTCCTACCACTCCTATAAAAATCAGAACAACAGATACGAAACGCATTAAATTTGTTTTTCCCAACGATGATCTTCAGTCTGTTGCCAATACGTTAAATTATGATTTTCCATTTTATATTTTTTCCACTGTGCACGAACGAGATTCAACTGCTCTTCACTTTTACCATCAAATATCACGACAAGTCGTTGATAAGCATCAATATCCGAACAAACAGCTCCCTCTATGAGAAAACGAATCTTTGAATCATTCGGATTTTCTTGTCCTGTTGTAAGAAATACAGGCTGAAAGTTTGGATATTGATCACACTCCGTTCCATGTCCAATAAATGATTCATCAGTATAAACCCATAAATGTATATCTATAGAATCGCGTTGTTCTTTACTCACACACTGTATTGTTACTTTACCAAAACGAGCCAATGCACGCTCCACAAGCGTCGGCAAAATATCCTTCAGCGTTGACTGCGTCAAATGATAGAATAAAATATCCAATCTCTTAAGCCTTCATCATTCTTTATAAAAAAGCTAATATCTTTTTAAAAAAACTTCTATACCCCTAATACAAAGGAAACGGTTCAAGATATAAACCCTCTTTTTTGATTGAGATGCATTATCTCTTTGCACGTATCTTTAAAAGACAATAATTTTTATTTTCAACGTTAATAAAAAAGTTTTTTAAGTTATTTTCCAGATTCTTTGTAGACTATAGTTGAAAATAAAATATAATGTACGGAAAATTTAAAGAGGACCTCATAGGCAATTTTATATTATTTATTTGGTAAAAATATCCAATTCATGAAAGGATATTTTTTCAAACTTTATTACATTTTAACCGAAAGCAGTAAGAATATTTGCTATCGAATTAAAAACTGAGGATTTTCCCCAATTTATGCGTATTATTGAGTTCTACATCCTGAAACGTGTCCTTGTTTTGTTTAGTTCTGTCATGATTGCAGCAGTGGGCGTTAGTTGGACTATACAAATTCTTGCACGGATAAACTTTCTCACAACAAGTAAACAAACACTCCTCACAGTCTTACAATTTTCACTCTCATTGGTTCCTTCTGTTGTTTTTCTGGTCATTCCGTTTGCATTAGTGATCGCAATTACAACCATCCTCTCAGCAATGCATCAAGACTCAGAATTTGCTGTCATCAATGCCTCTGGTTTTCCTAAAAGTACTGTCTGGAAACCTATCCTTCTTCTTGCTATTGTTGCATCCTGTATCTCCTTTTCTATAGCTAATTTTGTTGTTCCTCAAGCGCGTCTTCATATGCGACAAATGCTAGCAAGCGCTCGTTTTGATCTTATCAATCTATTCATTAGTGAAGGGAGCTTTCAAAAACTCGCCAATAACCTTTACATAGAAATTGGCGAACGAAATCCAAATGGAACACTTGAACGCCTTTTCATTGCCGACCAGCGTGATCCTAAGACTGATCTTTTTTATTATGCAACAGACGCATCCATTGTGAGCAATAAAAACGGCAGTTTTCTGGTTCTCAATAACGGTGAAATAGAAAGAGTCAATCATCAAAATAACAGTGTTTCAATCGTGCAATTTAGCTCATATACTTTTAGCCTAGGAGAGTTTATCCCCAGTGATAAAACACCTACTCTTTATCCAAAAGATCGGTCTCTTTCTTATTTACAAAACCCTGACCCAAAAGACCCCTACTATCAACGAAAACCACTCCAATATAAAGCTGAATTTCACCGCAGATTAACACAATGGCTCTACCCTATTGTTTTTTCACTTATTGCATTAGCAGCGGCAGGGGATGTACGCTCCCATCGACAAGCTCGTCATTCCGCAAATCTCTCGGCAATTGCCCTCTCTTTTCTGGTATATTGGATAGGATATTTTTTCGCAGAAAAAGCAAAAAGCGATCTTGCATACGTTCCTTTCCTTTATATTATACCTATAGGAACAAGTGCATTTGTCTTTTTTATGCTTTTAACGAATCATAAAATTGGGCTTCCCACAAAAGTTAATGAGATACTTCAAATCGCTTTTCAAAAAATAATGAACAAATTTGAACATCGAAAATCTCAAGATTCCTCGGATAAAATATCATGATTGGGTGGACACTTGGACGATATTTTTTTATACGTTATCTTAAAATAACTTGTTATTTCTGGGGAAGCATTTTTGTTCTTGCTCTTTTAATCGATTTCACAGAGAATTCCGGTAGGCTATCTTCCCTTGCGCATTATACAGCAAAAGATGCATTTTTCCTCTCTGTTTTACGCATCCCTTTTATCATGCAACAACTTATCCCTTTCATTGCACTCTTTTCTGCAATGGCAACGCTTATCTCGCTCAACAAAAAACTTGAACTTGTGGTGACTCGTTCAATCGGTGTTTCTGCATGGCAATTTCTTATGCCAGCTTGTTTTGGAGCTTTTCTTTTAGGATTATTTTCAATTCTTCTTATTAATCCACTTGCTGCATGGGGATTTTCTCAAGCAGAAAAAAAGATGACTGAATGGCGCAATCACAATGTACTAACACCTCTTCACAATACAAGTATCCACTGGTTAACACAACGTACAAATTTAGGCAGAACAACCATTGGTGCTAAATCTATCTCCGATCAAGGACTTTCTCTTCTCGATGCAACCTTTGTACAATACAATGATAATGCAACCGTTAAAAATTGGATTAATGCCCCAAAAGCAACTTTGACTAATGGATTTTGGCTATTAACAAATGGAACAATCTATAAAATAGGGCATCCTCCTGAAAAATTTACCATGTTGCAAATAAAAACCAATCTAAAACCTGAATTTTTAACGGAACGTTTAGTGAATCCCGCAACTATTCCATTTTACCAATTGCCCCAAAAAATTATGATTGCACGTTCATTTGGCTATTCTGCTCATAATTTTGATATGTATTTCCAATCTTTGATTGCATTACCGGCATTGCTTGTGGCAATGACCCTCATTGCAGCAACTGTATCTTTAAATTTTACACGTTTTGGGCAATCTAGAATGTTGATTCTTGGTGGCGTGATAGCTGGGTTTATGCTTTATGTTATTTCCGTACTTGTCCAAGCTTTTGGTAATGCTGGATATATTCCACCAATTATTGCAGCTTGGACACCCGTTGTTATTGCGTTATTCTTAGGAATCTCTTTTTTGCTTCATAAAGAGGATGGCTAAGTGAAGGCATTAACACTTAAAAAAACTATTTTAACAAAATTAAGTGCTCTCGCTTTTAAAAGTATTGTGGGGGTTATTTTAGGAGGTGCTTTGTCTTATTGTGCGCACGCTCAAAGCCTTCAATCTCCTTCTCAAAGTCGCATTCAAAATCCGGAACCTCCTCTTTTGCTCTCTGCGGATGAACTCATCTACAATCGTGATGAAAACACTGTTTCTGCACACGGTAATGTCCAAATCGAATATGATGGCAATAAAGTTGTCGCTCAAAAAATTATTTACAATCAAAAAACAGGACGGCTTATAGCACAAGGGAACGTTGAAATTACTCAAAAGGATGGTAATAAAATTTATTCCAACCAAATTGATATGACCAAAGATCTTGGCGAGGGTTTTGTAAACGCCTTACGTATTGATACAGCCAACAATGTTCACTTTTCAGCCCAAAATGCTACACGCAAACACAATCACATAACAGTCTTTGAAAATGCAACCTATACAGCCTGTGAACCTTGCTCTTATAAACCAGATCGAGACGTCTTATGGAAAATTAAAGCAAGAAAGATCATATGGAATAATAGCGTCAAAAAAATTCGGTTTGAAAATAGCAGTTTTGAAGTTTTTGGTGTACCGATTATAAAATTTCCAAATTTTGAGATCTATGATCCAACTGTCAGGCGTGCTAGCGGTCTGCTTACTCCTCATTTTTTTTATACCAATGATCTCGGCATGGGGATAAAGAATTCTTATTTCTGGAATCTCGCTCCTCATTACGATTTCACACTTTCTTCTACGGTTTATACCCAACAAGGGCTTTTGACCGAAGGGGAATGGCGTCAACGTTTTAAAACGGGCCGTTATAACATTCGCTTTGCTTATATATATCAAATAAAACCGCATAAATTTGATAATGATACAATTGATGCACAGTATAAAAATCGTTATATGCTGGCAACAAAAGGGGACTTTCGTATTAATTCACACTGGACTTATGGATGGGATATTCTTGCACAGTCAGATCGGCATTTTAGTCGTGCCTATAAACTTGAAAACTATAACAATCCTACACAACTTTCTCAGATCTATCTGAATGGTCTTGCAGGAAAAAATTATTTTGATATGCGTTTTTATCATTTTAAAGTTCAAGATTTGATATTGAATGATCCTCATTATGAACGTCACTCTCGGCAAGCGTGGGTTCTACCACGCATCGATTATACTTTCACACCAGATGAACCCATTTATAATGGAGAGCTCACCTTCCATAGTAATATGCAATCAATTTATCGTCGTCATGCTGATTTCAGTTCACCCGACAAGAACGCAAATTCTCTCAACATAGTAAGACTTTCTGGTATAGCTGGAAATAGTTTGCGGTTAACAAACGAGCTTCAGTGGAAAAAGCGCTTCAACACGCACAATGGACTCATCTTAACCCCCCTCCTCTCTCTACGAGCCGATATCATTACAACCAATGTACGTGAAAATCATGATTCTTCTATAAAAAACACTATGTTATCCGAAGTTCGTGGTTCAGCAATTCGTGGCATGGCAACAGCAGGGTTAGAACTACGCTATCCCTTTCTCATTACAGCTGATCATTCTACACATATCATAGAACCAACCGCACAAATTTTCATACGCAATAATGAACAATATATCGGACAAATTCCTAATGAAGATGCTCAAAGCTTTGTATTTGATGCAACTACTCTCTTTCAACGGGATAAATTTTCTGGTTATGATCGTGTAGAAGGTGGCACAAGAGCCAATATAGGTCTAAGATACTCTGGAAGCCTTAATGATAATTGGTCTCTTTATGGTCTCATTGGACAATCCTTTCATCTAGCAGGAAAGAATTCTTTTGCAGAAAAGGACTTTATCAATGTCGGTACTCATTCTAGCTTAGAGGCAAAACGTTCAGACTATGTTGCAATGTTTGGTACAACCCATAAAAGTGGTTTTTCCTTAGAAACGCGTGGACGCTTTGACAAAAAAACAGGAAAAATCCGCCGTAGTGAAATCGAAGCATCACAAAAATGGCAAAATTTTTGGGCGGCTCTACAATATGCCTATATCGCAAAGCAACCAGATTATGAATATTCTCAAGAGCGCCAAGAAATTTCTTTTCAAACAGGACTTAAATTGGCAGATTATTGGTCCATTAATAGCAACGCCGGTTATGATTTAGTATCTGGTACATTTATAAAGCGAGGAATTAGCTTGAGTTATATGGATGAATGTTTCGGGTTAACATTCGGTTATCAACAGGTAACGAATCCAGGCAGGAAAGCACCCTTGCAAAACTTTAATTTCTCTCTTTCATTGCGTACGATTGCAGATATCGGAAAAAAGATAGATTAATTTATAAAGGGAATGTATCAGTCATTTAACTTATCATTGTTTTTATGAAAGAAAGCGTGTATTTTAAGTTGTTGATGAGAATTAATAAACAATGCGAAAGCCTATTTATATGAATAAATTGAAAAAGCGTTTTCTTGCTTTATTTTATATTGCGTCTTTGAGCGTAAGTAGCCTGTTAATAAATGGATTTTTGATTCCGACAGTCTTTGCGCAGACTTCTATTGTTGTTACAGTTAATGGCAACCCCATCACAAATTATGATATACAAAGGCGCCTTGCTTTTCTCAGATTACAACAAAAGCAAGGCAATTTGGTGGCACAGGCTAAAAAAGAGCTTGTTGACGAAAAGCTAAAAAATATTGAAATAAAACGTCTTAATATTGAAGTAAGCAATGATGAAGTTGATAAAGCTTTTGAGAATTTTGCAACACAAAATAATATGACGATTGATCAGCTCAACCAGATTCTGATCCAAACTGATATCACTGTGCAACACTTTAAAGATTACATCCGTGGACAAATAGGATGGGGACGTCTTGTTAGCGCACGCTATCAATCTGAAACAGGTATGATTAGTGAACAAGAAGCTGTACGCAGAATATTAAAAAATGGTGGTGTAAAACCTTCAACCAACGAATATACATTACAGAGAATTGTTTTTGTCATTCCAGCACATCGTCGTTCAGAAATCTTTGAAAGACGTCAAAGAGAAGCAAGTAATTTTCGCGCACATTTCCGTGGATGTGCAAATGCTCACAATCAAGCAAAAGGTATTTTAGACGTTACTATCCGTCACTTAGGAAAGTTTCTGGAGCCCCAACTCCCCAGTGCATGGGAACAAGCTATTCTTGCAACACCTGCTGGAAAAATGACAAAATTACAAGAAACATCTGATGGAATCGAAGCAATTGCTGTCTGCAAAATAAAGAGAGTTTCTGATGATTATGTCGCTCGGCTGATCTTTTCTCTTCAAGATAGTAAAAAAAGAAGCCCGCAAAAACTTGAAGAATTAAGCGACAAATATTTAGAAGAACTGCGCCGAGTGGCGCGTATTCAAAATTCATAATGGCTATTCTTGTTGTTAGCGGTGGTGATCCTGCCGGAATTGGTCCTGAAATAGTACTAAAAGCGTGGAATTTGCGTGTTACGCATAAAATTCCACCTTTTGTACTTCTTGCTGATCCAGATGTTATTCGTTCGCGCGCTCGTTTTTTACAGATTGATGTTGAGGTGCAATCTGTTTTAATCAATAATCCTACAAAAAATTTTCAAAACGCCCTTCCTATCATACCGTTAAAAAACAAACAAAGTGATCAATTAGGTATACCTTCATCGAATAATGCTGCTGGAATCATTGAAGCGATTAAACGCAGTGTTCAATTGATTCAAAATGGCCATGCATGTGCACTAATCACTTGTCCTATTGCAAAAAAAAATCTTTATGATGCTGGTTTTCAATTTCCAGGTCATACAGAATTTTTAGCCGATTTGGCATATAAAGCTTTTCATAAATGTTATCATCCCGTTATGATGTTAGCAGGACCTCGATTAAAAACGGTACCAATTACTGTTCATATTCCATTCAAAGATGTTCCTTCACAGCTTACCCGTGATTTAATTATTCAAACGGTACTTATTACTGAATGTGACTTAAAAACACGGTTTAAAATAACATCACCCCGACTAGCTGTTGCTGGTCTTAATCCTCATGCTGGAGAAGGAGGTGCAATGGGAAAAGAAGATATTGAAGTTATCACTCCTGCTATTGAATATCTTAAAAAGAAAGGACTCAATATTGCAGGCCCGCTGCCTGCCGACACAATGTTCCATGAATGCGCAAGAAAGGCATATGACGTTGCCATTTGTATGTATCATGATCAAGCCCTTATCCCTGTTAAAACATTAGACTTTGATACCACCGTTAATGTTACATTAGGTTTACCTTTTATTCGTACGTCTCCAGATCACGGGACTGCTTTTGACATTGCTGATAAAGGGATAGCCTCTCCCGAAAGCTTTATTGCTGCTCTTAAACTTGCAAATCAACTTGCAAAAAATAGTTTGAACCCATGCCAATAGATAATCTTCCTCCTCTGCGTGAGGTTATTGATATATATGGATTACAAGCACATAAATCTTTGGGGCAAAATTTTCTTTTTGATCTTAATTTAACCTCTAAAATTGCTCATCAAGCAGGAAATATAGAAGGAAAACCTGTTATTGAAGTTGGGCCTGGTCCTGGAGGTCTCACACGTGCCTTGCTGGCAAAGGGCGCCATTGTAATAGCAATAGAACGCGATGAGCGTTGTATACCGGCTCTCTTAGAAATAGAAAAACACTATCCTCAAAAATTAAAACTTATTTGTAATGATGCTCTGAAGCAAGATTTCTCAAAACTCTTTGAAACAAGCCTAGAAAAACCACGCATTATTGCAAACCTTCCCTATAATATTGGAACACAACTCTTATTAAATTGGCTTTTGTCTGAACCATGGCCTCCTTTTTATGAGTCAATGACATTGATGTTCCAACGTGAAGTTGCCAAACGGATTACGGCTCAACCTCACTCTGCTCACTATGGACGCCTTAGTGTTTTAGCTGGCTGGCGTACCGTTGCTAAAATTGCTTTTGATGTTCCACCTCAAGCCTTTATACCAGCGCCTAAAGTAACCTCTTCCGTTGTTCATATTATTCCGCGCCCCCGCCCTCTTGCCTGCTCTGCACAAAAACTAAGCCTCATTACAAAAACTGCTTTTGGACAAAGACGAAAAATGCTTCGTCAAAATCTCAAAACACTTGGAGGTGAAGAGCTGTTAGAAAAAGCTGGAATTGATGGAAGACGCCGTGCTGAAACACTCTCGGTTTCTGAATTTGTAACTTTAGCGCATCTAGTGCTCTAAAAAATGCACTTTTTGTTTTGCATTCTTTTTTAATAAAGGCATTTATCGATCTTTTCAGCAATAAGCCCATCAACAAAAGAGGCAAGATAAGAACAGCGCTCGCGTTTTGTGGTTTCAGCTAAATAAATTGACTTAATCAAAGATAAAGACTGATCTAAATCTTCGTTAATCACGACATAATCATAAGAATGCCAATGCTTCAATTCCGTTCGTGCATTTTCCAATCGTAAATTGATGATATCTTGACTATCTTCGGCTCGACGATGTAAACGCGAAACAAGCTCTTTCATTGATGGTGGAAGAATAAAAACAGATACAGTGTCTCCTAGCATTTTTTTTTGCAGCTGCTTAGTACCCTGATAATCAATATCAAATAGCATATCACGGCCGGTATTCAATGCTTTTTCAACAGTTTCACGTAAAGTGCCATAATAATTCCCGTGAACTTCTGCCCACTCAATAAATTCATCCCTATCACGCTTATATTTAAACTCTTCCTTTGAAATAAAGTAATAATGCAGCCCATCTACTTCACTAGGACGCCTTTTCCTTGTGGTCATACTTACGGAAAGCTCTAATTGTCCCTCTTTTAGAAGTAATCGAGAAATTGTTGATTTACCAGCGCCTGAAGGTGAAGAGAGAATAAATAAAAAACCGCGGCGTTGATTTGTTTTTATGGCATTGAATTTACTTTCAAAGGCTGTCATCACACCACTCTACTTTGTTTATAAATTTTTCTTCAAAATTTAAATAATACATTACCTCAATATTTCTCCCAACCAATGGTATTTGCTTTAGCAGCTAGATCTCAATGTTATCCTGTTCTTCCATTAAAATAATTTATTAGCAGTATATTTATTTCTTTCTTAAATATTTTTATCCATACGCTAAGCTCTCTTGTAGCATACAAGAAAATGATTTTTATAATTCTTATAAAAAAATTTTACTATACTTTGGATTTTCATTTTACGATGCAAACAGATACGTTATTATTATAAATTTAATGTCTTGCCTTTAATTCTCGCCACTTGCGAACATTCATATTATGTTCTTCTAAAGTTCGAGAAAAGACATGCCCTCCTGAACCATCAGCAACAAAATAAAGTGCATCACTGCTTGGTGGATGTGCTACCGCTTTCAAAGAATCTCGACCTGGATTTGCAATAGCCGTTGGAGGCAAACCATTAATTTTATAAGTATTATAGGGTGTTTCCTTCTCAAGATCTGAACGATAAATCGCACGACCGGATGGTTTTCCTTTTCCTCCGAAGAGACCATAAATTACTGTTGGATCCGATTGAAGACGCATATGCTTTGTAAGGCGGTTATAAAATACCGCAGCAACCATTGGTCTTTCTGCTGCAATTCCCGTTTCTTTCTCAACAATTGAGGCTAATATAACAAATTCATCAATTGATTTAATAGGTAAATCAGGTGAACGCGTAGCCCATATAGCATGAATTAATTTTGTCTGTCCTTCACGCAATCTGTTTACAATCTCTTTACGCGTTGTCCCCCGAATAAAACGAACAGTATCCGTCATTAAACAGCCTTCTGGAGGCAAAATTTTTGGAAGGTCTCCAATCAAAATTTCATTCGCAGCTAATCGATCGAAAACTTGCTGAACCGTTAAACCTTCAGGTACTGTAAATGTATACTCTATAGATTTTCCTTTCACAAGAATATCCATAATATCCTGCATCGAAGCATGAGCTGGAATTAAATATTCACCAGCCTTCAGATGCGTTGTTTTTTGGTGATAACCAACCCCATAAACAAAGATATCTGATGATCGAATGAAACCACGTTTTTCTAGCAATGAAGCAATTTCACGAATTCCGGTACCAGGATGGATAAGAACAATTTGTTCTTCCTCAATTTTTCCCTTTTCTTCAAAAATACTTTTTCCAATATAAAGAGGAATACTTATGCCAAAAAGAATAATCACAATCAGCATAAGAAAAAAATTACCGAGAACAACCAATGGATTACGGACGATAGATGATTTCTTTCGTTTTTTATGTATTAACATGTCATAACTATCTGCTAAATGATTCGAAGAGGAATCACTTACGTCCTTTAATGGTTTTCCATTTTTCACATCGGACATAACCCCTCATAGCGATTAAGGATAATATTATAATTTCTCATTCACCTTATAATAAAGTAGAAAACTCAAAAGAAGAAATTAAATAAAAATACTTATTATCCTCTAAAACGTTGTATCACCAACGATGCATTTGTCCCACCAAATCCAAAAGAATTAGAAAGAATCGTATCAATCTTTCGTTCACGCGGTTTGTGTGGTACAAGGTCGATTTTTGTTTCAATCGATGGATTGTCAAGATTCAGTGTCGCTGGGGCTATATTATCCCGTATAGCTAAAATAGAAAAAATAGCCTCAGCAGCACCGGCTGCACCAAGTAAATGCCCGATAGATGATTTCGTTGATGACATAGAAACTTGTGGTGCATAACTCCCTAAAACACGCTCAACAGCCGCTAGCTCTATGGAATCAGCCATCGTAGATGTACCATGAGCATTAATATAATCAAGTTCACTCACATTCACTTGTGCACGCTTAAGAGCAGCTATCATACTACGCTGAGCCCCTTCACCACTTTCTGAAGGTGCTGTAATGTGGTAAGCGTCACCAGATAAACCATAGCCAATAATCTCAGCATAAATACGCGCCCCTCGTTTTTTGGCATGTTCCAGCTCTTCTAAAACAACAACAGCTGCTCCTTCCCCCATCACAAAACCATCACGATCAGTATCATAAGGACGTGACGCCCGTTCAGGATCATCATTGCGACAAGTAGAAAGAGCTCTACAAGCTGCAAAACCTGCAAGAGATATCCGATTTATCGGAGATTCAGTCCCCCCTGCCACCATGACATCTGCATCACCAAACATAATCAAACGTGCCGCATCACCAATCGCATGCGCCCCTGTCGAACAAGCCGTTACAACAGAATGATTAGGCCCCCGTAAACCATATTGAATAGACACATAACCAGAAGCAAGATTAATCAAACGACCTGGAATAAAAAAGGGAGAAACACGACGTGGGCCCTTATCACGAAGCGTATAACCAGCTTCAACAATGCCCTCAACTCCCCCAATTCCCGAACCAATTAACACACCTGTACAAATCTGATCTTCATCACTCTTAGGAAACCATTCGGCATCTGCAAGCGCTTGGTTAGCAGCAGCCATTGCATAAACAATAAATGCATCAACTTTACGTTGCTCCTTAGGTTCCATATACAAATCAGCATTATAGGTCCCCTCTGTTCCATCCCCTAAGGGGATACGCGCAGCAATCTGGCATGGCAAATCTGATACATCAAATTCAGTGATACGTCGGACACCACTTCTTCCTTCAAGAAGTCGTTTCCAACTATATTCAATATTACCAGCTAATGGAGATACCAATCCTAAACCAGTAACAACAACACGTCTCATAACTTCTAACCTTGAACTAAACTTCACCTCTCAAAGCTCTCTTTTCAAAAGAACTCCGAAGAATATAGGCAAAAGCAATTTATGCCTTTGCCCTTTAGTAATCACGCAGAAGCTTTATCAATGAACTTGACTGCATCACCAACGGTGAAAATCGTTTCAGCAGCTTCATCTGGAATTTCTACCCCAAACTCTTCTTCAAAAGCCATAACGAGTTCAACCGTATCAAGGCTATCAGCCCCTAGATCATCGATAAAGCTTGCATTTTCTACAACTTTATCAGCATTAACCCCAAGATGTTCCACGATAATTTTCTTAACGCGCTCTACTGTATCACTCATGTTGAAATCCTCGAATTTATATTTCCTATAATTTGGTTAACTATATCGGTTCATCTAATCAAGCAATAGATGCATTACTTTAAAAGATTTTAGTAATGATTTAAAACATCCTGTGGATATCCCCTACAAAATGAACCAATCTGACATTCCGACATCAATTGATTAACGACCATATTAAAGAAATAGATGCATCTATCCATTTCAATCGTTACTATCTAAAATAATACAATTCATAAATCAATGTGGAATAAAATAAATACTCATATCATTGCCATTCCACCATTGATATGGAGTGTTTGACCTGTCGTATAGGCTGCTTCATCGCTTGCTAAATAAACAGCAGCAGTAGCTATTTCTTGCCCACTTCCCATACGCTTCATTGGAATCGCAGCCATAATGGCTTCTTTTTGCTTTTCATTAAGCTTGTCTGTCATTGCAGATTTAATAAATCCTGGAGCAATACAATTGACAGTGATATTTCGCGAAGCAATTTCTTGTGCCAATGCTTTAGAAAAACCTATCAAGCCTGCTTTTGCAGCACAGTAATTCGTTTGTCCAGGATTTCCCACAACACCAACAACAGATGTAATGTTAATAATTCTTCCATAACGGCGGCGCATCATAGAATGTATTAATTCACGCGTCAAAAGAGAAGCAGCTGTTAGGTTAACTTCTAAAACATCATCCCAGCCTTTATCTTGCATACGCACAAAAAGACCATCCCTAGTGATTCCCGCATTGTTAACCAAAATATCGACGCCATCCATTTTTCTCTCTGCAACTTCAGCCAATTGTTTAATCGATTGGCGTTCAGAAAGATTAGCGGGAAATACAAAAACATTCTGCCCTAATTCTGCCGCCACTTCTCTGAGCTTTTCTTCACGTGTTCCATGAAGTCCAACAATGGCTCCTTGTGCATGAAAGCAGCGTGCAATTGCCTCACCAATTTCTCCCGAAGCCCCCGTTACAAGAGCTTTACGCCCTGTTAATCTAAACATTTTTTAACTCCTTATAGATTAAACGCCAAGCATGCCTAGCGCTGATTCTATTTCATCAACTGTTCCAATTGTTACCCCCTTTATATCTTTGTTAATACGACGCGTTAAACCTGTTAATACTTTTCCAGAACCAACTTCAAAAAGCGTATCAACCCCATTCGCAGCGATCCATTCTATTGTTTCACGCCATCGCACCCTCCCAGTCACTTGTTGGACAAGAAGAGTAGTAATACGCTCTGGATTGCTCTCAGGTGCAACAGAAACATTGGCAATCAAAGGAACAATAGGGGACATTTTGTTAACAGTCAAAAGTGCTTTCTTCATGGCATCAGCAGCAGGTTGCATTAAAGATGAATGAAAAGGTGCAGAAACAGGAAGAAGAAGTGCACGTTTTGCACCTTTTGTTGATGCAATCTCTACCGCTGCCTCAACTGCTTTTGCTTTACCGGAAATAACAATTTGCCCACCACCATTATCATTAGCAATCTGACATAGTCCTTCTCCAGAAACAGTTTCGCAAATTTCTTCCACAATGTGCTCTTCCAAACCAATCAATGCAGCCATAGAACCTTCACCAACCGCAACAGCAGCCTGCATAGCATTGCCACGAATACGCAAAAGTCTTGCCGTATCTGTGAGAGTAAATGTACCAGCAGCACAAAGAGCCGAATATTCGCCTAAAGAATGGCCAGCAACAAATCTTACCTTTTCTTCTATACGAAGCCCTAATTGTTTCATCACACGAATGACAGCCATAGATACAGCCATTAATGCCGGTTGTGCATTTGCTGTTAACGTTAAAACATTTGCTGGTCCTTCAAAAATGATCTTTGATAATTTCTCACCCAAAGCATCATCAACTTCCTCGAAAACCATCCGCGCTGCAACAAATTGCTCTGCAAGCGCTTTCCCCATACCAACAAGTTGACTCCCCTGCCCTGGAAAAACAAAAGCTGCACCCATTTATCAACTCCTAAAACTGTACAATTAAATTATTTTCTTTTGACCTTATTCATCCGCACAAATCAAGATAAAGCCCTTTATTTAAAACGAATACCACACTTAAAATTATATTTTAAGGGTGGAATTTGATATAAAAACTTAGGAAAATATGGTGCTATAAACTGAATAACACTCAAACTTATAAGACTTCCTAAAACTATACCTGCTAAAATATCAAAAGGGTAATGTACACCCACAAAGATGCGCGCCCAACAGATTAAGAATAAAAACACCACAGCAAATCTAAAAGCCACTTTGTATCGGTAAAAATAAAAGTTAGCTGTATAAGATGCAATGGTCAAGGCATGATTACTAGGAAAAGAAGCTGTTGCACGATGTTGAATCAGGGGTGTTGTCAGCCCTACAACGAATGGGCGTGGATGAAAGTAAAAAAGAGAAATGAGATAGCCTATGAAAAGAGAAGTACAAATGCTCATGCAAGTGCTTAGCACGACACATCGTTCCCTTTCTCTACCACAAAACCACAACGCAAAAAGATGAATAGGAATGATGTAAATTAAAAACTTTGCACAAAAAATGCTAAACAAAACTAAAATCGACCAAGATTGATGATTGCCGACAAACATTTCAAAGAGTGAAACATCAATCTGGTTTAAAAAGTCCATTTTTCTCTCCTTATTTTTATAGTGTTACAGAACTATCTCTTTGTAGAAGAGGGAAATATATTGAAAATATATCAAGATTTAATAAATCAATTTTTTTATGTGCGTAAACTTGCTATTTTTAAAGATAACCTGTAGATATGGAGTGTTCGTTGCCGGTACTTTAGCTGGAGGTTGAACGGAGGGCTTTGAAATCAGTAGGAAATACAATGTTTCCGACCTCCCGTGTCTCCGCTCTGAGATGTCTCGAATTGTAAACGCGTCCTTTCTTCTTTGGATTTCCAAAAAAGACAAGTCGCAGAGGCTTTGCGCTAAAACCGGTGGAATTTAATTGAAGAAAGGCAAAACAATGGCTCTTTATGAACATATGTTCCTTGCTCGACAAGACATTG
Source organism: Bartonella sp. AP40SXNS (assembly GCF_042195825.1). Taxonomy (NCBI): domain Bacteria; kingdom Pseudomonadati; phylum Pseudomonadota; class Alphaproteobacteria; order Hyphomicrobiales; family Bartonellaceae; genus Bartonella; species Bartonella sp. AP40SXNS. The sequence goes on from NZ_JBHIPB010000002.1 coordinate 86,809, forward strand.
CACCGCAACAAGTTGATGAACTTTTGAGTCTCTACAAAGGTGTCATTGAAGCGCAGGGTGGAAAAGTTGGGCGTGTAGAAAATTGGGGACTTCGTCCTCTTGCTTACCGTATTCGAAAAAACCGTAAGGCTTATTATGTATTGGTCAATATTGATGCACCAGCTACAGCAATTGCTGAAATGGAGCGTCAGATGCGCATCAATGAGGATGTTTTGCGTTACATGACCATTCGTGTAGAAAAACATGAAAAAGAAAAATCTGCTATGCTCTCACATCTTGATCGCAATAGCCACATTGGTCATGATGAGGAGCGTTCTCGTTCCCCGCGTCGTCAACGTGAAAATGCTATAGAAGGGGTAGAATGATGACTGATACTAATCAAAACTCTGCACGTCGCCCCTTTCATCGCCGTCGCAAAACATGTCCTTTTTCAGGAGTTAATGCACCGAAAATTGATTATAAAGATATCAAATTGTTACAACGTTATATCTCTGAACGTGGAAAAATTGTTCCTTCACGGATTACAGCTGTTAGTCAAAAAAGACAGCGTGAATTAGCTAACGCTATCAAACGTGCTCGCTTTTTAGGCTTACTTCCGTACGTTATAAAGTAAGTGATCAATACGCTATGCAACTGGAGAGTTTATCCAGTTGCTTTTCTTATATGGTTAAAAAATAGCTTGTTGTATCCTATGTTAAGCTATTAAATGTCAAAGTTGGGGTATTGACACGCCTCTAACTGCAGAAAGCAGGACAGCAATAAATGAAAAAAAATCGTACTTATGAGATATTAACCGGTATTTTGGCAGGATTATTTGCTGTTGTGATAGGAATGGCAATCATCAGTGTTGCAAATATCGCGCCCTTTTTTTCTCTTCTTCTTGGCTGCTTTCTTTCATTGCCAATTTTTATTGTCGCGTTCGGTCAAGGAACATTAGCCAGTCTCATCGCCCTCATAAGTGCCACTGTTGTTCTTATCATAACCACTAATACCTATATTGCTCTTGGCTTTATGTTCTTATTTTTCCTTCCTGCTGTCTATGCTTCTTGGCTTCTTGGGCTTGCACGACCAGCGCAAAAAGAAAACGAACTGATGTGGTATCCATTATCATCGGTTATTTTTCATTTAACTAATTTTATCGCTCTTATAGCAACTTTCATTGGGCTCTATGTTCAAACACGTCCTTCCACACCCATCGTTGCAAAAAAAATCACCGAAAACATAGCACAAACTCTGCAACAAACACAGTCAATAAAAGAAGCCGATATACGCGCTTTTAATGAGCTTTTAATGACGCATACAGCAACTTTTACTGCTTTTTCTTTGACTATTTATAGTTTGGTTTTTCTCATTGGTAACCTTTACTTTTCCATGATAGCAGCACAACATATGAAATGGCTGAAAAGACCCCGTGATGATTGGAGCCAAACTCTCCGCCTTCCAATTTCTGGAATTATTATTTTTATTATTGTTTGCATAGCATCGATGGTTGAGTTGAGCGCTTCTCTTAACTTGAGTACACTTGTCTTTAGTACTGCATACACTGTCATCATATTAATTAGCGGTCTAGCATATCTTCATAATATTACAAAAGGGGTAAACGGTCGGATTATTATACTTTCTCTTGTTTATATTGCTATTTTAACAGTCGTTTTTACTCCACCTATTGTTTTCATGATGCTTTTGATGGGAATTTGGGCTGCTATTCAATACAATTTTCAATCACGCAAAAAACTCCACTAAATTTATTTGTTCGAAAGGAAAAACTATGGATATTATTTTACTTGAGCGCATTCCTCGTCTTGGTCAGATGGGTGATATTGTCTCAGTTAAAGATGGTTATGCGCGTAATTTTCTCTTGCCTCAAGGTAAAGCTTTACGCGCAAATGAAGCTAATAAAAAACATTTTGAGGTACAACGTGCACAACTTGAAGCACGTAATCTTGAACGCAAAAGCGAAGCGCAAAAAATTGCTGAAAAACTTGATGGACAATCATTCATTGTTGTTCGTTCTGCTGGTGAAACAGGACAACTTTATGGTTCTGTGTCAACACGTGATATTGCTGAAATCATAACAGATGAAGGCTTTTCTATTGGAAGAAATCAAATCGAACTTAATCATCCAATAAAAATGATCGGTCTTCACACTATCACTCTTAGTTTACATCCAGAAGTTCAAATTTCTGTGATTATTAACGTTGCGCGTTCTACCAGTGAAGCACAACGCCAAGCAGAAGGTGAAACTCTCACTTCGGCTAAAGAAATATATAATATTCAAGAAGAATTATTAGAAGAAAGTCAGGAAGAATTATTGGCAGAAGAAATTAATGACAACGATATAAACAGTTCTCATCAAGAAGCTTAATTGCTATTTTTTCTTTCTGTTTTATATTTTTTATTCCATTTTAAATATCGCTCATAAAATACTCACACTTTAAAAGTGAGTATTTTATGACTATCGTACGTAAAGAACCTAATTTTTATGAAAGAATTAGAAATATACTATTTAAAAGCATTACATGCCGAGAATGATAATATCACTAAGAGGAAATGTCTTTTGTTTTCCAGCATATAAAGCAAAAATAATTTAAAGTTTTACCCTTAAGGATAAAGTTTATATGAGCGTTAGGCTGATTATATCCTCACATGATCTGAAATAATTTCAGTTATAAAAAAATAATTCTACTTAAACAGATATTGGAATTTTAAGGTTAAGTAACTTAAAAATACTTAAATTTAGAGTAGAAAAACTTCCACTTTAAAATCACATATTATAAAATAAAATAGATAGACGTTATATAAATAATACACAAATGATAAATGAGGAACGAAAGAGAGTTTTAAAAAATTATATAATTTTAACTTAAAATGAAGATTTGTAGCTCTATCCTTTTAATTATACGATTTTCAATTTATCACCTAAAGTAGCTAGACTTAGAATTTTAGTGGAAAAATATTATGGAAGAAACTAACGTTGTTAATGTCAGCTCTTCAAAGAAAGAGGATTCTCCTTCTTTTCGGCAACTTCCGCATAATATTGAAGCTGAACAGGCATTGCTTGGTGCCATCTTTATCAACAATGATTCTCTTGACCGCGTTTCAGATTTTCTAAAACCAGAACATTTTTTTGAACCATTGCATCAAAAAATTTATCATGTTTTATCTCACCTTATTAAAATAGGAAAACGTGTAGATCCAGTTACAATCAAACCCTATATCCAAATGGAAGAGAAAATTGGAGATATTACTGTATACCAGTATGTTGTTCGCTTAGCCACAGAGGCAGTCACTATTATTAACGCTGAAGATTATGGACGCGTCATTTACGATCTCTTTATCCGACGATCTTTGATTAACCTTGGAACTCAAGTTGTCAATACAGCCTTTGATGCTCCTGTAGAACTCACGCCTACCCAACAAATTGAAACTGTTGAAAATCAGTTATTTGAGCTAGCAGAAAAAGGGAAATATGGAGGTGGATTTGAAAATTTTAATGAGGCTATTAAAAAAGCTATCGATATGGCAAGTGCTGCGAAAAAGCGCTCTTCACAATTATCAGGGATAGCCACCCATATTAAAACACTTGATGAAAAAATGGGAGGATTACAAGCATCTGACTTAATTATCCTTGCGGGCCGCCCTGGTATGGGTAAAACCTCACTGGCTACCAATATTGCCTTTAATATTGCTAATGCTTATAATCGTAATGCCAATATCCAAGAAAATGAAGGCGGCATTGTGGGATTCTTCTCACTTGAGATGTCATCCGAACAGCTTGCAACCCGTATTATTTCTGAACAAACAGAAGTCTCTTCTTCTGATATTCGGCGTGGCAATATTTCAGATGAACAATTTTCAAAAATTATTCGTGCGGTGAACCAACTACAAAAGGCACCACTTTATATTGATCAAACTGGGGGAATATCAATTACGCAATTAGCTGCTCGTGCGCGGCGTCTCAAGCGGCAACATGGTTTAGATATCTTGTTTATTGACTATATCCAACTCATGACAAGCAGTTCAAAGCGTTCATCAGAAAATCGTGTTCAAGAGATCACAGAAATTACCACAGGATTAAAAGCATTAGCAAAAGAATTGAATATTCCTATTATCGCTCTCTCTCAACTTTCTCGTCAAGTAGAAAATAGAACAGATAAACGTCCACAGCTCTCAGATTTACGTGAATCTGGTTCAATTGAGCAAGATGCCGACATCGTTCTGTTTGTCTATCGCGAAGAATATTATCTCAAAAATGAAGAACCAAAACTAGGTAGCTTGGAACATACGAAATGGCAAGAAATAATGGACAAAGCTTTTGGAAAAGCTGATGTTATTATTGCAAAACAGCGCCATGGGCCGACAGGAATCGTGCCCCTTGCCTTTCAATCTGATTTCACACGCTTTAGTGATCTGGCCGATAGCAATTACCTTCCAGAGCAAATTGGTTAAATCGACATGGCGCGTAATCGTATTCAATTTATCTGTCAAAATTGCGGAACCATCCATTCTCGTTGGGCAGGGAAATGTAGCGCCTGTGGGGAATGGAATTCTCTTGTTGAAGAAAATATAAATGGCGGCATAGGAAGTGGTCCTAAGCAGAATGCTCGTAAAGGACGCATTGTCACACTCACATCTCTTTCTGGAAATATCGAAGATGCTCCACGTATTCATTCTGGTATTGCTGAACTTGATCGTGTTACCGGTGGGGGCTTTGTCCGTGGATCAGCACTCCTTGTTGGAGGTGATCCGGGTATTGGTAAATCAACATTGCTAACACAAACAGCTGCTGCTTTATCACGTAAAGGATATAATGTCATCTATGTTTCAGGTGAAGAGGCTATTGCGCAAATTTGTCTGCGCGCACAAAGGCTTGAAGCTAACAATACAGAAGTGAAACTTGCTGCTGAAACCAATGTTGAAGATATTCTGGCAACCTTAAGCGAACATAAAAACCTTGATATGGTGATTATCGATTCGATTCAAACCCTATGGTCAGATACAGCAGATTCAGCACCTGGCACTGTCACACAAGTACGTATCGGTGCTCAGGCAATGATCCGCTTTGCCAAGAAAACAGGAGCCGCCGTTGTTCTTGTTGGGCATGTTACAAAAGATGGACAAATTGCTGGTCCTCGAGTCGTTGAACATATGGTTGATGGCGTTCTCTATTTTGAGGGTGAAGGTGGACATCATTATCGCATTCTTAGAACTGTAAAAAATCGCTTCGGGCCAACAGATGAAATTGGTGTCTTTGAAATGTCTGATAAAGGATTACGCGAAGTGATAAATCCATCCGAATTGTTCTTAGGAGAACGTAATGAAAAAGCACCAGGCGCTGCTGTTTTCGCCGGCATGGAAGGAACACGCCCGATACTCGTAGAAATTCAAGCGCTTGTTGCTCCTTCTTCCCTTGGAACACCAAGACGTGCAGTTGTCGGATGGGATGGAAATCGTCTTTCTATGATTCTTGCCGTTTTAGAAGCCCATTGTGGCATTCGTTTTGGACAGCATGATGTCTATCTGAACGTGGCAGGTGGATATCGCATATCAGAACCCGCTGCTGATTTAGCTGTAGCCGCTGCTTTGGTATCCTCTCTTGCCAATATTCCTTTGCCAACAAATTATGTATATTTTGGTGAAGTCAGTCTTTCAGGAGCTACCCGCGCTGTTGCACATTCAGCACAGCGCATCAATGAAGCAAAAAAACTCGGCTTTCAGGGAGCCTTTCACCCCACAACAACAACCGAAATGATGAATTCGCTCAACTTTCAACAAAAAACTTTCTCCGACCTTCCCGAACTCGTTGCTACTCTTACTGTAAGTAAAAAATGATCTGTACCACAGATATGATAATATAGAAAAAACTCTATAAAATACAAAAGATCCTTGCTATAAGAACAAAAAATGGCATAACAAAAAATATATTTGCACACAGACTTAAAAGAACACAACTTTATGTATAAGGAACAAACAAATGATCATAACAATCCTTGATGGAATTGTCGTAGTAATCATCCTGTTGTCCGCTTTTCTTGCTATGCTTCGAGGATTTTCACGTGAAGTGTTATCGTTGATTTCTTGGGCAGTTGCAGCTGTTACGACACTGTTTTTATTCAAACCTGTCTTACCTTTCTTTGAACAATATCTCTCTAATAAAATGATTGCATTGATCACAACATTGGTCACAATTTTTATTATTGTTCTCATTATTACTTCAATTATTACAATGAAGATCTCTGATTTTATTATTGATAGTCGAATTGGTATTCTTGACCGTGCTATTGGTTTTATTTTTGGAGCACTTCGTGGTTTACTTATCATGGTCATCGGTATGTTGCTGATTAATGCACTGATTAAACCCGATCTTCAAGCGAATTGGTTAAAAAATGCAAAAACAAGACCTATTTTAGATTCATTGGGACAAAAAGTTTGGGAAATACTCCCCAAAGATATTGGATCTGTTCTCGAAAAGACGGAAAATTTGTTTAAAGACAGCAATAAACATACGTATGAGCAACACTCTCATGAAAAGATAATTTTCAAAAAATAGAGAATAGTTTTTCATGAGGAAAGAAAACTAAATGATGTAAAATGTGATATTAATGATTCCTCCATATCACAACTGAAAGAATATGATGATAAAAAGCGATGTTTTCTGTCAAGAATTTTCATTAGATGATGATACCCTTCATGAAGAATGTGGAGTTTTTGGTATTCTTGGGCATGAAGATGCCGCAACATTAACAGCTCTTGGACTCCACGCACTTCAGCATCGTGGGCAAGAAGCAGCTGGGATTGTTTCTTACCATAATAAAATATTTCATCAAGAAAAGCATTTAGGTCTTGTTGGCGATCACTATACAAACCCTGCAACACTTGCGCGCTTACCAGGAAATCGTGCTATTGGACATACCCGTTATTCAACAACTGGAGAAGTGGCATTACGCAATGTTCAACCCCTTTTTGCTGAATTGAAAGTTGGAGGTATTGCTATTGCGCATAATGGTAATCTTACCAATGGTCTCACATTACGCCGTGAACTCATCGCTTCTGGTGCTATCTGTCAATCAACGTCAGATTCAGAAGTTTTTCTCCATCTTATCGCCCGCTCACGTTATGAATCGTCCTCTGATCGTTTTGTTGATGCGATTCGGCAAGTAGAAGGTGGGTATGCTATGTTAGCGCTCACACGTACAAAGCTTATTGCGGCACGCGATCCAACAGGAATTAGACCTCTCGTGATGGGGGAACTTGATGGTAAGCCTATCTTTTGTTCTGAAACTTGTGCTCTTGATATTATTGGAGCAAAATATGTCCGTGATGTTAAAAATGGAGAAATCATCATATGTGAAATACAAAAAAATGGGGAAATTACGAAAAAAATTATAAAACCAGAAAATACAAAACCAGAAAAACTTTGCTTGTTTGAATATGTTTATTTTGCCCGTCCAGACTCAATCGTTGGAGGACGTAGTGTTTATACAACACGCAAAAATATGGGAATCCGTTTAGCACAGGAAGCCCCTTGTGAGGGTGATGTTGTGGTTCCTGTTCCTGATGGAGGAACGCCTGCCGCAATTGGCTATGCACAAGAAATTGGAATTCCCTTCGAGCTTGGTATTATTCGTAATCACTATGTTGGCCGCACTTTTATCGAACCAACACAACAAATTCGCGCTTTTGGCGTCAAGTTAAAACATTCGGCAAACCGTCCTGTGATTGAAGGAAAACGTGTTATTCTGGTTGATGACTCTATTGTCCGTGGAACAACATCCCTTAAAATTGTACGAATGCTTCGCGATGCAGGAGCAAAAGAAGTTCATATGCGCATTTCTAGCCCTATGATTTTTTATCCTGACTTTTATGGTATTGATACACCTAAAGCTGAAAACCTTTTAGCAAATCAATATCCAGATTTAAAATCTATGTGTGATTTTATTGGAGCGGATTCATTAGAATTTCTTTCAACGGATGGATTATATCTTGCTGTAGCAGGGGAAAAACGGAATAACGCCGATCCACAATTTACTGACCATTATTTTACTGGATATTATCCTACGCATCTGGTTGATCAAGAAAATCTCTCCAAAATTCATCAATCATCTGTTCTAAAAACAAGAGATTAATGATGACAAAACGTGACTTTAGTCTCCATAGGCGTGTTGCACTTGTTACTGGCGCATCAAGAGGGATTGGCTATTATTTGGCACTCGAGCTTGCTGCACGCGGCGCTCATATTATTGCTCTTGCACGAACAGTCAGTGGACTTACTGAATTAGATAATCAAATCCGAGAAAAAGGAGCTCATGCAACCCTTGTTCCCCTTGACTTGCATCATATGGAAAACATCGATACCCTTGCTATCTCAATTGCCAAACGCTGGAAAAAACTTGATATTATCGTTGCAAACGCAGGAATTCTTGGAACACTCTCACCAATAGCGCATATAGAAAACACGGTATTTGAAGATGTTTTTCAAATAAATCTTTTCAGCCAATGGCGCTTAATGAAAGCCGTTGAGCCTTTATTACGTGAATCTGATGCTGGACGAGCCATCCTGTTATCCTCAAGCGTTGCGCATGCTGCGCGCCCTTTCTGGGGAGCTTATGCAGCCTCTAAAGCGGCTTTAGAGGTGATTGCCCGCTGTTGGGCAGAAGAACTCAAACAAACCCCTATTAAGATTAATTGTGTCAACCCTGGTGCCACACGCACTGCCATGCGCGCTGAAGCTATGCCCGGTGAAGATCCACAAACTCTCCCTTCACCACAAGAGATTGCAAAAAAGATAATCCATTTGTTATCACCTGATTTAAAAGAAACTGGAAAACTCTTTAATGTCCGTAAAAATCGGTTTGTAGATTATCATATACCTGATTGATCATCATATGAGAAGTAAATCTTTTGACTCTCTCTTTTTCCTGTGCTTCTCAACAGAAGAATGAGACACTTTATGATTCTTGGATAGCTTTAGCATCAGTCTTTTTCTCTTCTAAAGTAGCACGTTTATTATAAGCGATAAAACTACAGGGGAGAAAAATCATATAGCTAACCGCTGTAATCAATAAAGTTTTCCATGTGTAAGTCGCAAGAAAACCGACATAAATAACAATGACCAACATGCACGGTATAACGATATCGCGCCTTAAATTTTGATCAATTGTTTTTGCATTCCATACTGGTAAACGACTAATCAAAAGAAAAGCAATAATTACAGTATAAAGACTAAAAAATAATGCCCACCCCCAATTGGGAACCAAACCAAGAGTGCCTAAATAAGTAGGCAATAAAAGCAATAATGCTCCTGCTGGTGCTGGAACACCAACAAAATAACTTTTCTGCCACTTAGGTATATTGGGATTATCTAACATCACATTAAAACGTGCTAATCGCAAACAACAAGCAACACAATAAACAAGGGCAGCAACCCACCCAATATGATTCGCTTGATTCAAGATAAAAGAATAAACAATGAGTGCAGGGGTAACACCAAAATTTATAACATCAGCAAGAGAATCCATCTGTGCCCCAAAAGATGAACTACCATCTATTAAACGGGCAATGCGACCATCAGCACCATCTAAAACTGCGGCCAGAAGCACCATTAAAATAGCAGCTTCATAGCGATGTTCAAAAGCCAAACGAATGCTGCTCATCCCTGCACAAATGGCTAAAATAGTAATGATATTAGGAATGACATACCGCATTGATGTAGGTGAACGCCGCCGATTTGCAACATCATCATGCTGCCCCTCAGGATTGAATGAAGAAAATGGCGAAAAATTTTTCATTGTGAGTCCTAATCGTATCTGAAGTCCGTTGTGGCACTCTTATCATCAAAAGAACCCAAAACCGTTTCTCCAGCAATTGCTGTCTGTCCAACTGCAACACGCAATTTCATTTCAGTCGGTATATAAGTATCAAGGCGAGAACCAAAACGAATCAATCCAAATCGCTCACCAGTCATAACGGCATCGTTTTCTTTTGACCAGCAAACAATCCGGCGCGCAACCATTCCCGCTATTTGTACGACACCAATTTTACCATGTTTGCTATCAATTACCACCCCATTACGCTCATTAAACTGACTAGCTTTATCAAAGTCAGCATTGGTAAATCGACCTGGATGATAAACGATAGACTCTACTGTACCACTGATAGGAATACGATTAATATGGCATGAAAAAACATCCATAAAAATAGAAATACGGATCATTTCATCTTTCCCTAAACCTAATTCTTCAGGTGGAACACATGATTCCACACATGAAATACGCCCATCAGCAGGCGACATCACCCAATTTGAATTCAAAGGGATCACACGATCTGGATCACGGAAAAAGTATATACACCACACCGTGAGAACGAGACCAAACCAAAAAAACGGACTCCATATCCAACCAAGAATGAGCGAAATAACAAAAAACGCTACAATAAAAGGATAACCTTCTTTATGAACCGGTACAAAGCTATTATGGAAAGATTGCAGAATACTCATATAATTTCCTATTCATCGTAAACTTAAACAAGCAACAAAGCTTTTTGTTCCTCTTGTGTCTTTTTATGTATTTAATCAATCACTCCATATAAAGATATAGATTACATTTTGCTCTATTTATTTTTTACGATTAACAACACTCGTCTCATCTTCTTCACGCATTTTACGTAATTTTTCTTCAGCTTGCGATGCTTCAAGCTGCTTATTCCACATTGAAGCATAGAGACCTTTCTTGCGTAAAAGCTCTGTATGTGTCCCATTTTCAATAATACGACCACTTTTAAGAACCAAAATTTCATCAGCATTGATAACCGTAGAAAGACGGTGAGCAATAATCAATGTTGTACGTCCACGGCTTACAATATCCAATGCTTGTTGAATTTCCTGTTCTGTCGCCGTATCAAGAGCCGCTGTTGCTTCATCTAGAATAAGAAGTGGGGGGGCTTTTAAGAGTGTCCGTGCAATAGCCACACGTTGTTTTTCACCACCTGATAATTTGAGACCACGCTCTCCTACCATAGATTGAAAACCTTCTGGTAATATCTCAATAAATTTTGAGATCTGTGCCATTTCAGCAGCTTTGCGCATCTCTTCATCTGTAGCACTTGGACGCCCATAGCAAATATTATAGGCAATTGTATCATTAAATAACACCGTATCTTGTGGTACCATGCCTATCGCTTCGCGCAAACTTTTTTGTGTTACATCACGAATATCCTGCCCGTCAATTGTAATAGAGCCCGAATCAACATCATAAAACCGAAAAAGCAACCGAGAAATAGTTGATTTCCCTGCACCCGATGGACCAACAATAGCGACTGTTTTTCCTCCAGAGACTTCAAAATCAATATCTCGAAGAATCTGACGCGTCGAATCATAGGAAAACTTTACCTGATGAAAACGAATGGTTCCATCGCTTATCTCTAACGGTTTGGCGTCCGATTTATCAACAATCTCCTGTTGAACATCTAAAAGATCAAACATCGCTTCAATATCCGTTAAACCTTGCCGAACATCACGATAAATTGAACCAATAAAATTCAGTGGAATAGAAAGTTGCATTAAAAGTGCATTAATAAAAACAAAGTCTCCTAAAGTTTGTGTCTTATAATAAACTTCATAAGCTGACATCAGCATTATGATCGTCATTCCAATACCAAAGATAAGAGCCTGACCAAAATTAAGCCAGCTTAACGATGTCCAAATCTTTGTTGCGGCTTTTTCATAACATACCATAGAAGCATTGAAACGATCAGCTTCTAGAGTTTCATTGCTAAAATACTTGACCGTTTCAAAATTCAAGAGAGAATCAACAGCGCGCGTATTCGCCTCAGTATCCGCTGTATTCATTTGTTGCCGAATACGAATGCGCCAATCACTCGCCTTAATGGTAAACAAGGTATATAACCCAACCGTTACAACAACGATGAGAAGATAATACCACCCATAACTTATGTAAAATACAAGTGCTGTTAATATAAATTCTAAAACTGTCGGTATTGTATTGAGAATTGAAAATCTTACGATAGCTTCAATTCCTTTTGTACCACGCTCAATCACGCGAGAAAGCCCACCAGTTCGGCGTTCCAAATGAAATCGCAAAGATAATTCATGAATATGTACAAAGGTTTTATAAGCTAATTGACGAACAGCATATTGACCAACAGTGGCAAAAAGAGAATCGCGTAATTGATTTAATCCAGCCTGCATAATACGTGCAACATTGTACGCCAAAACGAGCATGATGGGAATAATCCAATTGGATGGAAACCATTCAGGTAACTGAAAGCTGGCATCAAGCACATTCGTAGAATATTTAAAGAAATACGGTACAGATATGAGAACGAACTTGGCCAAAACAAGATAAAATATTGCCCATAGCACACGCATTTTTAGATCACGCCGATCTACTGGCCACATATAAGGCCATAAATTGTAAAGTGTGCGCAGAGTTTTCCCCGTATCTGATGATACAGTTTTTGTTATTTCATCACGTTTCATAAAGCCCTTACTTCTCTATCATCCACACGAAAAAGGCAAAACACCCCCCTGTGGTTGTTTATAGGTTCATCTCTTCATTATGCTTCCAATAAGCTATACTTACTCGTTGTTTGAAGTTAGACTGTTTTTGAAAAAGGAACAAGAAATAATCCACTATATAATTTATTATTTGGGTCTGTATTCTCATACCACTCTGCTGCAAATAAACTTTCAACTTTTACATGCTTTTTTTTCAGTTCTGCATGAAGCCACTTTTTTGTTTTACCAATCTCTTTCAGCCCCTTATCAAGAATTTCGCCATTTTGTATTAAAATGATAGACTTCTTTCCTTCTTCCTTTTTAATAACAGAACAATCGCCATTGGTTTCTAAACGAACGAAAGCAGCTTCGTGTAAACTACAGCCTTTAATACGCAACATTGTAATCAGATCATTCACACTGATACCTAAGTTTTTAATCTTATCCACTTGAAATACTCCGTCTAAAACCAATGCAATATGACGTCCTGCAATGAGACGACGAAAAAAAACTGAATAGCGCATCAGAAAATTAAGAGTGGTGACCAAAGTCTGCCAAATAAATAAGACGATCAATAATTGAATACTGCTAACATCCGGACTATAAATAACGCCTCCAATGATACTTCCCATCACAAAATTACTTACCAAATCAACTGGCGTCATTTGACTAAGACTACCACGACCTGTAGTTCTTAAAATCAAGAGGAAAGCGATAAGGCCTACAACTAATTTTAGTGCGACATACCCATAATGATATAAAAATTCCATCATATTCTCCTTTTTCATGAGAGCTGCTGGAATAGAGACATTAGTGTCGCTTTATTTCCCACACGGTTATGCGCTTACCACTCTGCGGATCCTTACTATCTTTTAAAAGAACCCCCTCAGCTGCAAGCTCATCACGAATTATATCCGCAGCTTCCCACTCTTTATTATGGATAAGCTGTAGTCTTTCGGCAATGCGCTGATCAATAAATTTTGAATCAAGAAAAGTTTTTCTTGTAAATAATGGGCAGTCTATTTCTTTAATCCATTCTTTTCGTAATAGTCCTAATAAATTCATCCCATTAACAAGAGCCAAAGCATCTCCTTCTTTATAAAATTTTCGCAAAAGAGTCAGTGCTTTTGGAGTATTAAGATCATCACTAAGTGCATCTATCAAAGTATCATCAACTACTTCATTGTTTTTCATCTCACTCTTTTTGCTGCGAAGCAATTCATACCAACGATACAGTTCGCTGCTCGATTGTATTAAACGCTGTGCTGTCCAATTTAATGGTTCACGATAATGTGTTTGCAACATCGAAAAACGCGCAGACAAACCAGCCCAATTTTGCTTCATTTCATCGGATAAAATACCATTAAACTCCAAAAAATTATTCTCTAAAACAGAACGAATAGTTATGAAATTGCCAAAGCTTTTCGACATCTTTTTACCTTCAACTTGTAAAAAGCCGTTATGCATCCAAAAATTAGCCATTCGCTCCGTCCCAAAAGCTGAACAACTTTGTGCAATCTCATTTTCATGATGAGGAAAAATTAAATCAAGTCCACCACCATGGATATCAAAAATATTGGCGGTCGGATCATCACAAGTTAAACCACCACCATAGGGCGCTAATAACTTTGCCATTGACATTGCAGAACATTCAATATGCCAACCTGGACGACCTAAAACAGGAATTCCGCCCGGTGATTTCCAACCTGGTTCTCCTTCCTCAGAAGGCTTCCATAAAACAAAATCCATCTCTTCCCTTTTATAAGCAGCAACATCAATACGTGCCCCCGCCCTCATTTCATCTAAAGAACGATTTGCAAATGCCCCATAATGGGGAGGATTTTTTATACTACTTACAGAAAATAATATATGATTTTCCGCTTCATAAGCGTGCCCCTTTTCAAGCAACCTTTCAATTAAAGAGCGCATCTCCTCTAAATGCTCGGTTGCGCGCGGCTGACTGGTTGGCAATAGACAACCAAGTGCTATTGTATCTTGTTGAAACTGAGAATATGTACGTTCTGTTAAGTGACGAATAGCCTCATTCAATGATACGTTTGGATATTCGCTAGCTGCTCGTGCATTAATTTTATCATCGACATCTGTAATATTACGTGCATATAGAACATGCTCATTGCCATAAACATGACGCAATAAGCGAAATAAAATATCAAAAACAATAACAGGACGTGCATTTCCTATATGCGCATAATCATAAATTGTCGGTCCACAAACATAAAGGCGTACTCTTGTCGCATCTATTGGTGTAAATTTTTCTTTTTTACGTGTTAGCGTATTATAAAATCGCAACTCTTTCATTTATTGACTCCATGGACGATATTATGCACCGATCCTTTTAGATGTATCTTATCTCAAATCATTGTATTACGCGATTTAAGCTAAAAACTTGTATCTTATAGTAAATTCTTCTTATCATTTTCCCATTGTATTTACGGCTGTATTCATCGTTTATCATAAAAACAATCTATTTTATTTGATTGGACAAAAGCGTTCTATCATTAGAGATGCTTTCTCTCCTTAAAAAAAATGAGCTTAGAAAAAAATCTATAGGCAATACAATATAAATCTATGTGAAAAATAGATAGCTTGCAGGCAGAAAATCTTAAATTTTTAACCACACAAAGCTTCGTCAGTATTTTCAATATTCCACAATGGGTTCCTTACTGCCTCTTACGCCCTATATTTTATAATCAATAATTGAGAATAATGTAGCAATTAACTTTATTTTTTTACACCGTTCTCATGACAAAATTATTTTATCTTTACAGAGTTTTATTCAAAGAAAGCAATAAAAATAATGCGGTATAGATTGATGAACATCATTATTTTAATATTTCTTGTCATTTCAATGCCAACCTTTGCACAACAATCTCCACCTTATGAAAAAAAATTACTCCGACTAGCAGAAATTTTGGGATCATTGCATTCTCTTCAAAATCTTTGCGAGACTCCAACAAACCAATGGTATGACTACATGAACGCATTGATTGAAGCAGAAAAGCCTATCCCACAAAGACGTGCTTATTTTTATGAAGCGTTTAATGAAGCGTATCGTGCTTTCTCAGAAAATTATCATCATTGTACACAAGCAGCAATTGAAGCCAATCAAAGATACGTTGAGGAAGGAAGAACTTTATCCGAAAACCTCCTCATGCATTATAAATAATTAATCTATACAAAAAGTATCTTCTTCAATTTCAGCAATATCAACCATGTTCTCTCACAAATGAGGGGAGCTGTAAATCTACTCTGAAAATAGAGAAGTTTTTGAAAAATAATTCCTCGACACGTTTTTATTCTTGTGAGCATCTTTCCCCTGAACAAAATCGTTCTTTGGCTTCCTGCCCACCCTCAGAGCTTGTTTATCAATAGGCTGGGTTCTTGTTGAACAGATTCTTCTTGGCTTCTCACCCATGTTATTACTTAAACTAAAAATACTAAAGGCTTGACAAACAAGTCTAAAAATATTCACCATACACTTAAAAAAATACTTATGTGCCAAGGGAGCTAGCACGCCTTATATCACCGCTCTAAAAGATGGTATTTTACGGCATGCTTATAATTTTAATCTATTTACACCAAAGTTTCTATAAATTTAACAGGCTCTCCTTGTGAAGAAGTAACAATTTCACCTTCCCACATCACACGCATACCACGGATAATGGTCCCAACAGGCCAACCTTTAACCTTTTTACCATCATAAGGTGTCCAACCGGCACGCGAACCAATTAAGCCATTCGTAATAATTTCTTCTCGCTTAAGATCAACAATTGTTAAATCAGCATCGTATCCAACAGCAAGGCGTCCTTTACAGCTTATACCAAAAATACGACTAGGGCCATGTGACGTGAGATCAACAAAACGCTCAAGAGATATCTTTCCTGCATTCACATGTGTCAACATAATTGCTGCTGTTGTTTGCACCCCTGTCATTCCTGAAGGTGAAGAAGGATAAGATTGAAGCTTTTCTTCCAAAGTATGAGGCGCATGATCTGAGCCTAAAACATCAATAATCCCCTGTTGAACACCGTACCAAAGAGCTTCACGGTGGCGCGGCTCACGAATAGGCGGATTCATCTGAATTAATGTACCAAATTGCTTATAATCATCAGCCGTGAGCGTCAAATGGTGTTGTGTCACTTCAATTGTTGCAACATCCTTATGTTTTTTTAGAAAATCAATTTCTTCTTCTGTCGAAAGATGTAACACATGAATCCGAGCCTTCGTCTCATGAGCAATTTTTACCAAACGCTGCGTACATTTTAATGCCGCAACTTCATCACGCCAAATCGGATGTGATGATGCATCCCCTTCAATACGCAGTATTTTACGCTCTTTGAGCCTCGCCTCATCTTCAGAATGAAAAGCCGCACGACGGCGTATATTCTTCAAAATAAGGCGTACACTTTCATCATCATCGACCAAAAGATCACCCGTAGAAGACCCCATAAAGACTTTAATTCCAGCTGCACCAGGAAGTCTTTCTAATTCAGACAATTCATGAGCATTTTCACGCGTTCCTCCAACCCAAAATGCAAAATCACAATGCATTCGATGAAATGCGCGTTTAACCTTATCGCTTAATGTAGCTTCTGATGTTGTCAATGGATTGGTATTAGGCATTTCAAAAACTGCTGTCACCCCCCCTAACACAGCAGAATACGAGCCACTTTCCAAATCCTCCTTATATTCATTACCTGGCTCGCGAAAATGTACTTGGCTATCAATAATTCCCGGTAAAATATGAAGCCCCGTACAATCAATCACCTCACCTGCCGATGCACATGTAAGGTCGCCAATTTCAGCAATACGGCCATTTGTAACACCAATATCACGCTTGCTTCTTCCATCATGATTCACAAGTGTTGCACCTTTAAAAATTGTATCAAATGTTTTAAACATAGCCACGCTCCTTACATATTCCTCTCTTATCGATTATGTAACTTTGAGCAGAAAGGCAAGAACCATGATTGAAAAACAAAATGCCATTTGCTTAAAAAATCGCGCAATTATTCAAATTACAGGCGAAGAAGCAACAGATTTTCTGCAATCCCTAATCACAACAGATGTAAAAAAAATCAACCCGCAAGAAATTTTCCCTGGAGCCCTCTTATCCCCTCAAGGAAAGGTTCTTGCTGATTTTCTTATTGGCAAAAAAGAAGATGGTTATTTGATTGATATTATCATGCCTTTAGCTGATATACTCCACAAGCGTCTGTTGCTTTATAAACTGCGTAAAAAAATAGAAATTACACAACCATTCCAAGAACTTGTTACAGTTTCTTGGAAAAATGAATCAGATACTTTAAATTTTGATTCAGGTTTTGTTGATAAACGATTCCCAGAAAAAGAAAAAATAATACGAATCTATGGCAAAACATCTTTTTTGGCTTCAGAATATCATAACATGTGGAATCAATTGCGTATCCGTTATGCAATTGCAGAAAGTGGTCAAGATTATGAAGTTGGTAAAGTCTTTCCTCATGATATTAATTACGATCAAATAAATGGACTTGCATTCAACAAAGGGTGTTATATTGGACAAGAAGTTGTTTCACGAATGCACCACCGCCAAGCAGCACGTCGCCGTATTTTAATTGTAAAAGGCCAGCATGAATTGTCCCCTCAATCTAGCATTGAAGCAGGAACAAAAGTATTTGGATCCTTGGGAACATGTGTAGACAATGAAGCTCTTGCTTTACTGCGTATTGACCACGTAAAAGATGCTATGGATCATAACATCCCCTTTACTGTAAAAAACATTCCTGTCACTATAAGCATTGCTGAAAATATGAATTTTACCTTTCCTGAAAATACTGTAGAAAATACGCATGGCTAAAGCTGAATTATTAAAAAATGGAGAAGCACGTGCTTGGCAAAGAATGCTTTCTGGAAGGCGACTTGATCTTCTCAACCCTTCTCCTTTTGATGTTGAAATTGAAGATATTGCCCATGGACTTGCTCGTGTAGCACGTTGGAACGGTCAAACACGAGGAGAACACGCCTATTCTGTTGCACAACACTCACTTTTGGTTGAACAAATATTTCAAAAACTTTTTCCACAATCGGGAAGCAACGAATGTCTTTATGCCCTTCTTCATGATGCTCCAGAATATGTCATCGGCGATATGATTTCCCCTTTTAAAGCTGTTATAGGAAAACAATATGAACGCGTTGAAAAGCGCATCCAAGATGCTATCCACATGCGCTTTTCTCTTCCCGTTGATCTTTCTCAAAAACTTTTAAAAAAAATTAAACAAGCCGACCGTATCGCTGCCTATTATGAAGCGATTACGCTTGCTGGATTTAATACAGAAGAAGCCCTTCACTATTTTGGCTCTCCCAATAATATTTTACCCGATGATCTGAATTTATCCCCCTATTCTACCCAACACATTGAAAACGCATTTTTAACGCGCTTTAATGACTTGGATGTCCAAAGATTATAGCCCCTTCGCATTGTTGATTCCTTGTCATTACAGAATCATCACACTGACTTATAATAATAATTCATTGTTTTTTCATTTTGAATGAGAGCTCCTAATATCGTAAGCTTCACTCATTTCAAATCTGTTTATATTGAATCAATCAAAATCATTCTCTTGCACACCACAAGCAGGTCTGGCGTGTGGGTAAAATTTTTTAAAGAAAGAGTTAAAATGCTTCTTATGAACCATCTCAAGTGCTAAGCGCTGTCGCAGCATTGAAAATTGGCAAAGTGTGTGATGATGCCGGCTTGCTCTCTTATGAAGCGTAAAGACGGGAGTACTCTATAAATTTTATACACTTCATAAGGGACTTACCACTATACTATTCACGAACGCCGTCGCGAAATAGGTTGGGTACCTTAAGAAAGCTTTCTTTAAAAAAGCATGTGAATTAGCGACCCAATGGCGTTCTGTTTTGCATGAGAGGCGTGACTTCATTAAAGAAATGGAAAAAATCACAGTTCAAATTGCATACAAAATATATTAAAAATGCACATTCATTATCAAAATAACAAATGTTCTCTTGTCAAACCTTTCATCTTAAACTGAAGTTTATTTTAGTTTATAAACTTCATTATCCGCTGGGAAAGCACGAGATGTGACATCCTCTGCATAATTCTTTATTGCAGTTTCCATGGCTTGTTCAAGGTCTCCATAACGGCGTACAAATTTTGGCACATGAGAACCATAGCCCAACATATCTTCCATAACCAATACTTGCCCATCACATTGATTGGACGCCCCTATACCGATCGTAGGGATAGAAAGCTTATCTGTCAGTTTCACCGCTAAAGGTTCAACCATTGCTTCTAAAACAACAGCAAAAGCACCTGCCTCTTCAATCGCTGCTCCATCTGCTTCAATTCTTTGCCAATCATTCTCCTTGCGTCCTTGTGTTTTAAAACCACCAAAACGATTCATTGCTTGGGGTGTAAGACCGATATGCCCCATCACTGGAATGCCACGTTTACACAAAAAATCTACTGTTTCGGCTATATAAAGGCCCCCTTCAAGCTTAACTGCACCACACCCCGTTTGTGCAAGAATGCGCGATGCATTTAAAAAAGCTTGCTCTGGACTTTCCTCATAAGAACCAAAAGGCATATCAATAACAACAAGAGCTTTTTGAGATCCACGCACCACGGCTTTCCCGTGTGCAATCATCATATCTAAATTAACAGGAAGCGTTGTCTCAAACCCATATACAACCATGCCAACACTATCACCAACCAAAAGGATATCGCAATATGGATCAGCAATCCGTGCAGTATAAGCTTGATAAGCTGTTAAAGAAACAATTGGCTGTTGTCCCTTTCTTGCACGTATTTCGGAAGATGTCATACGCTTTACGGTTTTATGTACACTCATTTTCCATCCTTCTCTTGCAATATATATTGATCAATAAGTCTTACCTCACCAAAGCAGACAGTAAGGAGTAAAACCGCCGGTTTATTCAATGTTCCTTTGATCACGCATAAAGTTTCCATATCCCGTAAATCTATTGCTTCAATGATTGCACGCGTTTCTTGTTGTAAAATATCACGAACAGTTTTGCATAATTTATCAACCGACCGTTCACCTTCATGGTAAAGCTTTTCAGCAGCTTTTCCACTTTTAGGAATAATTTTGGCAGCTTTACGATCTTCTAATGTTAAAAACTGATTGCGTGAAGAGTGCGCAACTCCATCTGCTTCACGTAAAATAGGAACTCCAACAATCTCAATAGGAAAAGCCAAATCTTCAACCATACGCCGAATAATTAAAATTTGTTGAAAATCCTTTTCCCCAAAAAAAGCCTTATCTGGTTGGACAATGTTAAAAAGCTTAGCAACAACACTCGTTACACCACAAAAATGCCCTGGACGTAATTTTCCTATCAAAATACGTGATAATTTTTCCACCTTCACAATTGTCTCATTTCCCAGTGGCCACATTTCATCGACAGAAGGAGCAAAAACACATTCAACACCTGCTTCTTTTAACAAAGCACAATCGCCCTTCAAATCTCTTGGATATTGAGAAAAATCTTCATGAGGTCCAAATTGCTTTGGATTGACAAAAATAGAAACCACTACGCGATCACACATTGCTCTTGCATACTGTACTAATGCAAGATGACCATCATGCAATGCCCCCATTGTTGGAACAAAACCAATCGAAAAACCTAAACGTCGTTCCTCTGAAGTATATTGGCGAACTTCAGCAATTGTCTTTAAAATTCTCATTTTCCCATTCAATTATCATCAGATCAACAAATTAATGCCTGTACACCAAATTGGCGCTCAAACAATTGTATCAAATTCATGCGCACTGACGGCTGCTTTATATCTCGTGGCTCCCAGACATGACGCATAAGAAAAAAACCCGTCAGTATAAAACCATTGATTATGTCACTAAAATCAGCAGGACGAGTCATTCTTTGTACAAGAAACTGTGGTAGAATGAGGAGCTTTTTTTTCCAAGGTTCTCCTGCTTCTTCACAGACAGCCCGACCAGATTTTGGTGATACGTAATGAAGCCTTTCCTGACGACCTGTTGCAGCACAACAAGATAAATCAAGACCAAAACCAAGTTCTTCAAGAAGCCGCATTTCAAAACGTACAAGCAATTCTGCATTGATAAATGGTTCATCAAAATTCTGCATAAAAAGGTGTAAAATATCATATAAAATGGGGTGCGGATCACGTTCGGGAAGAAGCCGCAAATGAAAAGCTATCAATTGCAAAGCATAAAGTGCTTCTGGTAGACAGATTAATCGTGCCGCATGTAAATCAAGAGCTTCAAGCCGAAAAAGTCCCAAATGTTCGTCTAAACGAGCCCACCATTCAGCCTCCACAAAATTTCCAGGTTGAAGAAGAGCTGCCATGCGACGCGAGCGCCCCCCTTTTACCACTCCCATATAACGACCATGTTCACGTGTCATAATCTCAAGAATAACACTTGTTTCACCATATTGGCGTGTACCAAGTATAACGGCTTGTTCTTTCCACTTCATTTTACTTTAATTATTTTTAAAAATCTTATTTTAAAAAATCCAATCCCATTTCACGATAACGTTCTGGATCGGTATCCCAATTATCGCGCACTTTCACAAAGAGAAAAAGATGAACCTTTTGATCCATAATTTCCATGAGTTCTTTACGTGCTGCTTGACCAATCGCTTTAATTGTATCGCCTTTTGCTCCTAAGACAATTTTTTTCTGACTCTCACGCTCGACATAAATAACTTGATTAATTTTAACGGAACCATCTGAACGCTCTTCCCAGTTTTCTGTTTCAACCGTTGAGGAATAAGGAAGTTCATCATGAAGACGAAGAAAAAGTTTTTCACGCGTAATTTCAGCAGCAAGATGACGCATGGGCATATCAGAAATTTGATCTTCTGGATAATACCATGGCCCTTCCTGCATCATGTTACTCAGCGCATGAAGTAAATCCTTGCAACCAGAACCGTTTAGAGCAGAAATCATAAATGTTTGCGCAAACTTTACACGTTCATTTATTTTAGTGGTTAACGCTAGAAGAGATGATTTAACAACTGTATCAACCTTATTAAGAACAAGAACTTTTTCTTGTTTCATATTGTTCACAATATCTAACATCATATCAACTTCATCCGAAAGACCACTTTGAGCGTCAATTAAAACAAGCAGAACATCAGCGCTCTTAGCCCCTCCCCAAGCAGCAGAGACCATGGCTCGTTCTAAGCGCTTATGGGGACGAAAAACACCCGGTGTATCGACCAACACAATTTGCACATCATCATGAATGACAATACCGCGGATTAAAGTTCGTGTTGTTTGTACTTTATGTGTTACAATTGAAACCTTTGTTCCAACCAATTGATTAACCAGTGTCGATTTACCGGCATTAGACATCCCAATAAGCACAACAAATCCAGAACGCGTTTTCATAACGTCACTCATGATCATTTTTTCCCACTGTTTTCCATACACCCTCTCGTCGCAAAATTTTTTCAGCTGCCATTCTTTCAGCATATCTTTTGGAGCTTCCCTGCCCAATCTCTGAAGCAAAACCAGCAATATTTACCTCTACCATAAAAACAGGATCGTGATCTGGACCTGAACGTTTTATAACCTGATAATGTGGTTGTGCATTGCCTTGGATATGCGCCCATTCCTGTAATTCTGTCTTGGCATCACGTCGACCAGCATCCATTTTCTTTGCCCGACTTTGCCAATATTTTTGAATAAAAGGGCGAACGCTTTCCAATCCTCCATCGAGATATATCACAGCAATTAAAGCTTCCACGACATCTGCATGCATATTGATGAGTCGACGCTCTTCGAAATTTTTCATCTCAAAACCAACGTGGATCATGTCAGGAAGCTTCATTTCGCGCGCAATATCAGCACATGTCTGTGCATTGACCAAATGATTCAAACGGACTGATAATTCACCTTCACTTGCCTGAGGAAAAAGTTGATACAGCATTTCTGCAATCAAAAGCCCTAAAACCCGATCCCCTAGAAATTCTAGCCGTTCATAATTTCCTTGTTCCGAATCTTGTACACTCGAGTGTGTTAATGCCTTCTTTAATCTCTCTTCATCTTTAAAACGATGTCCCGTCAGCTTGACAAGCTGATCAATCATTAGACGTTTCATCGTTGTTTCCTTGCTTGATAAGCGGCAAATCATGAACCGTATTTATGAAAGAAAACAAACGCTTCCAACGCACATCAAATGGCCAACGCCAAATCTGCCAAGCACTTGAACCATTACTGATAGAAAAGAAAATCACGCTCGCGCGACCAATAAGATTTTCTTCTGGAACATAGCCTACATCCAAACGACTATCATCTGAATTGTCGCGGTTATCTCCCATCATAAAATAATGTCCTTGAGGAACTTCAAAGACTTCTGTATCGTCAACTTTGGGGATGAAAGCTAAATCAAGTGTATCATAGTTAACACCGTTAGGCATTGTCTCGCGATAAACCTCAACAGGATAGTTCACTTCTGTTATATCAGAATTATCAATCTCCCCCATAAAGTAACGTGAAACAGCCTCATCATTAATATAAAGGACACTTTGACGGACTTGTATACGATCACCTGGTAGCCCAACGACGCGTTTTATATAATCAATCTTCGGATTACTTGGTAAGCGAAAAACGACCACATCTCCACGTTGAGGTTGAGATGCCCAAATCCGTCCAGAAAAAAGAGGAGGAGAAAAGGGGATGGAAAAACGAGAATACCCATATGCATACTTAGAAACAAACAGATAATCTCCCACCAACAAAGTAGGACGCATTGAACCGGAAGGAATACTAAACGGCTGGAAAAAAAGTGTCCGAATAAACGCTGCTAAAAGCAAAGCCTGTATTAAAACAGAAATAAATTCAAGAAGCCCACCTTTTTTTTCTTTTTTATGCACTTTATCTTTTGGGATCATCACCAACTGCCTTCTCATCACAGATATAATTTTTTCATCATAATATTCAAATAACAAAAGCACAATCTCTCACGCCATCTATCCACGTGGAAGTGCTTCGATAATAATAAATGCCTGTGCCCAAGGAAAATCATCTGTTATGCTAAGATGAATAACTGCATCATGATGAGGAGGTAATAACTTTTGAAGTTGCATTTGCGCACGATTTGTTAATTGCATTATTGGTTTACCAGATGGCAAATTAACTACCCCCATGTCTTTCCAATTGATACCACAAGCGATTCCCGTTCCTAAGGCTTTAGCACATGCTTCTTTCGCAGCAAATCTTTTTGCATAGGAAGAGGAGCTTTTTTTGAGATTTTCAGATCTATTTCTTTCAATATCCGTAAAAATCCGTTGGATAAAACGCTCACCATAACGAACCAACATTTTCTCAATACGTCGTATATCAACCAGATCATTTCCAAGACCAATAATCATAAGATATTACCCGATCTTTCTTAAATTTATTTCTGTTTTAATACAGGCGATGAGCGCTTCTTTAAACGCCTTTTTTTTATAATCTTTTGATATCGCTTTTGTTTAAAACGAACCGTTGCTCTGTAAACACCTATATAAGATAAACCACCAAAAACAATACCTAAAAGAGTTCCCCCTAAAATCATAGGACTCATAATTGTGTCCCATGCGCCTTTAAAGAGGAGAGAGAGATTTGACAATGTCAAACCATTAAATAGAGCACGAATTTGCGAAAGAGAAATCTCTTTGACATCGCTAAAAAGTGATAAACAAAAATACCCTACTTTATAATCAGCCATGACAATCAATAAAAATGTGAGTGGATTAGAAAAAATTGTCCCAATGATTGCGGCAGCAAAGTTTGCACGCAAAAGCCAAGAAAAAAATATTGCCAAAATAATATGCAGCCCAAAGAAAGGTGAACACGCTAAAAAAACGCCAACAGCAACCCCTAATGCTACTTCATGCGGTGTTGCTGATATACGCAAAATACGTTTATGTATGTAGCAAAATGAGCGAGAAAATGAACGACGTGGCCATAACCAAAGTCGAATACGCGTTACAAAATCTATTGGTTCTCGACGACGAAAAAGCATATGACTCTCAATATACATCTTTTGATGATGAAATAATCTATATCATCCAAATTAATCTTTTTAAGCTTTTGCACAAAAAATAGAACGACAATTAAATATTTCGACTGCCTGGTTTAATCGCGGGAAGAACAGAAAGATCTGCAGGAAGTGCATCACTAGCATAAGAGGTTATCTCGTATTCAGCAAGCGCAATCAATGGAACTCCAACATTGACCTTACCACCAGAACGATCAAGGATACATGCACTGGCCAATACCTCTGCTCCTGCTGCAACAAGTGCTTCAACAGTCTCTCGAATGGAAAGACCCGTTGTTACAATATCTTCAACAATAACAACCCGTGCACCCTTCTTGATTTCAAAACGACGCAATTCAAAGATGCCATTTACACGCTCTACCCAAAGAGAAGGAACACCAAGGTGACGTGAAGTCTCATAGGAAGGGATAAGACCGCCAATTGCGGGACCAACGACATAATCAATTGATTCCTTGATAGATTCTTTTATTTTTTCAGCCAATCCACGACAGAGCTTTTCCGTCAAATTAGCATGCATGAATACTTTCGCCTTTTGCATATAAGTCGCACTATGGCGCCCCGATGTTAAAATAAAATGCCCTTCTAGAATAGCATCTGCTTGTTTAAAAATATCAATGACATCTTGTGTATTCATTGCAAAATCTTTCTTTTTATCCATGAACCCGCCGTACTGTACTTACTGAACCTGCCTTTTTTAACTGAGAAAAAATACGATTCAAATGTTTTAAATCCCACACTTCCAAATCAATCATAATTTCTGTAAAATCTGGTGCTGTACGGATAAAAGATAAATTTTGGATATTGGCATCGTTAGCAGAAATTATTTGTGTAATTTCAGCCAAAGAACCAGGACTATTTACAACTAAAATATTCATCCGTGCAGGAAAACGTTCATTCATTTGGGCATCAATATCCCAGCGGACATCAATCCATCGTTCTGGCTGATCATCATACGCCATCAAAGCTGAAGATTGTATTGGATAAATAACAATTCCAGCCCCTGGCTGCATAATACCAACAATCCGATCTCCAGGCACAGCTCCTTCTGGTGAAAAGCGTACAGGAATATCTCCACGAGTTCCTCGAATAGGTAATGCTTTAGATTGATGATTTTCAACCATTGTATCCTTTTCATTTTCTGGAACTTTAAAAATCATCCCTTGAGCATTTTCAATATTAAACCACCCTTCTTCCCCAGGCTTAAAAGAGGGCTTTTGTACGACACGCTCTTGATAATCAGGATAAACTGCTTTAATCACATCAGCGGAAAATAGCTCTCCACGCCCAACAGCAGCCAATACATCCTCTACATCTTTACGTGCTAAACGTGGCAAAACTTTCTTCAAAAGGTCTTTTGAAAATTGCTTTCCCATATATTCAAATGAACGCTCGAGAATACGATATCCTAAACCCGAATATTGTTTACGTACTGCTGCACGACTTGCTCGTCGAATAGCTGAACGTGCTTTACCTGTGACAACAAGAAATTCCCATGCTGCTGGCGGAATTTGAGCGTGTGAGCGAATAATATCAACCTCATCACCATTTTTTAATTTGGTCATTAAAGGCATAATACGACCATTGATTTTTACACCTACACAAGAATCACCGATATCTGTATGGACGGCATAAGCAAAATCAATAGGCGTAGCTCCTTTAGGAAAAGCAATTAATCGACCTTTCGGCGTAAAACAAAAAACTTGGTCTTGAAAAAGCTCAAGTTTTGTATGTTCTAAAAACTCTTCTGGATTATCTCCATCAGACAAAGATTGTATCGTTTGACGCAACCATGCATAGGCATTCGTTTCACTTGATAACTTCACAGTCGAATAATTGGAACCGTGCTCTTTATATATGGAATGAGCAGCAACCCCATATTCAGCAACTTCATCCATAGCAGCCGTTCTAATTTGCAACTCAACACGTTGTCTTGAAGGACCAACAATTGTTGTATGAATAGAACGATAATCATTTTGCTTTGGTATAGAGATATAATCTTTAAAACGACCAGGAACCATTGGCCATGTCGTATGAATGACACCAAGAGCACGATAACAATCATTCACGGACTCAACAATCACACGAAATCCAAAAATATCCGATAATTGTTCAAAAGATAATGCTTTACTTTCCATTTTACGAAAGACTGAATAAGATTTTTTCTGACGGCTTTTAACATCTGCTTTAATGCCATGCTCGAAAAAAAGTTTTGTCAATTCATTTTCAATTGTGGAAAGCAAATCACGGTTGTGTTTCAATAATTCAGAAAGTCGATTGGTAATCGTACGATAACCTTCTGGATTTAAATAAAAGAAAGAGAGATCCTCTAACTCCTCACGCATATCCTGCATACCCATACGGCCTGCAAGTGGCGCATAGATATCCATCGTCTCCTCAGCAATTCGCCGACGTTTATCATCACGCATAACACCAAGGGTACGCATATTATGAAGACGATCAGCAAGTTTGACTAAAAGAACACGAACATCATCAGAAATAGCAATAAGAAGTTTACGAAGATTTTCTGCTTGTACGGCTTTCTTTGATACAAGATCAAGCTTATTAAGCTTTGTAAGCCCTTCAACCAACTTTCCAATTTCAGAACCAAAAATCTGATCAATTTCTGCTCGTGTAGCGCTTGTATCTTCAATTGTATCATGCAAAAGAGCAACAGCAATCGTTGCCTCGTCCAACCGCATATCTGTCAAAATAGCAGCAACTTCTAAAGGATGAGAAAAATAAAGATCACCTGATGCACGCTTTTGATGTGCATGCTTTTTCATTGCATAATCATAGGCCCTGTTTAAAAGAGCCTCATCTACGTCAGACTTGTAACGTTGAACACGTCCAACAAGCTCACACTGACGCATCATACGAGCATATCCTTTATCTTTTCACACCTCTAATCTTTATTGAACATGTCCTATCAAAAAAGACAAGAAAAATAATTGCTCCTTACATGACAAGGTATCTTTACTCCTGTAACATAAATTGCTGCAATTAATAATCGTCACTTTTTTCTGGAACAACCAAACCTTCAATACCCGCTAAAAGCTCTTCTTCTGACATATGATCAAATGAAGTACCTTCTTCTTGCGACGACGTATTAAAAACACTTTCAGCTTCACCTGAATGGGTAATAAATTCACTTGCCATTTCTGGCTCATCTACTTCCACATGTTTTTGCAGCGAATGAATAAGGTCTTCCTTTAAATCAGCAGGCGACAATGTTTCTTCTGCTATTTCACGTAAAGCAACAACTGGATTTTTATCATTATCGCGATCAACCGTAATCTGCGCTCCTTGTGAAATCTGACGCGCCCGATGACCTGCTAAAAGTACCAACTCAAAGCGGTTGTCAACTTTATCAATACAATCTTCTACCGTTACGCGGGCCATTTATGCCTCTTTCTCAAATAAAAAAATTTAATAGCGGATAAAGTAGTATATACAATAATCAAAATAAAACACAAGAAAAACAACACAAACTTTTATATTTTTTAATTAAAGAACTTATTTAAAAAAAATCTTGGAAAATTTATAAAAATGTATAACCTATTCATGCTCGTTATCAAAATTTCTTTTAAAAGCATTCCAATAGATTGACTTCAAACAAAGGGAGATCTTTCTTGACAGAATACTTGTCTGGAGTCCTTATCATTTTAAAAGGAATACCTGCTGTTTAAACCCTTTGCAATAACAGCAACCTTATACATACTTTTTATGATAATATCTTTATCTAAAGAGAGAACTTTTTTCTTTGAACATCATGTGTATTGCACTCTTATTCATCGAATAAATTACTGAAAGATGACCTATCCTTACACAATAATGAGCAATAAGTTTATATTAAACTTTCTTCTAAAAAAGTTTATTTATATTCATTATAGATTGTTTATCAAACCATAACCCGTCATATACGCTATAAAAGACTCAAAAAAATAGAAAAACGATTAATGCCTAACGCCATGAATAGCCAATTAACATCGCTTTGCCCAGAACCACCCCAAAATTGCAATTTATGTCCTAGGCTTCATCAATTTATCGCTGGCTGGCGTGTAAAAGAACCAAGTTGGTATAATGCACCGGTGCGCCCATTCTTTCCTTATAAAGGGCCAGACACAACACGCCTTCTTATTGTTGGGCTTGCCCCTGGATTACGCGGCGCAAATCGAACTGGACGTCCATTTACTGGTGATTATGCTGGGCACTTACTTTATTCAACTTTAAAAAAGTTTGGTTTTGCCCAAGGAACCTTTGAAGAAAGAGCAGACGATACTCTTGAACTTATTGATGCAGCAATTGTTAACTCTGTTCGTTGTGTTCCACCAGAAAATAAACCCACCGGTGCAGAAATTAACACGTGCCGCTATTTCTTCTCTCCTCTTTTAACAAATCTTCCCAAACTTAAAGCCGTTATTACCTTAGGCACCATTGCGCACCATTCAACAATACGTGCCCTTAATGCAAAAGTTTTAGCTCACCCTTTTGGACATGGCGAAATCAATAATATCGGTAGATTACGCATCTTTTCAAGCTATCACTGTTCTCGTTATAATACGAATACTGGCCGCTTAACAGACGCTATGTTTCACCAAATTTTTCAAGCAGTAAAAACATACTTAGATCAATGCTAAAACTGTTTTAAATAGCGCTATAAATAAAGGATATCTAAATCGCATCCGTCATCCATATCTTTTTAAAAGTCTTGCTTTTTCACGTCCCCAATCGCGTTTTTTTTCCGTTTCGCGCTTATCATGAAGCTTTTTCCCTCGCGCTAGAGCGATCTCCAACTTAACGCGCCCTCGTTCATTAAAATAAAGTTTGAGAGGAACAAGTGTCATTCCTTCACGAGACGTTGCATTAAAAAAACGTGCCATCTCACGTTTTGAAAGTAATAATTTGCGCAAACGTCGTGGTTCATGATTAAAACGATTAGCCTGCGTATATTCAGGAATATAGCTGTTTACTAACCATAATTCCCCATTCTCAAAACTCGCATAGCTTTCAGCAATATTAGCATGATTGGAACGTAAGGACTTCACTTCCGCTCCCTGAAGGACAAGACCAGCCTCGAGATTATTAAGGATTTCAAAATTAAAACGTGCTTTACGATTGTCAGCAATTATTTTCCGTACGGGCGCGTACTTTTTTTTATTCATGACTTTTTCAATATCATTTTATGCTTTTAAAAGACCAGCATGGCTGAGGGCTACATCAATAACCTTCTTTGTGCTCTCTGTTAATGGAACAATCGGAGAACGTACAGTCTCACCACAAAGCCCCAATTTTGTAGCAGCATATTTAATCCCTGCTGGGCTAGGTTCAATAAACACAGCACGATTGAGAGGCATGAGGCGATCATTTAATTCTCGTGCTGTTTTATAATCACCACGAAAACACGCAGCTTGAAGCTCTGCACAAAGCTTTGGAGCAACATTCGAGGAAACCGAAATACACCCCATACCTCCATGTGCATTAAATCCTAACGCTGTACAATCATCACCGGAAAGCTGCATAAAATCCTTGCCACACTTTTCACGTTGCTCACTAACGCGCTCAATTCTGCTCGTCGCATCCTTAACACCAACGATATTTTTAAAATCTTGATAAAGATCTCTCATCGTTTCCACGGCCATATCGATAATAGAACGACCAGGGATATTATAAATTATAATCGGAATAGAAACAGCTTTGGCAATAGAAGAAAAATGCTTGTATAAACCAGATTGATTTGGTTTGTTGTAATAAGGAGTGACAACCAAAACTGCATCTGCACCAGCCTTTTCTGCATATTGTGCAAGCTCTATAGCCTCACTTGTGCTATTTGATCCCGCTCCCGCAATAACAGGAACACGCTTTGCGACCTGCTTGACACACAATTCTATAATTCGCCTATGTTCTTCATGACTTAAAGTTGCTGATTCACCTGTTGTCCCAACAGGGCTTACACCATTAATCCCTTGTGTAATCTGCCATTCAACAAAATCACAAAATGCCTTCTCATCAATTGCGCCCTTGTTATCAAACGGGGTGATAAGCGCAGTTATAGCTCCCTTGAGCATGATAAACTCCCTATAATGTTTGCTTTTATTTTTTTATAATCGCCTTTTATAAATTTTAAATAGAGCATAATCTTGCTCTATCATTGAAGCAAGATGAATTTCAAAAAAAGCCCTCATAAGATGAAAATGGACCTCCTTAAATGTTGAACATTTCTTTAAAACAAACCGTCTATATTAACGCGTTTTTCACGCTTGTGTTCTAAAAAACCTTAAGTTTTTTTTACAAAAAGCAAGGTCTCAAGGTCTTTTCTCTATGCGTGTATTTTCCACCTCTCTTTTCGTATCAACCTTTACTGCACTTATACTGGCAATAAGAATTTTATTTTCAAGTGCACTTGCACAAACACCGCTTTTACATGGGAAAGTACCAATCCCTTCGACACGTCCTACCCCCATTGCCATAAAACAAGAAGCTCAAGAACCTCTTCAACAGAGACACACGACATCGCACAATACTGCGACACTCAAACAACTAAAAGCTGGATTAGATGCACTAGCAAACAACAATATTGCAAAAACAATAAATCTTCGTAATTCAATGGAAAAACATAGCCTTGATCGTTATATTTTGACATGGGCGCTAGGACTATCAAAGCAAAATAATATACCAAGCTCTGAAATATCTAATGCAATTAACATGCTAAAAGGATGGCCTGGTATAGAAACGATGCAACGCAATGCTGAACGTGCTTTTCTTAACGAAACCAATATCACACACGCCATTATCCAAAAATTTTCTCATCATCCCCCCCTTACAGCACAAGGCATGGCTCTCTTTGCTAAAGCACTCATTGCAACGGGACAAATCACCCGTGCTCAACACATTATTGCACCATGGTGGCATAAAACACGGCTTAATGCACAAGAAGAAGTATTTGTTCTTAAAAATGCAAGTACTGCCTTAAAACCTATTGATCATTTAAAACGCATGCAGTTTATGTTGTATGCACATCGTTTTGATTCAGCGGCACGCGTTGCAAAATTAGCCCATGCTCAATCTCTTTTTGATGCTTTTGTGGCGGTTGAAAAAAATGATCCTAGCGCAACACAAAAATTAAAAGCTTTAGAAAGAGTATGGAAAAAAGATCCTCTCTTCCAGTTTGCTCGAATGCGCCATCTGCGGCGAACAGAACAATATGATGCAGCCGCAACACTCATGATGAAAACATCACAAGATGCATTCCATCTTATGAACCCTCAATCATTGTGGAAAGAGCAACGCGCCCTTTCTCGTGAAATGCTTGATTTAAACAAACCCCAAATAGCTTATCAACTCGTTGCAAGGCACACTGGTATGACATCTGCATTAGCCGTCGATGCTGAATTTCACGCAGGATGGTATGCACTACGGTTTCTTCATAACCCTAAGTTGGCAATGCAACATTTTTCACGCATTCCTCAACTCTCCTCTTTACCTTTTGCTGCATCACGTGGATATTACTGGATGGGACGAACAGCAGAAACGCTAGGAGAACATAAAAATGCCCAGCTGTACTTTCATCGCGCCGCTCATTTTGGCGCAACGTATTATGGTCAATTAGCCGCTGCGCGACTCAACCAAAAAAAATTTAATATCTCTTTTCCTAAACCAACAATCGCTGAGCGACAACATTTTAGTGCACGAAAAGCGATCAAAGCAATTCAACGTCTTGAAGAAGCTGGATATGCTGAGTTTGCTAAAGTTTTTTATAGAGAACTCGGAAAAAAAATAGAAAGCCCCGGTGAATTAGCTCTTCTGGCTGTTATGGCAGAAAAAAATGGTGACTATTATACCAGCCTCAGAATCGGAAAAATGGCTGCTTTCCTAGGAAAAAATGTCGGAGCACTCTCTCATCCTCTGGGAGCTATACCAGACTCTGCTCATATTTCTGTAGAAGAAAAATCGCTTATCTATGCCATTGCACACAAAGAAAGCGAATTTAATCCAACAGCCATATCACAAGCAGGTGCACAAGGGATACTCCAATTGCTTCCTACAACTGCAGAAGCACTAGCAAAAAAATACTCAATCGCATGGTCTCCTAAAAGATTTAGCAGTGATGCGCGTTATAATGTGACATTAGGCACCCATTTTCTCAATGAACAATTGGAACGTTTTAATGGATCCTATATACTAACTCTTATTGGCTATAATGCAGGCCCCCGCCGTGTCAATGAATGGATCAAGCGCTATGGCGATCCTCGAGGACAACCTCTCGATAACGTCATCGATTGGATTGAACGTATCCCTTATACAGAAACACGGAATTACGTGATGTGTGTCATGGAAAATTACGGTGTTTACAAAGCGAGACTCACTGGGAAAATAGATATAAAAACCGACTTGCTTTCTGGTCGACGGAAATAATATGCCTGAACTTCCCAAGTAGCATTTGAAAGTGTTCATAAGAAGTGTTTTTATTCCTTTTTAAATAGTACCCACATACCAACCTTCTTAGGACGTATAAGAAAGTAATTTTAATTGATTCAGTATTCATAAATTCGAAATGAGAAAACCCTACACTATTTGGGTCTTTTATTTCAAATACAAAATGATGAATTATCATTATAAATCAACAGGTAGTACAAATAATTCATTTCTTCTCAACATAGATGACAATATCATAGAGATTACAAATATAAGAGAAGAGTGAAACAAATAGCTCATCCTTTTACTGTTGCTTATTAGTCAATATTCAAATCTTGTGAAACAGCTTATTTTAAGACTATTTTTTCTGCTTACAATATTTCTATACCCAATAGGGGCGCATTATTGTGTATATCGTTTGGATTATCTCTGATAACAGAAAGAGAGATGCATTGAGTTAGAAAGCCTTAAAGACAAACAATTCTCTTCTGCCCCTTCCCTTTTCATTCGGTTTTACGACTTTTAAATATGTCAATATCTTTTAATAATGAAGATGAATCTTTGCTTTTTTCTCATTTTTACATATAAGCTCACATCCTTTACACAAAACAGAGCATCCCCAAATAGTATGTCTTTCTTATTTATATTATTGTTTTATTTTAATGTTTCTAAGTCCATTTCACAACGGTGTATCTGAAAAGTACTTACGAAAATCTTCTCACGAATGGTATAAAAATCGATTAGACCTTTAATTAATAAAAGCTATAGCTCTATCATCCCTTAACTCCCAATGTTGCAAAAGCCCTTTCATTTAGAGCACTCATAAGAAGTATGTTCACTGCTTTTTAGAAGTTTTTTGTCCATGCTCCTCCTCAACTTGTATCATAAGTAAGCGGATGGTTTTGATTGATTCAACATCAAAAAAATTCGAATAAATTATATTTGAACTTTCATCAAAATTATAAACAATCATTATAAATCAATATATTATAAGAAAATCGCCCCGTATAAAAAATCAGCTAAATATTAGGGATACTCTAATTGTTTTATTCACTTTTGATGGTGGTGGTGGTGGAAAAGAACCAACGCGTCGAAGGGCTGCCATCGCTAATCGATCAAGTTCTGGATCTCCAGCAGAAACAATGACACGACTAGAAAAAATACTCCCCTGCTCATGCACCATAAATTCTAACTTCACCGTTCCTTTTGTACGATTGGTGCGCTGTCCCACAATATAATTTTTTTGCCTTTCTAATTGTGACTGTACCTTTGCTAACCACTCCATTAACAACATATCTTCAAGCCCTGCTGTACCGCCGCCCTTGTTGATGGAAGAAGAACGTACCGCCTTTGCATTGGAGCGCTTTACTACGGCCTTTGGCATCGGTATTGTTTTTTTGATAAACGCTTTATGCTCCACTTTTTGAGGTAGGGGTTCTTCCAAAGGCTTTAAATCATCTTGTTCTACTATATGCTGAGGTTCTTCCGATTGAACTTCATCCACGGATTCCAATCTTTCTGACTCCTGCTCTAGGAGATCAGACTGTAATACTTCTTGCTCTGTATTAATATCCAACTCTCTATGAATATCTGGCAAGTCTGTATCAACATCCGGATATACAGTTTCTTGCACAAAAGTCAGCATAATCTCCGACGAGAGCAAGCCATTACTTATACCAGTACTTTGAAAATAAAACTGTGCTGCCAATAATACATGCAAAAAGAAAGCCCCAATAAATGCACCAATCCAAAGAATTAATAATTGTTTCGTATTTGCAAAATTCATCGTTTTTTCTGCCACTATTTTAAGCTTAACATTGGTGTTCAATCTCATTAAAACAGGCTATTTTGAAATTGCAACTTTTTTCTTGACTGATTTTGTCATGTTTAATATGGTCTTCTAATGATTTTGTGCTGTTGTCAAAATCATTCCTACTTGGCTGGCAAGTTTTAATTGGTGAGTCCAGCCTTTTTGTATTAAAAAAATTTCAAAACAGAGAGGGGATGTTTAAAAGGGTTATGATGTGTTATGCAAATAAGACGAAAAAATATCTATAAAAGCTGTGTAATTTTAAGTGCATTATCGGTTTGTATACCTTCATTTGTTTTTGCACAAAATAAAGATGGAAGTGCTGTCACTGAACTCAAACCAATCCTTATTAAAGGAAAAAAAATAGAAGATGCTTCAAATTCAATAACCATTCTGACTGATCGTAAGACCAACAAGAATATTGATGAAAGACAAATAACTGATGTTTATGATGTGAGTCGTCTTAATCCTTCCGTATCCTATAACTCAGAAAATAACAGTTTCGTTATTCGGGGTTTAGATGCAAACCGTGTTCTTACGACAATGGATGGTATTTCTCTTCCATGGTTTAATGATATATTCCGTGGTGGAGGTGGAAACACAACTTTTGATTTCAATGCTCTTTCTACGTTTGATACTATTCAAGGATCAGATTCTAGTCTTTATGGTTCTGGCGCCTTAGGGGGAATCATTGCGTTGCGTACCCTTGATCCTGAAGACCTGATCGTGGAAGAAAAGAATTGGGGAAGCCTTATAAAAGGTGGTTATAATTCTGTTGATAACAGCTGGCGCATCGATCAAGCTTTTGCTGTGCGTAATTACCGGACATTTTTACTTTTTCAAGGATCTTATGTAGAAGGTCATGAGCGCAAAAATATGGGAACAGTAGAAGGGTATGAGGAACGCACGCGCAAAAACCCTTCTCACTTTGATAAAAATAACTTACTTTTTAAAATTCATCAATATTTGAGTGATAATCACCGCCTTGGTTTTACCGCAGAGCGTTTTGGTCATAAGAGTAACACACATGAATTAAATTCGTCTAAAAGATACGCTCCAGGTTCCGTTTATGAGCAGGATAATAAACTTCGTGAGCGCTTTTCTCTTTCTTATAATTATAATGGTAATGGTGATGCAGTTCTTGATGCGTTTAATGGGCAGCTTTATTGGCAAAGGCAATCAAGTCGTTACGTTATGACAGGCGTTCGTGTTTCAGCCCCCAAAGGGGATTATTTGAGAGATAATTTCTTGCGTAATATCAATTATGGTTTCAATGCTGATGCCCTTAAAAAAGTGGATTTTGGCACTATAAACCATACGTTAAAGTTTGTAATGAATGTTTCGTCATCTAAATTTCATCACTATTTGTTAGGTAAAGACAATTGTCATATAAAAGAATACGCTCGAGGATGTCTTTTTGTTCCTGCTAATCGATCAGATTCGCCAGACACAAATGGTTACAATTTAGGTTTTGTTTTTGAAGATGAAATTGGGTTGGTTGATGATCGTTTTCGTGTAACACCGGGAATCCGGTATGATTGGTACAAATATGTTCCTCAGAAAACACCTTCTTATGAGAAAGCTCTGATTTCTGATAAATTCCCTCCAGAAAGAAGTGGTTCACGCTTTTCTCCTAAATTACGCGTGGAGTGGGATGTTCGTAATCAAGTAACGCTCTATGCTCAGTGGGCACAGGCTTTTCGTGCACCACGTATTTCAGAACTTTACGTCTCTTATATCAAACCTTCTGCTTATTACGTGAAAGGGAATCCTGATCTTCAACCAGAAACAAGCAATGGGTATGATGTTGGTTTACGGTATGGAAATGTAAATTTCGGTGGTTCCTTCAATGCCTTTTTTAATCAATATAAGAATTTCATAGATACTGAGGATAGAGGGCCATCAGAGGAATTTAGATTTGCGCGTCGGCATTATATGAATCGTTTTCACGTGCAAATTTTTGGTGTTGAGACAAAAGCCCATTTAGTTCTTAAAAACGGTTTTCATAGCAATGTTGCTCTTGCTTATTCACAAGGAAAAGATCTTGATAAAAAGGAGTATCTTAACTCAATTCCTCCTTTGAAAGCAATTATCGGATTAGGATATGCAAAAGAGGTTTGGGGAAGCGATATTATCCTTACTTTGGCAGCTAAACGTGATAAAGTAGCCGGAGAATCTGATTACCAAAAAATTCCAGGATATCATGTCGTTGATATGACAGGGTGGTGGAAACCATTCGGTGAAACAGGACCTATTCTAAGAGCCGGTGTTTATAATCTTTTCAATACAAAATATTGGAATGTATCTGAACTTCCTTCAGGTAAAAGTTCAACACCAAAAGACTATTATAGCCAGCCTGGTCGTAACTTTAAGGTGTCGTTTGTACAAAAGTTTTAGTCACTTCTGTTAATTATTCGGTCAATAAAATCATATTGATAAAAGGATTAATTATTGTGTTTCTATTTTCAACATCTTTAAAATTACAAAGATTTGGTAGAAAAGTTTTAATTCTTTCTGTTTTATCGTTTTTTGATTGCTCAGCTGTTGGCGATAGAGTGTTATTTTGTGATAGATTGAACTCTTAAAAGAATTTAATTTATTGCCTTGGAATTGTAAAATTTGAAAGTTAGTTTTTGAGTTAAGTAGCATAAGGTAAATTCATGGCACATACAGCTGAAATGATTCTTCGTTTACGTGAAGAAAAAAAAGAAATGCGAAACCGCGATTTTGCGGTTTCGATTGGTATATCTGAAGCGGAGCTTATTGCGGCTTATTGTACCATTGGAAAAGCAAAAAGGCTACAAACTGATGTTGCTACTCTCTTGGAAAATGCACCTCGACTTGGAACCGTCATGGTCTTAACTCGCAATAAATATGCTGTTCACGAAATAACGGGACGCTTTGAAAAAATTGTTCAAAACGAACATATTCCTATCACACTTGGTGAAATTGATTTGCGTATTTTTACAAAACAATGGAAGTTCGGTTTTGAATATGATGTCGTTATTCTTGGAAAACCTACAAAAAGTCTGCAATTCTTTGATCAACATGGCGTTGCTATCTTAAAGGTCTATTCTAAAGATATGACAAATATGGAAGAGTGGAATAAACTTGTTGAAAAGCTCCTTCTTGAAGATCAGTCTCCTGTTCTTAACATTCTTCCCGTTTCTCTCCCAACCCAGTATGACATAACAGAATTGGATATTGAGAGTTTTCGGGATCGTTGGCGGAAAATGACAGATGTACACCAACTTCACAAAATTATTTCCGAATTTAAAATTAATCGACATCATGCTGTAAAATATGTTGGTAATGAATTTGCCGATGAATTACAGGTAAATGCTGTTGAAATAATGCTTAACCAAGTCGCACAACAAGAACTGCCAATCATGTGTTTTGTTGGGAATAAAGGGTGTATTCAAATTTTTAGTGGGACTGTAAAAAATATTAAGCAAATGGGACCTTGGCTTAATGTTCTTGATCCAAGATTTGACCTTCATTTACTCACGTCTGGGATTTCTAGTGTATGGCATGTTCGCAAACCTACCCGTGATGGTTATGTCAGTTCACTTGAAGTTTTCGATAAAGATGATGAGATGGTTATTCAATTTTTTGGCGTACGCAAAGAGGGTCAAAAAGAACGTGAAGATTGGCGTTCTTTATTGAATAGTTTGCCATCATGCCAAGAAAACAGCAGTAACTAAGATAAGGTTAGACATGTTCATATCTCTTTTACATAGGTTATCAAACCTTTTTCTTATGTGTTTACTGCTCTCTCTTACTTGTTTTTCTAAACAAGTGATTGCTGAACCTGCAACGCGTTTTCCTGAAAATGCTCGAATTGTTTCTATCGGCGGAGCACTTACAGAAATTGTCTATGCATTGGGAGCCCAAGATCAACTTGTCGCCCGTGATAGTACAAGCGTCTACCCACAAGAAGCGCTCAAGCTTCCTGTGCTAGGATATATGCGTGCTCTTTCACCTGAGGGGGTTTTATCACTTGCTCCAGAGGGTATATTGCTTGTTGAAGGAAGTGGTCCCGCTTCAACAATTGATATTCTCAAAAAAACATCGATACCTCTGGTGATCATACCAGAAGACTACTCCCGTGAAAATGTGATAGAAAAGATTCGCCTCGTTGGTCAAGCCATTCATCGGGAAGTGCAAGCCGCAGCGTTAATTGAGAAATTGAAGCGTAATTTTTTAGACAACGATGCGCTTTTGGCGAAAGTAACAACACCAAAGCGTGTTCTTTTTGTTTTCTCTGTGCAAAATGGACGCGTCATGGCATCTGGAACAGGTACTGCAGCTGATAGTATGATCAAACTTTCAGGCGCTATCAATGCTATCACCGATTATAAAGGATATAAACTTCTCAACGGCGAAGCATTATTGAAATCAGATCCTGATGTTATTTTGCTTGTAAAACATGGTGCAAGATCAACCAGCATTGATAAGATTTTAGCCATACCGGCAATTCAAGCAACAACTGCAGCGAAAAATCATGCCATAAAACAGATGGATGCTATGTATTTTTTGGGATTTGGTCCACGTACTGCAGACGCATCAAGAGAGCTTATTGAGATACTTTATGGTGCACATCAAAACGGTAAGAGCTGATAAAAATGGTAGACGGTACATCCAGGATGCATTTACCTAAAGAAAAAGAAGGTAAAAAAATAAACCGTTCAAAGCAGGGGAAGATTTTATTATTAAGCTTAATAATATTCCTTATTTTCAGTATTTTTGGTGGGCTCTTG
Source organism: Bartonella sp. AP40SXNS (assembly GCF_042195825.1). Lineage (NCBI taxonomy): Bacteria > Pseudomonadati > Pseudomonadota > Alphaproteobacteria > Hyphomicrobiales > Bartonellaceae > Bartonella > Bartonella sp. AP40SXNS. The sequence continues at coordinate 127,384 of NZ_JBHIPB010000002.1, forward strand.
AATGGTGCAGCAAAGGTTTCTTTCGTTGATCTCCTCCATGTGATGCTTACACAAGATTTTTCGGTAAGTAGTAAAACGCGTGATTACCTCGTGCTCATCGACATAAGGCTTCCCCGTGTTATCTTGGGATTATTGATTGGAGCAGCTTTAGCTGTCTCCGGTGTTCTTATGCAAGGGCTTTTTCGTAATCCTCTTGCAGATCCCGGAATTGTAGGTGTATCAGCAGGTGCTGGACTTGGAGCAGTCTTAGCAATTGTTGTCGGCATTGCTTTTCCTGTTTCATTTGCACCTTTTCTAGAGCCTTATAAAGTTATCATAGGTGCTTTTTTTGGTGGACTTTTATCAACGATTATTCTCTACATAATAGCAACACATAACAGCTTTACCTCTATTGCAACCATGCTGCTTGCTGGTATTGCTCTTGGTGCATTAAGTAGTGCTGTTGTCGGAACATTGATTTTTGTCGCAAATGACCAACAACTGCGTGATATCACTTTTTGGAGTCTGGGCTCTCTTGCGGGCGCTACATGGTTGAAAGTATGGCTCGTTCTCCCTTTTATCGTTATTGGTCTTCTTTTCTCTCCCTTTTTATCACGAGCACTTAATGCCCTTGCTCTTGGAGAAGCTGTTGCTGGCCATATTGGTTTCCATATTCAACGCGTCAAAAATATTTCTATTCCCCTTGTTGCTCTTATGTGTGGTAGTGCTGTTGCTGTCAGTGGTGGTATTGGTTTTATTGGTATTATTGTTCCTCATATTTTACGTCAGCTCATAGGTCCTGATCATCGCTATCTCATTCCTTGCTCTGCTCTCTTGGGAGCAGCATTACTTATTTTTGCTGATATGTTTGCACGCTTAATTGTTGCCCCCGCAGAATTGCCGATTGGGATTGTAACAGCACTTTTTGGTGCACCTTTCTTTCTATGGATCCTTATATGCAAACGAGGAACAGACTTTTCATGATTGAAGCGACAAATATTTGTGTTCAGCGCGGAAAAAAACAGATTCTTAAACACATTAATCTTCAAGCTAAAAGTGGTGCTTTTACCATTATTATTGGCCCTAATGGATCAGGAAAAAGTACTTTTATCAAAGCTCTGAGTGGTGAAATTCCTTACAGTGGAAAAATAACTTTAAATGGTTATAATGTATGCCAAACAAAAACTCATGTAATGGCAAAAATGCGCGCTGTACTACCACAATCAACAACGCTCGTATTTCCGTTCTTAGTCCATGAAGTTGTAGGGCTTGGCCTTTCTGTAAACCAATTTAGCACTGCCAAAGCCGAATTGCAAAATCTTATCCAGAAAGCTTTAGATCGCGTTGACCTTTCTGATTATGGTAACCTATATTATCACCAATTATCAGGTGGAGAACAAGCGCGCGTACAACTTGCTCGTGTTCTTTGCCAAATCTGGAAACCTGTTCATAATGGGGTTCCTCGCTGGATGATATTAGATGAACCTATTGCTAGCCTCGATATTCAACATCAAATCATCGTTATGGATATTGCTAAACAATTTGCTCATTCTGGTGGCGGCGTTCTCGCTGTTCTTCATGATCTCAATCTTGCAGCACATTATGCAGATAGCATGATCTTGCTAAAAGAAGGAGAGATTTATTGCGAAGGAAATGCGACTAATGTTTTGACAACACAAAATCTCCGCGATGTTTATCATTGTTCCTTAAACGTTTCTGAATTACCTAAAGAAGATATCCCATTTATACTCCCTCAAACAGCATCCTCTTATGAGATTTAGATCCTAAAGCAGTCAGCTTCAATCTAAAAATTAATGTACCTAGCACAATAAAGTACGCAAATATTCAAGATTCTATTTTATTTTTAATGAACTCCTTTCTATCATCTAACGTCTTCCGCTCGCATCAAAGATATTTTTGGAAAAGACTATCTGTTTAAAATCTTTCAAGATTTTACGTACTAAAAATATTTGAGATTTTGTTTTGCTATCATACTTTTATATAATGCAAGTTTATACGACATAAATATGTATTTTCCTCGCTATTTCTATCACTCTTGTCTTTAATAAAAATGATCCAGAAATACATACAAATACCTTTGTCATAATAATTACATGGATTATTTATATTTTCTAGGGACTAGATAAAAATTAAGTACCTCTTAACAATCTGTAAAAGATTTATTTGTTGCTTTAACGGCGTTATTTTTTCTCATAACATATATGCTTTTTCTTTATCTTTTTTTATATTGATTCTTTATCTATCTCTGTAGTCAATAAAAACATTAAATATAATCATATTTTTATTTTTCTTCCTCTATTAGAAAAATTGTTTATTGGTACATCAAAAGAATTAAACTATTGAATAAAATATTTAAAATAAATTCAATAACGCTTCTTGTCGTCCCCTTAACGCAAAAAAAATGCGTAATATAGAGATGAAAAGAAAGTATAACGATAATTTCACTCAAGGAGTATACAATTTACAAATATAACCTACATCATAGCATTGCAAAGAAATAAAATTGATAAAAAGATGAGAAATCTCTTTATGAGATCAATTCGCTGATACAAAGATATACTGTTTTTGTAATAAAACGCTACAAATGTTGCACTTTTTCATGCCTCAGATTGAGTAATTGTATCACTTTAGCCCCTATCAAAACACCTGATGAAAAGATATATCTCCAGATCATTTAATGGCAAATTTAAAATAATTTTTACATATTTTCTCTTCATAATCATACAATTATAATAAATTATATCCTTAACTCTTCCCTCCAATCATTTAAAATTATTTTTTAACTCTCTCAAGTATTGTATAAAGAGTATAGATTTCCTCTTCACATACATAAAAAATAACGCGGAATTGCTCCGCGTTAACAAAATTATCAAAGTGTATAGATTATTTATGAGCAGATCATACTCATGATTTTATAGCATAGACAACAGTTGCATTAACAGGGCGCGTTTCTGTTTCACCCGTATGGGAAAGAGTGATCTTGTGTGTATGTGCACCAGCAGAAGCTGTTGTCCCTTTCAGGGTCGCATTATAGGTATAATGATTTGGTAGTCTTCCAATATCACCAACGGGCCATCCTACTGTTTTATACTCAAAACTGTGTGCATGCTCGCCTGCTTCTTCAATGGTCCCAATATGCGTATGCGATCTTATGCTATCTTGTTGTTTATCTGCAAATTTTCTACCACCATCTAAACCACGGCCATCATCAAAGCCGCGTAAAAACATACCTCTAAAATCAGGAACTTTAAAAGTTCCATAGCTGTTTTTCCCCCATTTATCACCTATTGCCTTGAATAACTGCGGATAATCCTCACACTTATAGGACTTACCATCACATAAAAGCCAACCATTTGGCACACTTTGCATAGCAAATGTTGCAATGAATCCAGCAGGAAAATTTTCTATTTTTGGTGGTGTAGGATTTAATAAATACCACCCTTCATGCTCTTTTATTAAAACACCATTATTATATACCATTTCATAAATGCCACCTCTTTGCAGCTCTCCCCCTTCTAAGGGGATAACCCCCACATCAGTGGCTTTATAGATAAGCTTTTCTCCTATATTATTAACAGTTATTGTCGTCGTGCCAATATTTGTGCCACGAGCTTTAAAACGTATGATGATATCATTGTTGTATTTCTTTATTGGTGAAACTGTCTTTAAGGTAATTAATGTTGTTTTATCTTCCGCATTTACCATAAAGCTTGAGTCAATAGATCCACCATTATCTGCAAGATATTCTCGTACGCGCTGCATCATCGCCCGTGCACTATCATTAACAGAACTAGGCGGCTGTCCTTCTGCCCAATTAATGATACTATCTGAATAAGCATTTTCATCAGCCTTTAGAGACCAATCGTAAATATTAGACATTTTAAACCCCCATTATTTTCATAGTTTTTCTAACAACTTCTCGTTCTGTGCACTAAAATGTGCTGCCGCTGTTGATTGATACATCATAACCACTGCACCATCCTTATTTACGCATTTTATCTCTCTTCACTCCTTCCAATTTTATAACCTAAATTCACCAGACGCTTTTCATAACATTAGTATGAATGCTTTCTCTTCTAATGTATAATGTAACCACCTCATCTGATGTTACTTAATATCTTGTTTTGTTGTTTTGCTGTTGTTATATAATTATTTTTTAAATCTTGCATCTTGTTGCAAAATTTATAAATATTATTCAAATTTTTCCTTATTATGGATTTCATATAACCATTACTGAATGTAATAACTTATCATCCACATAGAAAGTTTCTGACTTAAACATTATCTTTTTTTATTTTTTTCAATAGTTTAAATCTATCTCGTCGATATTTTATACCATATATTTTAAACAAAGAAATTCTATCTTTTGGCTATCATTTGTATTAAAACTTTAAAAATTAGCTTCAAATTTTTTACATGCTTCATTATCTTTTTATTCACACGCAGATACTTTGTTCTATTTTATTCAATTTATTTCTGAAATTGTGTCACAAGATTAGCACCAATGTTTTTTTGAATAAGCTTTTATTCAATCTAAATGTATCATAGAAAATATATTCAATATGGACACTTGCTCCACACTTTCATTAAACTGGAAATAAAATACTTTGAAATATCAAATATCACACACCTTCACAAAATTTGAAGGTTGTATCCGATCCGGAAAAAATTAAAAAGCATAACCTAGCCCCTCCCCCAATCTTTATGAACAATATCCTTGTTTTTTAAACGCCCCATAACCAATTTTTCCCCTCCCACACTTAGCACATCTCCCTCTATATATTATTATATGTATATGTTTTTTGCAAGAGCAATAAATCATTCTAAACAACATCTTGCAATTATTGGTGTTCTTCTTAATTCAAGACAATATTATTTTTAATAATAAAGATTAGGTATTGTTTCCCGCTTTTGTTTATCGCATTCTTAATGGAAACATCCCCCTCATGAAGAATAGAATACCCCAAACAAAATATAATGATATTGCATATTACGCACTTTTTAAGAAATATTGCTCAAAATATACTCCTTTCATTTTACGACAGCGCACGTCAATGATACAATAGCAAGCCATTATAGATCATCAGCTTTAAGCTTTTGAAGATACAAGTGGAATCCATCATACATTTTGTTGACCTCCACTTTTTGACAGCCTCACATCTTAGAATGTTCATTAAATGACATTTGGCTTCCTTTCTTCAAGTGTTTTGCCCCATACGCTCCCACTTATGACATGCAAGGAAGTGTTTTTATATGAAAAGATATATGATGAGAGAATCTTATGGTATTCTGAGTTATTATTTTAATATGAAAAAAATCTCAATCAGAGCCATAAACTATCTACTTTTTCTCTGATAATCCGCTTTTAACTTTATTCTGGTTTATAAAAGCTTCAATATCATAGTTTATCACTTCATAATATTTATTTTCACTCTTAAAAACACACCAAAATCGTTTAAAATATATTTTTATGATTGACAATATAGATATTTAAGCCAACCATATTCGTATTAACAAAAATACTTCAAGTGGGAGGAGGCATGCAAATATTAGAATAGATATTGTATCAGTTTTTCAAAATAACTTTTCTTGAGCTGTATTGGGTTTTCTTTGCTACAAAGCAATACTTACCCCTATTCATCCGAATGCTCGTGATTGATAATTTGAATACATCTCCATTAACATCGTAACTCCATTAACATCGCAACCTATTTTTGAACTCCGTGTCTATAAGGAAAAAGTTTGTGCAGAAAAATACTCCATCAATTAGTTGTAACCCCTTTCCCGCTTCACGCAAAATTTATCAACAGAGCCTTCTCTTTTCTGATGTGCGCGTACCATTGCGTGAAATTTCACTGGCTGATGGCAGTGGTGAAAAACCTTTAAACGTCTACGATACTTCTGGCCCCTACACAGATAAAGATATGATCATTGATATTACAAAAGGCCTTCCAGCAATTAGCTTGCCTTGGCTCTCTAAGCGGGATGATACTGAAACTTATCCTGCACGATTAGTTAAACCTGAAGATAATGGATTGACTTCTGATAAAAACCTTACACCAGCCTTTAAGCAAAAACGTTCTATTTTACGAGCAAAAAATGGCAAAGCAATTACACAAATGGCTTACGCACGCGCAGGCATTATTACCGAAGAAATGGAATATGTGGCTATACGAGAAAATGAAGGATTAGCAGTAGAAGAGCGGCAAAATGTACCATCAAATGAAACATTTTCTGGATCAATACCTGAAACTTATACTGCGGAATTTGTTCGCAATGAAATTGCTTGTGGACGCGCCATTATTCCACAAAACATTAATCATCCAGAGTGCGAACCTATGATTATTGGACGTAATTTTCGTGTTAAAATTAATGCCAATATTGGAAATTCAGCAGTAACTTCATCTATGGAAGAAGAAGTTGATAAAATGGTTTGGGCCATTCGCTGGGGAGCAGATACAGTTATGGATCTTTCTACAGGACGAAATATTCACAATATTCGTGAATGGATTATCCGAAATTCTCCTGTGCCCATCGGAACAGTTCCTCTTTATCAAGCACTCGAAAAAGTACAGGGTATTGCCGAAAACTTAACATGGGATATTTTTCGTGATACCCTTATTGAGCAAGCAGAACAAGGTGTTGATTATTTTACCATTCATGCAGGATTAAGACTACCTTTTATCCCTTTGACCGTTGATCGGGTAACAGGTATTGTTTCACGAGGTGGTTCTATTATGGCAAAATGGTGTTTGCATCATCATAAAGAAAGTTTTCTCTATGAACATTTTGATGAAATTTGTGATATTGCACGCACGTATGACATCTCTCTTTCATTGGGGGATGGATTGCGTCCTGGCTCTATTGCCGATGCCAATGACGAGGCCCAATTTGCAGAGCTTAAAACCTTGGGAGAATTGACAAAAGTTGCTTGGAAAAAAGATGTACAAGTTATGATTGAAGGCCCTGGGCATGTCCCAATGCACAAAATTAAAGAAAATATGGAGCAACAATTAGATCTTTGTCATGAGGCGCCTTTTTATACTTTAGGACCTCTTACAACGGACATTGCTCCGGGTTATGATCATATTACATCAGCAATTGGTGCCGCTATGATTGGATGGTTTGGAACTGCTATGTTGTGTTATGTAACACCTAAAGAACACCTAGGACTCCCCGATAGGAATGACGTAAAAACTGGTGTGATTACTTATAAAATTGCTGCTCATGCCGCAGACCTTGCCAAAGGTTTGCCGAGAGCACAATTGCGCGATAATGCTCTTTCGCGTGCACGATTTGATTTTAGATGGCATGATCAATTTAACCTTTCTCTTGATCCAGAAACAGCCTGTGCCTTTCATGATGAGACAATGCCTAAAGATGCCCATAAATTGGTGCATTTTTGTTCCATGTGTGGACCAAAATTCTGTTCTATGCGTATTTCCCATGATATTCGTGATGCTGCAGCACTCAAAAAAACAAAAGGTGAAGGTATGATTGCTATGGCTGAAAAATATCAAAAAAGTGGTGATCTTTATATGGAAATTGTTCCTCCTCAAAAAAAGAAAGTAAACAGTTGAAGAACATTCTTATCAAAGGTGCAGGTGTAGGCGGCTTAACAGTTGCCTTTATGTTACAGCAAAAAGGTGCTTCTGTTACTGTATCAGCCCCCCCTCATTCACCTATAGGAAGTGCTAGTTGGTATGCAGGAGGAATGCTCGCACCTTACTGTGAAAGAGAAAATGCGGAACAGATTGTTGAAGATCTTGGTGTACAAGCTATACAATGGTGGCGTAAAACGCTCCCCAACCTTGTCATACAAAAAGGCACTTTAGTAGTTGCACCTACACGAGATAGAGGAGAGCTTGAACGATTTTTTATGCGTACGCATAATCACAAAACCATAGATAATACAGAAATAGCTCATCTTGAACCAGATCTTGCGGAACGTTTTAACTGTGCACTCTTTTATGAAAATGAAGCCCATATTGATCCTCGCAAAGCACTTATGGCTTTAAAAGAAAAGCTTCTCAACAATGGAGCCTGTTTTGTTGATGTAGAGAAGGCTGAAAAAAATTTTGATATTGTTATTGATGCGACAGGAATAGGACGTTTAGGAAAAGATAAAAATATACGGGGTGTACGTGGTGAAATGCTACTCTTGCGGAGTACAGAAATTAAAATTTCCCGCCCAATTCGTCTTCTTCATCCACGATTTCCACTTTATGTTGTTCCACGACAGAATGATATTTTCATGATTGGCGCAACGATGATTGAAAGTGACTTTGATGGTGCAATCTCTGTAAGATCAATGATGGAATTGCTCAACGCGGCCTATACATTGCACCCTGCTTTTGCCGAAGCAGAAATTGTTGAATCCGGCATTGGTATTCGTCCAGCTTATCCTGATAACTTCCCTTCTGTATGCAAATATGGTAACCATATCTCTATTAATGGATTTTATAGACATGGTTTTCTTTTGTCTCCAGAAATGGCAAAACGAGCGGTGAAATTGGCATTGGAATAAAACATGCAAATATTTGTTAATGGTGAAACACTTCAAACAGAAGCTCCTTTTCTTAGTCTCTTGCTTGTGGAATTGGGGTATGAAGGAAATTGGCTAGCAATTGCTGTGAATTCCGAAGTTGTTCCTGTAGATGCGCGTGACCAATTTATTTTGCATGAAGGAGATAAAGTGGAAATTTTAAGCCCAATGCAAGGTGGTTAATTATGTTGAATCTTTATGGACGACAATTCACCTCTCGTCTTATGTTAGGTACAGCGCAATATCCTTCTCCTGTCATCCTTCGTGATGCTATTCATAAATCCAATACAGAAATTGTAACCGTTTCATTACGTCGAGAAAGCGCAGGTGGAAAACAAGGAGGGCAGTTTTGGCAATTTCTTCAAGATCTTGGGGTAACAGTGCTTCCTAATACTGCTGGTTGTTATACTGTTAAAGAGGCCGTAACCACAGCGCAATTAGCAAGAGATCTTTTTAAAACAGCTTGGATTAAACTCGAAATTATCGGTAATTCAGACACCTTACAGCCAAATATTTTTTCCTTAATCGAAGCTGCTCAAATTTTAAACAATGAAGGTTTCAAAATTTTTGCCTATACAACGGATGATCTCATTGTTGCTGAAAAACTTTTCGACATTGGTTGCCGTGTTATTATGCCTTGGTGTGCTCCTATTGGTTCTGCCAAAGGACCTCATAATACTGATGGATTGCGTTCTATCCGTGCTTACCTTCCTGATGCTACTCTTGTTATTGATGCCGGCATTGGACGCCCATCCCATGCCGCCATTGCGATGGAACTAGGTTATGATGCAGTACTGCTTAATACCGCAGTTGCTAAAGCAGCTGATCCTGTTTTGATGGCTGAGGCCTTTTCCAAAGCTATTCAGGCAGGGCGTATGGGGTATAAAGCTGGCATGATCGAAGCACGCAATGTAGCAGTCCCTTCAACACCAATCATTGGAAAAGCGGTATTTTCATGAAACTGGATCCTTTTTACCTCATCGTTGATAACGCTGATTGGATTGAACGTTTGCTTCCTCTTGGTATCAAGCTCGTACAATTGCGTATGAAACATGAAAATCAACAAATAATCCGTCAACATATTAAGCGTGCAAAAAACATATGCAATAAATTGGGAACACAATTAATTATTAATGATCATTGGGAAATAGCAATTGATGAAAAGTGTAATTTTATTCATCTGGGACAAGAAGACCTGAGCAATGCTGATCTTCACGCAATTCGTAAAAGTGGTATAAAAGTTGGTCTTAGTACACATGATGAACATGAATTGGATATCGCACTCTCTGCTAATCCTGAGTATATTGCACTTGGTCCTATTTATCCGACAATCTTAAAAAAAATGAAATGGATGCCACAAGGACTAGAGAAAATCAAACAATGGAGAAAACGGATTGGTGCTTTACCTTTAGTGGGTATTGGTGGGTTAACACCAGAACGTGCAGTTAGTGTTTTAAATGCAGGAGCAAATAGTGCTGCTGTTGTGACTGATATTATCCTCCATAAAAAACCTGAAGAGCGTGTACAGCAGTGGATAAAAGTGACACAAACATGGCGTTGATACCTTCCATTCTTATTGTTGCAGGCACTGATCCAACAGGAGGTGCCGGTATTGTTCGTGATATAGAAACCTCTGCACATTTTCAAATAAAAGCAAATTTAGCAATTACTTGTGTTAACGTACAAGATGATAATCGCGTTGTCGAAATCATTCCAATGTGTGGAGACCTCGTCGCTGCGCAAATGCGTGCTGCTCTAGAAGCAAATCCAATAAGCGCAATAAAAATTGGTATGACGGGGACAAAAGCAATTATAGCAGCAATCTGTAACGTACTCAAAGACTATCCCCATGTTCCAGTTGTTTTGGACCCTGTACTTGTCGCTTCATCAGGAGGAAAACTAATAACAGAAACAATCATCGACACTATGATCGATAAACTGCTTCCTCATGTTGATCTTTTAACACCGAATAGAGAAGAACTCGCTCTTCTTAGCCAAAGTCCATTGGCATCTAATGATAAGCAAGCAATACAACAAGCAAAAAAACTTTTGTCATTGGGAGCTCGCTCTATCTTAGTAAAAGGCGGACATGCGGAGGGTCCTCTTGCAATTGATAGCTTCATTGACAAAATTGAAGTCATCAATATTTCTACTCCACGTTTAAAAGGAACAATGCGTGGAACAGGTTGCATTCTATCAAGCGCTATTGCAGCGCATTTGGCACTCAATGAACCTCTCATTTCAGCTGTAAAAAAAGCAAAAGAATATATCCACACATTGCTTTTAACCCATTGTGAAAACTGTTTGTAACGTCTTAGTGTTTTCTCATATAAAAGTAATAATTATATATTTCAATTAATATATTTAATTTATTTAATAAAAGCTATTAAATAAATATAATAATAAAAAATTATACTTAATTTTTTAAATAAAATACTACAAAATTCACTTTCACTAAGTATTAAATATAGAATATAATGATAAAAAATATTATCACGCCACTTGCTTTCAGTAAAAAATTCTTTTATTATGAGTGAGTTTATTTTGTTTAAAAAGTTAAAATAGCGCAATTTAAACAAATTATACATTTAAAGATACATATAATCGCGAAAACTCGCATTTTACGATTTGCCTTTTTTGTGAAAAGAGAGAATCCTATCAGCATTCTTATACATTAATGGCTAGCGAATACGTTTATAAAACTTGAAGGATAATTTTGTTTGATCTATAGTGCCTAGATCATTAGAAAAAGTAAAATGTTAAATCAAACGCCGTACTCGATTTCCTATGAAGAACTCTTAAACTTTTATAAAGAAAGTGGTGCGGATGCCGTTCTGACAGACTTCCCTATTGATCGTTTTAAGCAGTCTGCTTGTTCAGAGAGAAAATTAACGCCTGTTGTTAACATTTCTGGTAATCAACAAACATCTCCAAGCGTAAAATTAGATAATCATCCACTGTATAATTCTAGTCCTATACAAAACGAATCCGCTGCTATAGAGAGTGCAAAAAGTGCAAAGACACTTGATGAATTAAAATCTGCCCTCCTTGCATTTAATGGCTGTTCACTAAAATTGACAGCAAAAAATACCTGTTTTTCAGATGGAACAGCAGGAAGTCCCCTAATGCTCATAGGTGAAGCACCAGGACGAGAAGAGGATATACAAGGAATTCCTTTTGTGGGAAAAGCAGGGATGTTACTTAATAAAATTCTCGCATCAATTGGCTTAGCAAGAAATAATGTTTACATTGCCAACACTATTCCTTGGCGTCCACCAGGAAATCGTACACCAACACCAAGAGAAGTGGCATTGTGCCGCCCTTTTATTGAACGACACATTTATTTAGCACGTCCTCGTGTTCTTATAGCACTGGGAGGCGTTGCTGCACAGTTTCTTACCGGATCTCAAAATGGAATTATCCGAACAAGAGGGAAATGGCATATCTATGAAAGCGAAGATAATATAAAAATACCTGTTATGCCAACTTTCCACCCAGCTTACCTTCTTAGAACCCCTAGTCAAAAGAAGCTTACATGGATAGACTTCTTAGAAGTAAAAAATCGCCTCGACAGCCTTTTGTAATTCTTTAATCCTATCTTGCTTCTAAAATTAAAACACCCTTCTTTAACTCTTAAAATACTAATGGGAAAAAACTATGAAACAGCCAATAACATCTATTTATCGTTTGGAAGATTACCAACCAACTCCTTACGCTATCCCTAAAACACACCTTTCTTTCCAATTGGCACCAACAAAAACCTATGTTACAGCCATATTGTTTATTGAGCCCCGTCACGATACAAAAGAATTAACACCTCTCGTTCTTTCTGGTGATGATCTTACTTTAATTTCCGTTTCTATTAATGATGAGATATTAGCCCCAAACACTTATAGAGTGACGCCTTCACGTTTAGAAATTACAACGCCACCAACGGCTCCTTTTACTTTGAAAATGGTCACGGAACTGAATCCAGAAAGCAATCGCCAACTTATGGGGCTTTATCTTTCAAATGGTGTTTATTGCACACAATGCGAATCGGAAGGTTTTCGTCGTATTACTTATTTTTACGACCGCCCAGATGTTCTTTCTACCTATAGAGTGAAAATTGAAGCAGATTCCCAAACACTCCCAATCTTGCTTTCAAATGGTAATCTAGTGGAAACAGGAACTTTAGAGAATAATCGTCATTTTGCTATTTGGGAAGATCCTTATCCCAAACCATCTTATCTCTTTGCTTTAGTAGGTGGAGATCTTGATAAGTTAGAAGATCATTTTACAACTGTATCTGGACGACGTATCGAGCTTGGTATCTATGTAGAAAAAGGAAAAACCGAACGTGCAACCTATGCAATGGATTCTCTTAAACGTTCCATGCGTTGGGATGAACAATGTTTCGGCCGCGAATATGATCTTGATGTTTTCAATATTGTTGCTGTATCCGACTTTAACATGGGAGCAATGGAAAACAAAGGCCTTAACGTTTTTAATGACAAATATGTTCTTGTCGACCCTGAAACAGCAACCGATCAGGATTATAGAAATGTTGAACGTGTCATTGCCCATGAATATTTCCATAATTGGAGCGGTAATCGTGTTACCTGTCGCGATTGGTTTCAACTCTGTTTAAAAGAAGGATTCACTGTTTATCGTGATCAGGAATTTTCATCAGATCAAAATGTACGCAGCCTACAGCGAATTGAAAATGTAAAAGCATTAAAAGCGACGCAATTTGCAGAAGATGCAGGACCTCTTGCGCATCCTGTACGTCCTCGTCAATATAGCCAAATTAACAATTTTTACACCACAACTGTTTATGAAAAAGGTGCTGAAGTTGTTCGCATGATACAAACTATTTTAGGTCCTATTCTGTTTCGTAAAGGCACTGATCTTTATTTTCAACGTCATGATGGACAAGCTTGTACAATTGAAGATTTTATTGCCTGTTTTGCTGAAGTGTCTGGTCAAGACTTCTCTCAATTCATGCTATGGTATGAACAGGCAGGAACACCCAATGTAGAAATCGATAGTCATTATAGCGATGGTGTTTTAACGATTCATGCAAAGCAACATATTCCAGCAACCCCACAACAAAATACAAAAAAGCCCATGCTTATCCCCATCGTATTTGGCTTGTTAGGACTTAACGGAGAAAACCTCACCTATGAAGCAGATACAGATATTCAATCAGACGTTATGCTTTTATCCAAGGAAAGCCAAACGTTTACATTAAAGGGACTGCGTGAAAAACCCGTTTTATCACTGCTGCGAGACTTTTCTGCACCAATCATTCTACACACGCCATTTAATGAAAGTGAACTTATTTTTCTTGCACAACATGATGACAATCACCTTAATCGCTGGCAATCTCTTAATCATTTAATGACGCAAGCTTTGCTTCAAAGCATTCAAGATAAAACACAAGCAGCAAAAGAAACAATCTCCTCTGCTTTGCTAAACCTGATTGAAACAATCATAACAGATGAAACCTTAGAGCCTGAATTTCGTGCCTTCTGTTTAAATTTACCTAGTGAAGTTGAGCTTGCTCATACAATCGGTAAAAATATTGATCCAGATCGTATTCATTACGTGCGCAATCAGTTTCTCGCTTCACTTGCACAAACACATCAAAAACTCTTAACAAAATTTTATGAACAAATGCAAACCCAAGAACCCTATTCACCAGACACTGTACAAGCCGGAAAGCGAGCATTCAAGAACATACTATTGGATTATCTTTCCATTTCTGAGAACAATCCAAATCGTGCGGCAACACAGTATGCAACAGCTGATAATATGACTGACCGAATGGCGAGTATTGCTGTTCTCGTGAAGCGTTTTAATGAAAGTGAGCAGGCACAAAATGCCTTAAATGATTTTGAAAACCGCTATCGACATGACCCTTTGGTTATGGATAAATGGTTTTCTATTCAAGCAATGGTTGCTGGCACATCAACACTCGAAAATGTTCAAAAGCTCATGCAACACCCGCTATTTTCAAAGGATAATCCTAATCGTGTACGATCTCTGATCGGTATCTTTGCCTCTAACAACCTAACAGGCTTTAACAGAGTTGATGGTGCCTCCTATGATTTTCTTTGCCAAATCATTTTAGAAATTGACAAAAAAAATCCACAGCTTGCTTCACGATTATTAACAACTTTGCGCTCTTGGCGACAATTAGAACCCATTCGGCAACAAAAACTTGAAACGGCATTAAAAACGATTGCTGCCGCACCAAAATTATCAAGCGATGTTTCTGATATCATCAATCGTCTACTCACTTGAAACAAAAAAACATTTTAAATCAATATACTATAATATTTTTAAAAATAAACTCTACAAGCTACTTTGATCATCATTAAACCTATAAACAGGCAATCTAAGCCTGTTTATAGGCCATGTTTAAAATGCCTTTTCCTTTTCATATTCCAAATTCATAAAAGTAAAATACTTTTTTTAAAAAAAGACTGGACAGAAGACTCCTGTTTTGATTCATTGCACTCTCATGGGGTTATTAATGAATATCGAAGCAGTTTTTAAATCACATTATTCCGGAATTAAAGGAACAAGAGATGGCTAAATTGGACGCATATAATGCGCCAACGGAGATATATGCTGATTCAAAATCGAGCGCTCAAAGCCATAAAGCGCAGACAAAGCGTATTCATCTGTTTTCTGGCTCTACCTATCAAAAGCTTCTCTTTATTGAACCTTGGTTGCGACGCTCACTTCCATTTGTCATTGTGGCATTTCTTATTGCGCTTGCAGCAATCCGTTTCGTATCAATCTATGATTGGCGCAACACAATTGATAAAAACACGCATTCTACCATCACTCTCTTAGCTTCTCATATTACCAATACAATCGACCGTGACTTACTTGCCGCCACTCGACAAGGAAAAGCTGCTGCTCTTTCTCATAATCATTTACAAAATATCCTAACCAATTTTCGTAACAAAGGTTTTATAAAAACCAGCGCTGTTATTGCTATTGTCGATCAAAAAGGCAATGTCCTAGCTTCATCAAGTTCTGAGATTGTCTTAGGAAAACCCTTACAGGATTTTACCTCTGAAAGCATTACTTTACAAGCTCTAGGAAAACATGCTGGAATCATGAAAATTACAATAGAAAAAGATATTCCTGCTCTTGCTTCCTTTGAGCAAACAGAAAATGGACAATATGGGGTATTCATCAGTGAAAAAATGCAACATATTTATATGGAATGGCGGAAAGCTCTCTCGTTAAATATAACCATGTTCATTGGAACTAGTGGCGTTATCCTCGCTCTTCTTTATGCTTATTATAACCAAATTGTACGAGCACGCAAAACAGATCTTGTTTCAGAAAAAATTCAAAACCGTATTGATATGGCAATGATGCGTGGACGCTGTGGACTATGGGATTGGAATATGGCCAGTGGGCGCGTCTACTGGTCACGAGCAATGTACGAAATGCTCGGCTATGTCCCTCAAGATGCATTGCTCTCAATTTCCCAAATTAGCGCCATTATCAATCCAAATGATGCGAATTTTTTTGACCTTGCTCAGGAATTAATGAGCGGCAAAAAAAAGCATATCGATATTAACGTTCCTATGCGTCATGCTGATGGTCATTATGTATGGATGCGCATTCGTGCCGAAGTGACTGAAGAAGAAGAACCCCATTTGGTTGGTATTTCCTTCGATATTAGTGAACAGCAACAATTGGCTGAACAAACGGCACAAGCCGACCTTCGTATTCGTGACGCGATTGAAAACATTTCAGAATCTTTCGTCTTGTGGGATGCTGAAGGACGTTTAGTCATGTCCAACAGCAAATTTTGCGAATATGCCGCTATTCCTAAACAAATTCTCCAATCAGGTATCCAACGTGCAACCGTCGAAGCCATGGCACGCCCTGCTCTTAGTGAATATCCCCTTAAAGATGATGGTACTGGTAACTTAACCAGTATTCGCCAAACGGCAGATGGTTGTTGGCTCAAAATTAACGAACGACGAACCCAAGATGGAGGATTGGTTTGTATTGGTACTGACATTTCTGAGCTTAAACAACAACAGGAAAAATTTGAAGACAGCGAAAGGCGTCTTTTTTCTTTCATTCAAGAACTCAAACGTGCGAGAGGGAGTGCTCAACAACGCGCAACAGAAGTTGAAAAACTTAATAAAAGTCTGAAAGCAGAAAAAGAACGCGCCGAAAGTGCTAATAAGGCTAAATCAGAATTTTTAGCCAATATGTCTCATGAATTGCGCACTCCACTAAATGCTATTCTCGGCTTTTCAGATATTATGTTACAATCAACCTTTGGCCCTCTTGGTTCACAACGCTATAAAGAATATATGCATGATATTTATAATTCAGGAACCCATCTTCTAACCCTTATCAATGACATCCTTGATATGTCAAAAATCGAAGCTGGAAGATTTACGCTTGATTGTAAAAATACCGATCTTGAACCTATCATTAGTGAAGCAGTACGAACACTAACGCCTCAGGCTCAAGAAAAAAATATTGCTGTTACAACAAACATTACCCCTGAACTTCATGCTGAAGTTGATGGTCGTGCAATGAAACAGATTTTCCTTAATCTCATCTCTAATGCCGTTAAATTCACTCCTTCTGGCGGAAATATTGATGTCTGCGCTTTCAAGAAAAAAAATAATCTTATTTTTAAAATTACAGATACAGGTGTTGGTATTCCACAATCAGCAATTAAAAAACTTGGACAACCCTTTGAACAAGTTGAAAATCAACTTACTAAATCTCATACGGGCTCAGGTCTTGGCTTAGCCATTTCACGCTCCTTGCTAGAACTCCACAAGGGAAAACTTGAAATTACTTCAAAAGAAATGAAAGGAACAACTGTAACGATTATAATGCCCATCACACAAAGTTAAATTTCTCCATTTTGTTCTCGTTGTAGTAAAATCTGTTTCCGTTTGTCCCCCCAACGATACCCTGAAATAAAACCATTTTTACGCACAACACGATGACACGGAATGATAACAGCCAATTCGTTACGTGCACAGGCATTAGCAACGGCACGAAAAGCATTCGGCATACCAATACGGCATGCTAAAACCTCATATGAAATTGTTTCACCACATGGTATATCACATAATACTGCCCATACTTGTCGTTGAAAAACTGTACCATTTATATCTAAGGGAAAATTATATTTTTTTACCAGCTTAGGTGTTTCTATCATGGCTATAATATGGGCAACTTCTCTCTTAAATGTATTGTCACCTACAACTTGTTGTGCATCACCAAATCGTAGCGTAAACTCCTGTAGTAATTGCTCTATAGTGTCTCCTAACGCACTATGACAAATCCCTTTTTGAGACCTAGCCACCAAAAGCTTTCCTATTGATACATCTTTCAGACAAAATCTCGTTTGGGAAATGCTCGGCATTTTATCCTTCTTTATATTTTAAAAAGTTTTGAACATCACCATAAAGTAAAGGGAGAGTATTCACTCTCTTTTAAAAACAAACAAAATCATTCTGAAATTATCTCCTTAGCCATTGTATTAAAATACACTCTCACCCTTTTATGAAACGGACACATCTATAGATTGACGTTCCCTACCCTAAAACGGAAACTTCGACCAGAGCCGATTTATCAACAATCTTATTGTTTATTTAACAGATTCCAACTGAAACCATTTTATATGGTTTATTTCATAAGCTCTCTACAGACAAATTTGGTCCTGAATTTTATCATACGCTCTAACAAAAAGCACCTTAATGTGGTAAATTTTCATACCTTATATCACAGCTCTAAACAGCAGTATTTTACGGAACAACACGATAAGTTTCCCATTTCATTGTACGAAATCCCATCAAACCATAAATAATGGCTTATGTTTTACAAGCAATAGAAAAAGCGCGGGGTCTCTTAGGCAAACAACGTCATAAAACACAAAATATGCAAGCAATGTATTGGGAAGATGTTCCGACTTTTTATGCTCGACGTATGATTGAATATTCTAATTTGTTGGAGCACTGTTATTATTTTTTATTAAAGGTCATACTTTTGATAGACTGACGAGATGACTCAACTCAAAAAAGAAATTTATCTTAAATTTTATGAAAAAAAGCATGGAAAAGATATTTTAATGCTTACTTTCTTTGTCACTTAACTTATAAAATGACTGTAGCTTCAAAACTGAAATATTTTGCCTGCAACAATCGCACATAGATATTTGTCATAGGAAAAAGTCATGCCCAAACGCACAGATATAAAATCTATTCTTATCATCGGAGCAGGACCTATTATCATTGGTCAGGCATGTGAATTTGATTATTCTGGTACTCAAGCCTGTAAAGCATTAAAAGAAGAAGGTTACCGAATTATTTTGGTCAATTCTAATCCTGCCACGATTATGACAGATCCAGATCTAGCTGATGCAACTTATATAGAGCCCATTACGCCTGAAATCGTTGCCAAAATTATTGCCCATGAACGTCCCGATGCCCTTTTACCCACTATGGGAGGACAAACAGCCCTCAATACTGCTTTATCATTAAAGCGTATGGGTATTTTAGACCGCTATCATGTTGAAATGATAGGAGCCAATGCTGATGCTATTGATAAAGCTGAAGATCGTGCTTTATTCCGCCAAGCGATGGCAAAAATCGGTTTGGAAACGCCACGCTCTATGTTAGCCAATGCAACAGAACTGAAAGAAGAAAATCGCCAACAACACGCAAAAACGTGTGCTGAACTTAAAGCAAAGCTTTCTGGTACCGCGCTTGACAAAGCACTCGAAGAACTTGAGCGCAACTGGCGACATACCGAAGCTGATCGCAAACAACATTATATCGCTCATGCAACAGCAAAAGCAGTTCAAGCTCTTGATGTTGTTGGGCTTCCAGCTATTATTCGTCCTTCATTTACCCTTGGTGGAACTGGTGGTGGAATCGCTTATAACCGCTCTGAATTCTATGAAATTATTGAACGTGGGCTTGAAGCTTCACCAACAACAGAAGTATTAATTGAAGAAAGTGTTTTAGGGTGGAAAGAATATGAGATGGAAGTTGTTCGTGATAAGAACGACAATTGTATCATCGTTTGTTCTATCGAAAACATTGATCCAATGGGGGTTCATACCGGTGATTCGATCACTGTAGCACCTGCTCTCACCTTAACCGATAAAGAATATCAATGTATGCGTAATGCTTCGATTGCTGTTTTGCGTGAAATTGGCGTTGAAACGGGGGGATCCAATGTACAGTTTGCTGTCAATCCTGAAAATGGGCGCCTCATTGTTATTGAAATGAATCCGCGTGTTTCTCGCTCTTCAGCGCTTGCTTCAAAAGCAACGGGGTTTCCCATTGCCAAAGTAGCGGCTAAACTGGCTGTTGGTTATACACTTGATGAATTAAAAAATGATATCACGGGCGGTGCAACACCAGCATCATTTGAACCTTCTATTGACTATATTGTGACAAAAATTCCTCGTTTTGCGTTCGAAAAATTTCCCGGTTCATCACCTGTCCTCACAACTGCGATGAAATCTGTAGGAGAAGTCATGGCAATTGGACGCACTTTTCAAGAATCGTTACAAAAAGCACTCCGTGGACTTGAAACAGGGCTTACGGGTCTTGATGAAATTGTGATTCCAGAGCATGCTGAAGGTGATGAAAAAAGTTCTATACGCTCAGCCATTGCCATACCAAGCCCTGATCGTCTACGCTATATTGCTCAAGCTATGCGCACAGGCTTACCTTTAAATGAGATTCACCAAATTAGCAAAATTGATCCGTGGTTTTTAGAACAAATAGCCTCCATCATTGAAATGGAGCAGCGTATCCGCATTCATGGATTACCCCAAGATGCAGATAATTTACGTATGTTAAAAGCTATGGGCTTTTCAGATGCGCGATTAGCCTCCCTTATCGGACAAGAAACCGATTATATCGCAGCTTTGCGTAAATCACTGAATGTTAAACACATCTTCAAACGGATTGATACTTGTGCCGCTGAATTTTCTTCTCCTACAGCCTATATGTATTCAACATATGAAGTTCCCTTTGCAGGTGTAGAGCACTCGGAAGCACACGTTTCTGAACGCAAAAAAATTGCTATTTTAGGCGGTGGACCAAACCGCATTGGGCAAGGTATTGAATTTGATTACTGTTGCTGCCACGCTGCTTTTGCACTGCGTGATGCAGGATTTGAAGCGATTATGATTAACTGTAATCCTGAAACAGTTTCAACCGACTATGATACCTCTGATCGCCTTTACTTTGAATCTTTAACAACAGAAGACGTTATCGCTATTTTAGAAGCAGAACAGGAAAAAGGAGATTTGGTTGGAGTCATCGTCCAATTTGGCGGACAAACACCCTTGAAATTGGCAAGCGCTCTAGAAAAACACAACATCCCCATCCTAGGTACTTCACCTGACGCTATCGACTTAGCTGAAGATAGAGATCGCTTTCAAAAACTGTTATTTAAACTTAATTTAACACAACCTCAAAATGGTATTGCCCACTCCATCGAACAAGCACGCCTCATTGCCCACGAACTAGGCTTCCCCTTGGTTGTACGTCCATCTTATGTTTTAGGAGGACGTGCTATGCAAATTATTCGTGATGAGCGTAGCTTACAAAATTATTTACTTGAGAGTGTCCCTGAATTAATTTCAGAAGATATCAAAGTCCGTTATCCTAACGACACAACAGGACAAATCAATATATTGCTTGGTAAAAATCCGCTTCTTTTTGATACCTATTTAACAGAAGCAATTGAAGTAGATGTTGATTGTCTCTGTGATGGCAAAGAAACACTAATCGTTGGTATTATGGAACACATTGAAGAAGCTGGTATCCACTCTGGTGATTCAGCATGTTCTTTACCAGTCCATACGCTCTCAAATAAAATAGTTACTGAATTAGAGCGCCAAACCAAAGCATTAGCACAAGCACTTCATGTTCGCGGTTTAATGAATGTACAATATGCTATAAAAGATGACACCATTTATGTCTTAGAAGTCAATCCCCGTGCTTCACGTACTGTTCCATTTGTTGCAAAAACGATTGGTCGCCCTATTGCTAAAATGGCTGCACGTATTATGGCAGGAGAAACGCTTCATGATGCTCTTCAAGCTTATGGTGGATTACCTTCTTTGCAGGAAAAACAACATATTGCTGTCAAGGAAGCAGTGTTTCCTTTTGCTCGTTTTTCAGGTGTTGATACACTTCTTGGTCCAGAAATGCGCTCAACCGGTGAAGTTATGGGTCTTGACTATGAGTTTTCGCTTGCTTTTGCTAAAGCCCAACTTGGAGCTGGTGTAAAACTCCCTAAAGAGGGAACTTTGTTCGTTTCTGTAAGGGATGAAGATAAAAAACGCATCTTAAATCCTGTAAAACGTTTAACTGAGCTTGGCTTTTCTGTTGTCGCCACAAGTGGAACACAAAAATTTCTCACCGAACACCACGTTGAAGCAAAAAAAATCAACAAAGTTCTAGAGGGACACCCCCATATTGAAGATGCTATTCGTAATCGCCAAATTCAATTGATTTTTAATACAACTAGCACTGCCAGTGCCATCTCAGACTCAAAATCATTACGTTATGCAGCACTCATGCAAAATGTTCCCTATTATACAACAATAGCTGGAGCCGAAGCCGTCGTAGAAGCGATCAAAGCACTCAAAAAAAGGCACCTTGAGGTACGTTCACTACAAAGTTATTTTAGTTGAATTTTTTTCTACTTAGTAAAATGTACACTATTTTCTTATTTTTTCTTTATATAAAAATTGATTAAGACTTGCTTTTTGTTCTAAAAACTTTTATAGAGGTTTCATCGAATTTTCGGTTACGTGACTTTCTTTCCTGTGCAATCTGCACTTTCGACGAAACTTCTCCCACCTAATTTCGATCTACAGCCGTATTGAAGGGATAAAAGCTTCAATGCTCAATATAATTATATATTCTAAGGAGTTTCCTATGTCTACAGGAACAGTTAAGTGGTTTAATACAACAAAAGGTTTCGGATTCATTCAGCCTAGTGATGGTAGTGCAGATGTATTTGTACACATTTCTGCCGTCGAGCGTTCAGGTCTAAACAGTCTTAATGAAGGGCAAAAAATCTCTTATGATGTTCTTCAAGATCGTCGTTCAGGAAAATTTGCCGCTGGTAACCTTGCAGCACTTTAAAGTTTAAATTCTGCAATATTTTATTTAGAAATCTTCGTCTGTAACGACGAAGATTTTTTATTTTGTATAAAACATTATTTTACCTTGTTAAAATAAAAGACTGCTTATCTCCTTTGTACAATTTATCAAACCTCCTCTATCTTTCCTTATAAATCTTTCATAAAACCTAAGAAGAAATGACCTTGCAAAAATCTCAAAAAAGAAGAATATAAAGCCTATGTAAGAGTATTGTGGAAGTTTTTTATTGCATACAATATAATCTCTTATAAAATATTCTTAAAGCAATAATCATTTGATATAATATAAGGATTTTAAATTATGGCTTTTATTGCCGACAAACTGTCTCGTATCAAACCTTCTGCAACAATTGCTGCTTCTCAAAAAGCCCGTCATTTAAAAGCATTAGGGCGAAATGTTATTGCTTTAAGTGCTGGAGAGCCAGACTTTGATACCCCAGACAACATCAAAAACGCGGCTATTGAAGCTATTCGAAGGGGAGAAACAAAATACCCTCCCATATCTGGAATTCCAGAATTGCGCCAAGCAATTTCTGCAAAATTTAAAAGAGAAAATAACCTTCTTTACCAACCAGAACAAATTATTGTTGGTACCGGTGGAAAACAAATTCTCTTTAATGCATTTATGGCAACTTTGAATAGAGGAGATGAAGTCATCATTCCATCTCCTTATTGGGTTAGTTATCCAGAAATGGTCACACTTAACGATGGTACGCCTGTCTTTTTAGAAACAAAAGCGGAATTTTCTTATAAACTCCAACCACAAGAGCTAGAAGCTGCCATTACCCCAAAAACCAAATGGTTTATCTTTAACTCTCCTTCAAATCCATCAGGTGCCGCTTATACATATAATGAACTGAAAAAACTCACCGATGTTTTAGTAAAATATCCTCATGTATATATTCTCACTGACGATATATATGAACATCTCACGTATGAGGGTTTTACCTTTGTTACTCCAGCTCAAGTAGAACCAGCGCTTTATGATCGCACACTCACAATGAATGGTGTTTCTAAAGCTTATGCGATGACGGGCTGGAGAATCGGTTATGCAGGCGGACCACAAGAACTCATTAAAGCTATGGATACCATTCAAGGCCAGCAAACATCTGGCACGAGTGTTATTTCACAATGGGCTGCAGTTGAAGCTCTCAATGGACCACAAGACTTTATCACTAAAAATAAAAGTATTTTTCAAGCACGCCGTGATCTCGTTGTTTCCATGTTAAACCAAGCTCCTGGCATTCACTGTCCAACGCCCGAAGGTGCTTTTTATGTTTATCCTTCTTGCAAAGGACTTATTGGTAAGAAAACACCTAACGGTCAATGTATTATGAATGATGAAGACTTTGTCATAGCGCTTCTAGAAACAGAGGCTGTTGCTGTCGTCCAAGGGTCTGCTTTTGGACTTGGATTAACTTTTCGTATTTCTTATGCAACATCAGAAAAACTGCTTGAAGAAGCTTGCTTACGTATCCAGCGCTTTTGCAACAGTTTAACTTAAAATTTTTAACATCATCTCTTGTGATTGTTTTTTTGCCGAATGTTAGTATATCCGAGAAAATACCAGAAACTGCGTCATGGTCTAAATCTATCGATTCAGCAAAAATATCTATGAATAAACACAAAAATAGATGCTGTAGATAAAGATCAAAAAAATCTAGCTATCAAATAAATGAATCGGTCTCTTATCATAAGAGATGACAAGCCTATTCTGCTTTCTCCATTCAATTTATAACTCTAAAAAAGACCGAGCACTTTTAAACACAATTGCCCTTATAATCAAAGGCCCTTACAATAAAATCTCTTCTATTTCTTTCTCAGCTTCTTCTTCGTCCTAAAATGAAGAAGAAGCCACCTCCCATCGTTGTGTAAACAATCCAGTTTCCTTTAAGTTCTATCTAATAACTACTTGATTTACTTCATAGGCTTTATGAACAAGACCTGCCTTAAATATTCATCTCACATTCTAATAAAAAGCACTTCATGTATAAGGTTTTAAATATTTTATATCACGCTCCTAAAAGACAGACTTTTACAGTACAGTAGAATACCCCCTCTCAAACTCCTCATTGAATTTTAGTATTCTTAAAAAAATTGTTGGATATCCGCCAGTTTCGAAATTTTTTCTTTATCATCTTCCCATATATTGCAATTTCTAGGGACTCTTTCAAAAATTAAAAAAAAGCCGGACATATGTCCGGCAAATTTGGAAAATCCTCAGAGATAAAATCAATCTGATAGATCTTCGTAAGGGAACACTCAAGAAAACGAAACTGGGAGGCAACATAATCAAGAGATAATATTCTATGTCATTTTATAAGGAAAAGCACAATAAAGACTTAAGCGTATCTGCTATGCGATAAACACATAGCTTTAAATTTGTCTCCATCATGTACCACTCTCTTTAATTAAATAGTAAAAATGTTAACTACACCATCACACGATTTTCCATTTTTCAATATATAATAACCCTCACCGTTGCTAGCATTCATAAAAAACATTTATCCCTCTTTTCAAAAATATTTACCCGCACAGACTCCCTCCACTTTTAATGTGCAACAAATAATTTTAATTGATTCAATATAGGCAAATTTGAAACGAAAGAATATTACGGGAGTCTCAAGTTGCAAAATAGCTAATTGTCCCTTATAAATTAAGATATTAATATTAAAAAGACCACTGACGGGCTTTTAAAAAAATATAATCTCGAAAAGCATTTAACCTTGCCAAATTCTTTAAATTATAAGGATAACAAAAAAAAGTATCAAAAGAAGGAATATCAACCATATCAGGAAAAAGACGCACTAAATGCTCATCATTATTGACGATATAATCAGGAAGCACAGCAATCCCAAGATCACGCATAAGCGCATTCTTTATTGAGATGATATTGTTGATTTGTAGAACTGAAACGCGCAATGATCCATCACTTCTACCAGCCTTTTCCAACCAATTTAAACCAGACAAATAAGGTGGAACCGGTTCACCGAACGAAATAATACGATGCTCATCGAGATCAGACAATTTTTCCGGCTTTCCATAATTTGCAATATACTTTTCCGAAGCATAAACATGCATATGAATTGTAAAGAGTTTTCTTTGTATAAGATCAGGTTGTTTGGGTTGATGTAAGCGAACAGCACAATCCGCATGACACATTGTCAAATCAAGCTCTTCATCGGAAAGCAAAAGCTGAACCTGCATATCAGGATAAAGACTAAGAAATTCTGGCATACGCTCTGCAATCCACCCAGCCCCCATTCCAAAGGTCGAGGTCACACGCAAGTGCCCCGTTGGTTTTGCATAGCTTTCACTTAATTGCAAACGCACACTTTCAAGCTTCATCAAAACATCATGAGCTGTACGATAAAGAGTTTCTCCTTGTTCTGTAAGAATCAAACCACGCGCATGACGTTGAAATAAGGATACCCCAACCTCTTGTTCTAAAGCCGAAACCTGTCGTGAAACGGCTGATTGAGATAAATGAAGTTTTTGAGCAGCATGCGTAAAAGATCCCGCTTCTGCTGCAGCGTGAAAAACCCTTAACTTATCCCAATCCAACGGTGGCGCCACAATTAATTTTACCTCTATATTCTCTATGTTCTCAATGGGTGACTAACGCTTGAGTATATCCAAAAACCGTTCTGCTTCCAACGCTGCCATACATCCTCTTCCCGCAGCTGTTACAGCTTGGCGGAATGTTTCATCTGTCACATCCCCAGCAGCAAAAACACCAGCAATGCTTGTTGCTGTTGAGTCCGGTGCTGTCCATAAATAGCCACTTTGTTTTTGTTTCAGCTGTCCTTCAAACAGAGAAACAGCAGGATCATGCCCAATGGCAATAAATATGCCCTCTGCATTCACTTTCATCTCGTGACCTGTCTTAACATTTTTCAGACGTGCCCCTGTTACAACAGCGCCCATTGAATCTTGAGCGGGTAGCCCCAAAATTTCTTCGACCACATGATCCCAAAGAACACGTACATTATTACAAGCTAGCAACCTATCTTGCAAAATTTTTTCTGCCCGAAACTGCCCCCGCCTGTGAACCACGCTTACACTTTTAGCCAAATGCGATAAATAAAGTGCTTCTTCAACAGCCGTATTTCCTCCTCCCACGACAATAACGTCCTTATCACGATAAAAAAAGCCATCACATGTCGCACAAGCGGAAACACCTCCGCCCATAAAGGTCTGTTCACTTTCTAAACCAAGCCAGCGCGCTTGAGCTCCTGTTGCAATAATCAGTGCATCACAAGAATATTGTGTTCCTGAATCCCCATATAAAACAAAAGGATACTTCAACAAATCAGCCTTTATAATTGTATCATAGACAATTTTTGTCCCCATATTCTCAGCTTGTTTTGCCATTTGCTCCATCAACCATGGTCCTTGAATGGGATCTGCAAAACCTGGATAATTCTCAACATCAGTTGTAATTGTTAATTGCCCACCCTGCTGCAAGCCCGTCACCAAAACCGGCTTAAGCATTGCTCTTGCTGCATAGATCGCCGCTGTATAACCAGCCGGACCTGAGCCAATAATCAGCAGACGAATATGAGATTGTACCATTAAATCCCCTTCACTTTATTATAAATTAATTATTCTATAAATGATAACGGAATGCAGCCTTTTAAAAAAATATTTTTCAAGAGCCCTAATTATGTTATGTATACTTCTTTTCAAGTTTTATGAAAAGGTCTGATTACCAATTCATCAAGGCGCGCTAATGTTAAGAATTAATCCTTATCCTATAAAGAGAAAAATGTAACTTCTTATGAGCACAAAACCATAATAAAAAGAGATACAAAGATAGGGAACGATCATTTTTCAATTTATTATCAATGTCTGTGCACGTTTTGCCTTAATCATGGGAGGAGCAATGCTTTTGCCAATTTTTGTGGATTTGCACGACAACAATCGTAATTGGATAAGCTTTCTCTATTCTTGTGCCATAACCACCATGTTAGCAACGCTGATTCTTTTAGCAACTAAGGGGGCTACTTGTCGTTTTTCAGCACGCCTTGGTTTTATGCTCACTGTTTGTCTTTGGCTCACAGGAAGCATCGTGGGTGCCTTACCTCTTTATCTTTCCCCTCTACCCATTTCTCTAGCAGGTGCCATCTTTGAATCTGTCTCTGGAATTACAACAACAGGCTCTACAGTCCTTTCGGGTCTTGATAATTTGTCGCGAAGTATTTTGTTATGGCGTTCTATCATATGCTGGATTGGAGGCATCGGTTTTATCGGTTTAGCCCTCTTGATTTTGCCTTCACTGCGTGTGGGGGGAGTACGACTTTTTCATATGGAATCATCTGATAAATCTGAAAAAATATTGCCTCGCATCAACCAAATTGCTAATGGAATTATCATAGCTTATGTTGGTCTCACATTGGCTTGTATGCTTTCTTATTTTGCTGCAGGCATGAATTTATTTGATGCCATTAACCATGCAATGAGTACAGTAGCAACTGCTGGTTTTTCGACTCACGATGCTTCTTTTGGCTATTTTTCTAATACACCAGCTATCTTAATTATCTCAACAATCTTCATGTTGCTTTCTGCTTTACCCTTCGTCCTTTATGTTAAATTAGTTCTTCCTGGACACTCCAAACGCTTCCTTGATCCACAAGTAATTGTTTTTCTCCATATCGTTCTCCTTTTCAGCTTTGCTTTAGCAGTGTGGCTACGGTTTCATGATCATCGCGCTTTCCATTTGGTTTTTCTTGATGCCATTTTTCACCTTTCATCCATTATTAGTACCACAGGTTACAGTGCTGAAGATTATCAACTTTGGGGCCCCTTTGCGCTTGGAATTTTCTTTATTGTTTCTTTTACAGGTGGGTGTGCTGGTTCTACTTCTGGTGGTATGAAAATCAATCGCCTTATTATTCTTTGGCGTATTACACAAACAAATATACAAAAACTTCTTTCTCCTAATGTTGTCGTAAAAGCTCGCTATGATCACTCAAATATATCAAACGATGTTGCTCAAGCCGTTTTATTTTTTGTATGTCTTTATATGTTCTGCCTTGTTATCGGCACTGCACTTTTGCTTACAACCGGTCTTGACTTTACCTCTTCCTTTACAGGTGTCTTAACCGCACTTTCAAATGTTGGTCCAGGCTTTGGAGATATCATTGGCCCTGCAGGTAATTTCTCTACAATCAATGATAATGCTTTATGGATTTTAAGTTTTCTAATGTTAGCTGGACGCCTTGAAATCATAACAATATTCGTCCTTTTTATTCCCGCTTTCTGGCGTGAACAATTCTAATGCATAGAGTATTTTATGCTACCATGATAAAAAATTTACAAGATAAAAAGGCGAGAACAGTATGCGTCATAATATTCACCCCTCACCCAATCTACTGAAGATTTCCTAAAATTTCATACAAAACATCATATCAATGATATAAAAATAATTCAACAAAAACAATCAAATACCAATACTCTCAAAGCCATAACATATAAAACTTCACTTTATTGATCTTCTTTATCAAATAAAGTGGACGCATAGAACATTCTTTTTTACGAATAATCCCTCATGCAAAAATATGAATATTTGCTGATAAAAGTGTTTTTTCTCTTTAATAGAACAACATCTTTATGGAAAATAGAATGCATTCTATTACAAATTTACAAGCTTGTTAAAAAACATCTCACAATACTCATCTTATTCATTTCACAACAATTCTTATGAAAGGTATAAGATATAATTGGTCCCATCATTTTTACTTAAATAATAAAGTGCATACCGAAACCACAACATAAGATACAATTAGCACCATCATATTATTTTTCTGCTGTTAATGTGCAACAGACTGCATTTCAGACAATTTATAAGAAATCTCTTTACACCTTTCTTAAATAGTTTTTATCCGCCACATGCTCTCTTCCAATTGTGATGTGCAAATGTATAGTTTTTATTGATTTACTATAAACAGATTTGACATGGAAGAATCATACGATATTGAAAGTTCTTATTCAAATTGCAAAGATAAATTATTTATATGATATCAATATATGAATCAAAGCACATTTTGTTTATGAATTTCTACTACCCGAAAATATGTACAACTATTTTATCCATGAAAATACTACAGAAAACCTCAAAAATTTTCTCTCATTTAAGATAAGAATTTTTTTGCTCTATATTTAAGTCTTACAAAACGTAATAATATTAGCATGACAGCGTTAAGATAGTGCATAAATCTCTAGACTTTAAAAGTTAAAGTATTATTTTCTCATTCTAAAATATTGCTGGAATTAAAATAATTCTTCTCTCTCCTCGTATGCTTTGTCATAAGCCATATATCGCTCTCAAACCTATAGATTTTTTAATCTTTGATCCCAAACTTTGAGAACTTCTTATAGCGTTATATGAAAGACATGATAAATTTTTTGAAATAACACTTATATAATTGAGATGTTTTCTTGATGATCATAAAAAACCTTTAAAGGAAACACTTTTTATCATTCCTCAAGAAGATTTCTGATATAATATATTTTAAAGTATTTTTTCCGCAAACAGTTCTTTGTAAATACTTCCAATCTCAATTGCCTCCTTTTCCAAAGGAAAGTGAGTACGAACATGGGTTAAAGCTTTCTTTCCGGCCGCTAATGTTTTTTCTACATTAGAAAAATAAAGTTCAATCGCTGCCGTTAAAGCCGAACCATCTCCTGCTTTTACAACCGTTCCTGTTTCTGCTACTACCAACTCTTTATAAGCTCCCGCATCACTCGTTACAACCGCAACCTGTGATGCCATTGCCTCTAATGGTGTTAAACCGAAACCTTCTGTACGAGAAGGTGCCACATAAAGTGATAAACGACGATACCATAAAGGTGTATCCAGAATCTCACCAAGAAAAATAATGCGATCATTCAGATCAGCCTTAGCAATCTTTTGGCGTAATTCTTTTTCAAAATGATAATGTTGTTCTGTCGTACGACCAGCAATAAGTGCTGTCCACTCAGGATAGTGGGGCAATAATGCTATCATAGCATCAACAAATAAATCTGTTCCCTTTGAGCTACGCACACGTCCAAAACATCCTACCGCATATTTTCCTGGAAATCCTGTTGAAGAAAAGTAATCATTAAGAGTCTGTGGTGGCGTAAAACGCCTTACATCCACCCCATGCATAATAACCTTGTGAGGCACTTCTAGATAAGCACCCGTATGCGTACTGGTAGCAATAACTCTATCCATACGGCGAATCAACCATTTGGTAAAAGGCTTATGATGGCGTTGTGAAGCCGATGTGAATATAAGCCTCAGCTTCATTCGCAAGATATCGCGTAAAAAGATCCCACAAAGCATCTCAATATTGCGTCGTGCATGCCAAATACGAAATGATTTCCCTTTCGGACTTTTCCAAAGTCCGAAAAGGTCCCTAAAGGTAAGAGCAGGCAAGTTTTGTGGTAATCCAAATCCCAAAGTAGATATACGCACCCCCTGTTCGCGCTGTAGTGGAATAAGCTGAATAATCGTAGATGTCACTCCCGACAAACGCTTTTTTAAATGAGGCGCAATAACCTCAGTTTCTTCCAAAGAGATACGCATAATAATCCATATGTTATTTAGATGTACTGAACCTTAATGATCTCATAATTATGCGCACCACCTGGTGCATTCACCTCAATCACATCACCTTCTTGCTTGCCAATAAGTGCACGTGCGATAGGCGAAGAAATAGAGATTTTACCAATTTTTACATCAGCTTCTTGATCCCCTACAATCTGATACACTTTTTTTTCTTCAGTATCCTCATCCAAGAGTTTAATGGTTGCGCCAAATTTTATTTTGTCACCTGAAAGACGCGAGACATCTATCACTTCTGCTCGTGCGATATAATCTTCAAGCTCATTTATACGCCCCTCATTAAGACTTTGCGCTTCTTTAGCTGCATGATACTCGGCATTTTCTGACAAATCACCATGTGCTCGCGCCTCAGAAATTGCTTCAATAATCCGCGGACGCTCCTGTTGTTGACGCCAACGCAACTCTTCTTTAAGACTTTCAAAACCAGCTGTAGTCATCGGAACTTTTTCCATAATCCGTCCCTTTCTATTACACGGAAAGTTTAATAAAAATACAAAAAACGGCTTCCAAAATTACTTTTGGAATCCGAAAACTACGATCTTTTTCATTATATAGTACAGTCTCTCTGTTTTCCATATAAAAATAAATAAAGGGAACAAAACATGCACCAATAGTGTTTAAAACATCTCATTTTGGTGTTTAAAATATTAAAATTCACTCTACTGCTGAGTCTCCTAAAGAAGAAAGAATTGTATTTTTTTCTGTTTTATCATAGTCTGGCAAAAGAAATCATATGTGATACGAAGAGAGAAGGATAGAAAATTACTAAAGAAGTTCTTTGCAGTAAAATGAAAAAAATCATAATTTTTTTTATGTTTGTTCCTTTCTTTTTAACTACAACGATATCCGAGGCAGCAGAGGCCTTTGTTACGAGAAATCTTAATTTTAGAGCAGGCCCCAGCACTCAGTATGCGCTTTGTGGCTTAATCTCTGCGGGGGAATTGGTCTTTGTCAAAAACTGTGAAGGAAACTGGTGCCATATCCGATATAACGCTCAAATGGGTTGGGTGTCATCTCGTTATCTTTCATTTAAAGATGGAAATGATCTTTATCACACATACACAATGCCTTTAGTGCCCAAACGTACCGATTATTCTCCATAACAGCCATAATAACTTATGCCCTCTTGAATATCATCATGGAAAAAATGCAATAGTGTCTATGAACAACCACAAATATGCTCCCTCCAAAGAAATACTTCGAAGAATTTGTCTCATAGAAAAAACTTGATCAAGATCCTAATGAAAGCTCCAATAAACCAAAACAAATCTGTTCAATAATGTTTTGCTGTTGTTGTAATGAAATTGTAAAAATTAGTATTTTCTTTAAAATCACCAGCACGCTTCTATCAAAGGATACAACAATGAAAAATGGTGTTACTGCAACAGTAGAAGCTCTTTCTGCTCTCATTGCTTCAGGTAATCCTCTTTTTAAGAATGGTGCATTATGGACACCTCACCGCCCTATTCGTCCTGAAAAATCTGAAGGTGGTATTCCATTTCAACTCGAAACATCTTTTAAACCAGCGGGAGATCAACCTCAAGCCATTAAAACTCTGGTTGAGGGAATTCAAAAAGATGAACGTACACAAGTGCTTTTGGGTGTTACCGGCTCAGGAAAAACCTATACAATGGCCAATATCATTGAAAAAACACAGCGTCCAGCTCTGATTTTAGCTCCAAATAAAACTTTAGCGGCACAGCTTTATGGAGAATTTAAAAGCTTTTTTCCTCACAATGCTGTCGAATATTTTGTTTCTTATTATGACTATTATCAACCAGAAGCCTATGTTGCACGCTCTGACACTTATATTGAAAAAGAGTCTTCTATTAATGAACAAATCGACCGGATGCGTCATGCTGCAACACGTGCCGTCTTAGAGCGTGATGATGTTATTATCGTCGCATCTGTCTCCTGCATCTACGGAATTGGTTCCGTAGAAACCTATACGGCCATGACCTTCGAAATAGAAAAAGGGGACAAACTCAATCAACGAAAACTCTTGGCTGATTTAGTCTCTCAACAGTATTATCGACAAGATATCAACTTCGTTCGTGGTTCCTTTCGTGTACGAGGGGATACAATCGAAATTTTCCCTGCCCACCTCGAAGATCGTGCTTGGCGTATTTCGCTCTTTGGCGATGAAGTGGAAACAATTACGGAATTTGATCCTCTCACCGGACAAAAAACAGGCGATCTTCAATCAATTAAAATTTATGCCAACTCACACTACGTAATACCACGCCCAACACTTAACCAAGCGATGAAATCTATCAAAATGGAACTCGTTCAACGCCTCGATGAGTTGAACGAAGCTGGGCGTCTTTTAGAAGCACAACGTTTAGAACAACGTACAGTTTTTGATTTGGAAATGTTGGAAACCACCGGTTCATGTCCGGGAATTGAAAATTATTCACGTTATTTAACAGGACGAAATCCCGGTGAACCACCCCCAACTTTATTCGAATATATTCCACTCAATTCTCTTGTTTTTATCGATGAAAGCCATGTAACCATTCCCCAAATTGGTGGTATGTACCGAGGTGATTTTCGCAGAAAAGCAACTTTAGCAGAATATGGTTTTCGCCTCCCTTCCTGTATGGACAACCGTCCTTTGCGCTTTGAAGAATGGGATGCCATGCGCCCACAAACAATTGCTGTCTCCGCAACACCTGGACGCTGGGAAATAGAACAATCCCATGGTATTTTTGCTGAACAAATCATTCGCCCAACAGGGCTTGTCGATCCAGAAACAGAAATTCGTCCAGCACGCACTCAAGTCGATGATGTTGTGAATGAAGTTCGGAAAACAATTCAAAAGGGCTACCGTACATTGGTGACAGTTCTCACAAAGCGTATGGCCGAAAACTTAACTGAATATCTCCACGAACAAGGTATTCGTGTACGCTATATGCATTCCGACATTGATACATTAGAACGCATTGAAATTCTACGCGATCTTCGGCTTGGCACCTTTGATGTCCTCATCGGTATCAACTTGCTCCGAGAAGGCTTAGATATTCCAGAATGTGGTTTTGTTGCCATTCTAGATGCCGATAAAGAGGGCTTTTTGCGCTCTGAAACTTCCCTCATACAAACAATCGGACGTGCTGCACGTAACGTAGATGGCCGTGTTATCCTCTATGCAGATACGATCACTGGTTCCATAAAACGAGCCTTACAAGAGACACAAAGACGTCGACAAAAACAAATAGCCTATAATGAAGAACACCATATCACACCGAAAAGTATCAAAAAAAATATCGGAGATATTCTCAATTCAGGCTATGAAAACAACCATATTCGTACAAATATCCCTGATGTCATCGAGAAAAAAAATATGGTTGGCAACAATTTAGCATCTCATATTAAACACCTCGAAAAATTAATGCATGAAGCAGCTGCTGATCTTAATTTTGAAGAAGCAGCACGCCTTCGCGATGAAATCAAACAATTACAAAAGATAGAACTAGAACTCGCGGAGAATCCCTTAACACATCATAGAGAACAATCCCCCCAAGAGCCCGTGTTACAAGCAAGTCTTTTCTCCAAACCAGACCTTGCACACATGGGACCAACCATGGACATTGGTATTTTGGAAAATCAAAAAGGAAAATCTCGTAAAAACACCCCTAATCAAGCAACAATAAAGCGAAAAAAACGCAATCAATGAAGGAGCAAGAAATTTCACACCGCCAAAACTAATCTTTAGCTCTTCTAAAAAACTGACTATCGATGAAGAGCAAACAGTATTGCCCTAAAAATAGATAACAGCAAATATTAAAAATATTCCAATTTTTCTAAGACAACATAAGAGAGGATATTTTACAAAAAATGCCTAAAATTATTGACTTTTCAAAAAATCTTTCTTGTTCAACCTTATTATAAAAATCTTTAAAACTGTAAAAACTTCTAAAATATAAATAAATGCAGACAAATTTTAAAAAATATCTTCCATGAAACAAAATATTACTACAAATATATTATATTTATACAATTATACTACAATATATAATTTAATATTAATCATAATTATATAGTGATAAAACTATAGGCTTTATTTATAAAATAGTTATTAAATTACATTAAATTAATTGATAGGAACAAATTATTCCCAAATAAATACTTTATACAACATAGTAAAAATCATCTACTACCAATACAATCTTATCAATTAAATACATTAAATTGAAATCAAAATTTTGTCAGTATCTATGATAGCTTTTACTAAATGGCTTATTTATTTGTTTTGTCACAATAAAGTCCCAAATTGTTCAGGCTCTATTCAGTTTGAAACGTGTAGGATGTGAAAAATACGAATTAACACAAGGAGCATCATTATGAAAAAAGTGATCAGGTTAGCGGTATTATCAGCAATGTCAACTGTGACCATTTTGATGCCGCTAAATGCAACGCTTGCGGATATGGCATGGAATCGTAGTGACTCTATCTCGAGAGAAATAGATGATATGATGAGGAAGATGCGTAAAGAAAGAGATGATGCGATAAGGGAAATAAGGAAGAGAGCTGATATTCTGCCTTGCGGTTTTTCTCACTCCCATTGTTCTGATAAAAAACGTGGTTTTTTTTCTGATGATTTCCAAAAGTTTGTTGATGATTTCCACAAGAGTTCTGATGACAACAAGAGAAGATTTAAAGCCAAACATGAAAGGTCTGTAGCCAAACATAGTAAGACGGAACAACAACAACAACAACACCATCACCACCACCACCACCATTATCATCATGTTGAAAACAAAACATATCATTACGTCGAGCGCAAAAAGACAAAACACAGTAATATTCATATAGACAACTCAGGAGATGCTTTAGCGGTGGGCATTCTTGGTCTTGCAACAGGTACAATTCTTGGTACAATTTTAAAAAAACCAGAACAGCCACAAGTGGTTTATCAAATAGTACCACAAAGTCAGGTAATTTATCAAAAAGTTCCGCAAAATCAAAGGGTTTATCAAGTGCAGCAAACGGTGGCATATGAGCCATTCCAGCAATCATTAGAATCTGATTGGCTTAACTATTGCAAGAAAAAATACCGTTCCTTTAACCCTAAAACAGGGACCTTTCGAGACCGTAATGGTTTGGAACACATTTGTTATGCCCCAATAAATTAACTTCTGTTGCGTCCTACTAAAAAAGTTTTAAATGGCAAAAAAACGCTTCAAAGCGTTTTTTTGTTTTCTCATATATTAAAATCTTGAAGAAAAGGATTATTTTGGCGCTCATAGTCTATACTACTTTTGGGATCATGCCCACAGATAAAACAAACATCATCGCCTAAGGGTAAAACTTTTTCTCGAAGGGATTTCATCAATTTTTCATAAGAACAGAAGGGGAAGTCCGTACGTCCAATAGAACCACGAAAGAGAACAACACCCAAGAAGGCTAAGCGCTCTTTCTCATTGAAATAAATAACATGACCAAGGGAATGCCCCAGTGTATGCAAAACCCTAAACTCATGTCCAGCAAAATACACACACTCACCATCTTCTAACTATATCGAACAACGCCCCATGATGCTTGCGGATGTAAGCCATGATTTAAGAACCATTCTCACCCGTTTTAAACTTCAGCTAACATTAGCAAATACTGACTTTGATATCAAGCCGCTTGAGCAAAATGTGAGCGACATGCAAAACATGTTAGAAGATTACCTTTCTTTTGCCCGTAGTGAAGAAAGTGAGTGTGTTAAAACTTTTGATTTAAATGCTCTTATGCAAAAATTCTCTACCGATGCACATCTTCACAAACGTCAATTTTCCTACACCATTGAAAGCCCTACACAAATACAGGCACGCCCACGTGCCTTCACGCGTCTCATCAGCAATCTTGTGTCAAATGCATTTTGTCATGCCAATACTGTCAAACTAACAGCCATATCCCAACAAGAATGTTTCCCATATATCAAAAAAAGTTCCCGCAATATATTATATTTATACAGTTATAATATGATATCGAACTCAATATTTAGCCTCACAAGAGAGTAGTGAAACAGGACTGTATTCAATCACACAAATAAGGTGAAATAAGGTTCTATCTTAGCACCATAAGCCTATAATAAAAAACGATAACTTTTATTCATACACCTATTGTTCAATTCATATTGTATCAAGCAATAAAAAAGTACTCATCAATAAATAATTTATAACCAATAGTAAAAAATCTGGTGCTCTAAATACAAGCTGCTTAATTAAGCTTAAGAAGAGTACATTAATTGAAATCAAAATTCTGTCATGATTTTATTTTATTGTATTGATAATAGTTTTAACTAAATGAATTTTTATTTTTTTGTCACAATAAAGTCCAAAATTGTTCAGTCTCTATTCAGTTTGAAACGTGTAGGATGTGAAAAATACGAATTGACACAAGGAGCATCATTATGAAAAAAGTGATCAGGTTAGCGGTATTATCAGCAATGTCTACTGTAACCGTTTTGATGCCATTAGATCCAACGCTTGCGGATATGGCATGGTATCATAACTATGATATGAGAAGGGAGGCTGGTTTACCGTCTCACAATTTTAGCTCCCATTTTTCTCATAGTGAACATCACTCTTTTGATAATCCCCACAAGCGTCATTATGTTAGCCATAAATGGGGAGCACAACAACACCATCATGTTGAACACAAGACATATCATTATGTCGAGCGCAAAAAGACAAAACACAGTAGTATTAATATAAATAACTCAGGAGAAGCTTTAGCAATGGGCATTCTTGCTCTTGCAGCAGGTGCACTTCTCGGCAAAATTTTTAAAAAACCAGAACAGCCACAAGTTGTTTATCAAACCGCACCACAGCATCAAATTGTATATCAACAGGTTCCACAAGAACAGATAATTTATGAAGCTCCGCAAACGGTGGAATATGAGCCAGTACAACAATCATTAGAATCTGATTGGCTTAACTATTGCAAGAAAAAATACCGTTCCTTCAACCCTAAAACAGGAACTTTCCGAGACCGTAAAGGCGTCGAACACCTTTGTTATGCCCCAATAAATTAACTTCTGTTCTGCCCTACTAAAAAGTTTTAAATGGCAAAAAAAACGCTTCAAAGCGTTTTTTTTGTTTGCTCATATATTAAAATCTTGAAGAAAAGGATTATTTTGGCGCTCATAGCCTATGCTACTTTTGGGACCATGCCCACAGATGAAACGAACATCGTTGCCTAAAGGTAAAACTTTTTCTCTAAGAGATTGCATCAATTTTTCATGGGAACAGAAGGGGAAGTCCGTACGTCCAATAGAGCCACGAAAAAGAACATCACCCAAGAGGGCTAAGCGCTCTTTTTCATTGAAATAAATAACATGACCAGGAGAATGCCCTGGTGTATGAAAAACCTTAAACACATGTCCAGCAAAATGAACGCACTCACCATCTTCTAACCATCGATCAGGAATACAAATGCAAGCATCAGTGATGCCATAATTTTTTGCGCTTTCGCTCACGGCATCCATCACAGGCTTATCATCGCGATGTGAACCGATAATTTTTACATTAAGCGCTTCTTTCACTTGCATTGCTGCTCCTACATGATCAAAATGACCATGTGTTATCCAAATAGCCTCAACGATAACACCATTCTTTTCGATTACGTCTTGAATCCGCGGCCAATCACCACCAGGATCAACGAGAACCCCCGTTTTACATTCACTATCAAAAAGCAAAGTGCAATTTTGTTGGAATGTCGTAACTGGAATAATATGTATATTAAGACTACCCATCATATCCTTTTCAAAAATAACTTTTTTCAATTTATAAATAAAACTTTCTCTCCTTTAAGGTAAAGGTGCTGCTCGACAGCTTTATACAACTTATGTAAACTTGCACTTTGTGTAAACTAAATTTTTATCAAGGTTTTTTTAAGAATGAGCAATCACGTTCAAGTTTTGTGTGACGATGCCCCTCACCTTCTTGTGATTGATGACGATACGCGTATTCGCAATCTTTTATTTCAGTTTCTCATTAAAAATGGATTTCGTGTTTCAGTTTCAGCCAATGCGAATGAAGCAAGACGACTGTTAGCAAGTTTAGATTTTGATCTTCTTATTGTTGATGTCATGATGCCTGGCGAAAACGGTATTGATCTCACTCATTCACTCCGTCAAACAAAAGATGTCCCTATCTTCATGTTAACAGCTTTATCAGAAATAGACAATCGTATCCGTGGATTAGAAGCAGGGGCAGATGATTATCTGGCTAAGCCGTTTGACCCTCGTGAACTTCTCCTTCGCATCAACGCCATTTTACGACGTGGTTTTCCCCTTAGCCAACCTAAAATTGAGCAAATCATTTTTGGTCCTTATATATTTTCAATTTCACGGCGCGAACTCAAAAAAAGAGGAGAAATTATTAAATTAACCGATAAAGAACAAGAAATGATGATCATTTTTGCCGAAAATGCAGGCGATACAATTCCGCGCCATAAATTCGCGACCGATGACAGCAATATAAGTGAACGTGCCATTGATGTACAAATCAACCGCCTTCGCCGTAAGATCGAAAAAAATCCAGCACTTCCTATATGGCTCCAAACTGTGCGAGGAATAGGGTATAAACTCTCAATTGAATAGGCACAAGAATGTTCAAACCTTTAAGATTTTTTTTTCGATGGCTAACGAAAAAAATGCCTAAACGGCTTTATGCTCGTTCTTTGATCATTATTATTGCTCCCATGGTGCTTCTGCAAACGGTTATTGCTTACGTCTTTATGGAACGTCATTGGCAAATGGTAACCGAGCGTCTTTCAACTGCTGTCGTGCATGATATTTCAGCCATTATTGATATTATTGAAACATATCCACAACAAGATAACTATGAAGATATCAAGCGTATTGCACAACAACGTATGGGATTAAACATTTCTATTCTCTCTCCTGCCCCCTTACCCCCACCGGGACCTAAGCCATTTTTTGCAATTCTTGATTATTTTTTAAGCGAAGAAATCACCCGACAAATTAACCGTCCCTTCTGGATCGATACCGTAGGAGATTCTGATCTTGTTGAAATCCGTATCCACCTTGGTCACAACATCTTGCGTGTCTTCGCTCCGCGCAGCCAAGCCTATGCTTCCAATACCTCTATTTTTTTAAGCTGGATGGTAGGAACAGCTCTTGTTTTGTTGTTGATAGCAATTTATTTCTTACGCAACCAAATAAAACCAATTCAACAACTCGCTGAAGCGGCTGAAAGCTTTGGGCGAGGTCGTCCCTTACCAAAAGGATTTCAACCACAAGGAGCTGATGAAGTCCGTCGTGCAGGCATCGCTTTTTTACGTATGCGAGAACGTATTGAACGCCAAATAGAACAACGCACCATGATGCTCTCAGGAGTAAGTCATGATTTAAGAACCATTCTTACACGTTTTAAACTTCAGTTAGCATTAGCAAATACTGGCTTTGATATTAAACCGCTTGAGCAAGATGTAAGTGATATGCAAAATATGTTAGAAGATTATCTTGCCTTTGCCCGTGGAGAAGGAAGTGAAAGTGTCAAGACTTTTGATTTAAATGCTCTTATGCAAAAATTCTCCACCGATGCTCATCTACACAAACGTCAATTTTCTTACACCATTGAAGGACCTACAGAGATACAAGTACGTCCCCGTGCTTTCACACGCTTGGTTAGCAATCTTGTATCAAATGCATTTTGTCACAGCACGACCGTTAAACTAACAGCCAATTCTCAACAAGAATCTTTTATATTGATAATCGACGATGATGGACCTGGAATTCATAAAAATATGCGTGCAGAAGTTTTTAAGCCATTTTTCAGAATTGATAAAGCACGAAATCAAGATGCAAGTGGAACAGGACTTGGTCTTTCTATTGCCCAAGACATAGCACGCAGCCATGGTGGCAATATACAATTAGACGAGAGCCCACTCGGGGGATTGCGCGCTATTCTTGATATCCCCCGATGAATCATATTTCAGTAAACAGTCTGTAAAAATAACAAACTTGATATTTTAGGCATTCCCTACAGTTTCAAACAAAGTGTATTGTAATGCCT
The DNA here is from genome assembly GCF_042195825.1 of Bartonella sp. AP40SXNS. NCBI lineage: Bacteria > Pseudomonadati > Pseudomonadota > Alphaproteobacteria > Hyphomicrobiales > Bartonellaceae > Bartonella > Bartonella sp. AP40SXNS. The sequence continues at coordinate 168,753 of NZ_JBHIPB010000002.1, forward strand.
TGTAAGCGCTTTCTCCCGATAAAGCCACCATCTGAAATGCAACATAATGGCTTTCACAGGCTTTAAGTGCATTTATCAATAATGTTTCAACTTGTATATGGGATGGATGCGCCCCACCAGCCAAAAGAAGACCTTGCCGATAAATAACCGAGTTATTTCTTTGCCAATAATCAAAATGTCCCAACAACAATTTTTCATTAATTGCTAGCAATAAGCGCTGTATTTCGGCTGTTCGAGCATTTTTAATAGAAAGATCAAACGAACAAGCTAAATGAAGTGCTTCATGCTCTTCCATCCATGAAAAAGCAAGACGATAGTTTGCGCGTTTTCCTTCCACACAAACGCTAATTTCATCTTGTGCATCTCGCTCAAACGACCAATCATATTCACAGGCAATCTGTTCGATAAAGTCAACAGGGTGCTCTTTTCTTTCTGTGGCGCAAAATGCAAGCCTCATCACAATCCTCAATCATCTTAAAACATTGTCAACAGAATATAAACCGCTTAAATTGTAACAATATTTGCTACAATCAAACCTCTTACACCAAACAAATACACATTAAAAACATCAACAAAACACAAACACCTAGAACACAATCGCGCTCTTTAGGGAAACCTGATAATCATGAAACGAATCATCAAGTTTTTTCAGTGTATTGATACAATTTGATAGCGCCAGCCCCCCTGATTCAAAAAAATGTATTTTTACCCAAAAAAAATCAAAAATAAACAAATGCTCCGCTCTAACAGACTCAAGATTAAGCATTTTTTAGTTTCACGCATCATATTGAAAAATTGGGGATATTTTTTTGAAGATTCTTTTTTTTAAACTATTTTACTTTTTTGTGTCTGCGTTTTTTTTAATCATCTTTTTTTAAATCATCAAGGCGTCTTTTCAAATCAGCGTTATCAGTATGGATTTTCAGCACCATCTCCTTAAAAGTCTCAAACTCTTCGCGAGAAACAAGATCAAGTTTGTTTGCTATCTTTTCAGCCTGCACACGAAAAGCTGTTCCAGCTTCACGTCGTATGCCTTGCGCAACGTCAGCAGCATCTGTTGCTAATTTTGCTAATTCATCAAGAATACGATTTGATCCATTACGCATAACCTTTTTCCTTAAATTTTAATTATTGACACACGCATTATAGCGTATTCTCATAACATTTAGATACTGTAATTTGTTCCTTTTACTCTATATTTTACATATTGTGCAGATTTTTCATAATGATTTTGTTTCAGATTTTTTAATATTCCTTTTATCACCATATTTTTTTACCGTGATAAATCAGTGGAAATCTCCCCCCCTTTCTGACTAGCCTCCCTACTGACTTGACCATTGTGTATTCATCTGTCATTTCTGACCATCAGAGTCACTTCATATTCATCTCGTATAATGTAAGATGCTTAACTCATGAACAATTTGTCTTGTCCAGCCATTGCTTTTCCGTCTTTTCTTGATCCTGTCATTATCCATCTAGGTCCCATAGCACTTCATTGGTATGGACTTGGTTACGTACTGGGTATTCTTTTTGCTTGGTGGTATGCGCAAAAATTATTAAAAAAAACATCTCTATGGTATAGAAACTATCCTCCTATGGATAAAGAAAAGATCGGAGATTTTGTTGTCTGGTCTGCCATAAGTGTTGTTGTCGGAGGGCGTTTAGGACAAGTTCTTGTATGGGATCCCATTTACTATTTTAACCATCCAAGTGCTATTATTGCCGTATGGGATGGGGGAATGTCCTTTCATGGCGGACTTATTGGTATTATCATTGCTATGATCTGGTTTGCCCGTAAAAATCATATTAACATACGAGCCATGTTTGATATCATTGCTGCAGGTGCTCCTATTGGTATCGGCGTTGTACGAATCTGCAACTTCATCAACCAAGAATTATGGGGCAATATTACTACACGTCCTTGGGCTGTTTGTTTTCCTCTCGATCCTTACTATTTACCGCGCCATCCAAGCCAGCTTTACGAAGCATTTATGGAAGGATTTCTTCTCTTCATCATCCTGTGTCTTCTTATTTTTGGGTTCAAAGCATTAAAACGTCCCGGTACTGTATCAGGAACATTTATTATAGGCTACGCAGTAACACGCAGCATTTCTGAAGTTTACCGTGCGCCTCAAGAAGATCCAGAATGGTTTTCGACTCTTTTCCATTCTACTGGTTTTACCTATGGCATGGCTTTATCTCTTCCCATGCTTCTTGTAGGGTTTTATCTTCTTCTCCACGCCTTTAAATATAAACCGACAGAAAATGGCCAATCTCAAAGAAAAAATTAAAGAAATTATTGTCCTTAATGGACCAATCACTGTTAGCCAATATATAACGTTGGCACTTACAGATCCTCAATTTGGTTATTATCAAACACAAACACCTTTCGGACGTGCTGGTGATTTCATTACAGCACCTGAAATAAGCCAATTATTTGGAGAAATGATTGGCATTTGGACTCTTGCGAGCTGGAAAGCTCAAGGGTGTCCTCACCCTTTTATTCTCGCTGAAATAGGTCCAGGACGAGGAACTTTGATGGATGACATTTTGCGAACCATCCAAAAGCTCTCTCAAACGGCATTTAATGCTGCTGAAATTTTTCTGATCGAAATAAGCCAAAAACTCGCAAAAGAACAAAAAAAGCGCCTTTGCTCTTATCAAAAACAAATCCATAGCATTGAAAATTTTAATCAAATTCCTTCAAAACCTCTCTTCCTCATTGCTAATGAATTTCTCGATACACTCCCTATCAACCAATATATTAAAGTCAATGGAAAATGGAAAGAGCGCCGCATTACAGTCAATCAAAATGGAGATTTTATCTTTATTGCTGCCCCGCATAAACTTCCCTCTTCTTGTCTACAAACCTATTGTTCTAAAGTGCCTGACGGAACAATTTTTGAACATGCCCCCTTACGGCATCAATTCATGCAACAAATCAGCCACCATTTAGTGCAAGTGACAGGTTCTGCTTTACTTATCGACTATGGTGCTTGTGAGCTTGCCTTTGGCGATACCTTGCAAGCACTCTCGAAACATAGATTTCGTGATGTTTTTGATGCCCCTGGTGAACATGATTTAACATCCCATGTTGATTTTTCTTTTTTAAAAAACATAGCTCTTGAACAGGGCTGTTTTGCTGAAATCTTAGAGCAAGGAGAGTTTCTTTTTAAAATGGGGCTACTGGAGCGCGCAAAACAGCTTGGAGTTGGCAAAAGTGCTCCTTTGCAAGACAAAATCCGCCAAGACATTGAACGGCTCGCTGGTCCAGATCAGATGGGAAAATTATTTAAAGTTTTACATTTCAGTGATAAAAATATCTCCATACCTCCCCAATTTTAATGATCGGCGCTTTTGTCAATAAACACATCATTATCTGAAATATTCATTGACAAATATGAACATCTCCATCCTCACTTTAAATAATCTCCATAAGGAACTTTTATGAAATCTATCCCTCATCCCATTCTTGCAAAAAATCTTTCTACTTTACACACCCATGGAATAAAACATGGATTTTTTACACGTCAAGGTGGTTTTTCAAAAAATCTTTATCATAGTCTTAATGTTGGGAAAGGTTCAAATGATCAACCTGAACATATCGTACAGAATCGTCTTTTGATCGCCAATTATTTTTCTATTGAAGCGCAAAATTTAGTCACAGTTAATCAAATACACTCCTGTAACGTTGTCGTAGCTCATCAAGCAACTATCGGTGCACCTCCTCAAGCTGATGCTCTGGTTACGACTACCCCAGAACTCGTTATTGGAGTTCTTACAGCAGATTGCGGACCCATTCTGTTTGCTGATCCACAAGCTGGAGTCATCGCTGCAACTCATGCTGGCTGGCGTGGAAGCTTAAATGGAATTATCGAGAAAACAATTGCTGTTATGGAAAAACAAGGAGCCAAAAGACAATCAATAACAGCAGTCCTTGGACCTTGTATTGGCCCTTATCACTATGAAGTAACAAACGAATTTTACGACCAGTTTATTGATTACCACAGCAAATACCAAAAATATTTTTTAAAAACAGACAAAATAAATCGCTTTTATTTTAATCTATGGGCATTTATTATAAATCAACTCAAAGAAGCAGGTGTTAATGCTTCTTGTGTAGAGCTTTGTACCTATCAAGATGAACAGCGTTTTTTCTCCTATCGCCGTGCAATACACCGCAACGAACCCGATTACGGACGGCAAATTTCTGCTATTATGCTGAAAAATAAAAGATGAGCCCCTTTTATGCTTGAGAACAATACCAAAACTGCAAAACTAAACTTTTTACCCAAATGGAAAAATAAATCCCATTATACTTTGCTTTTTTCACGAAATTATCTACCAGCCCATAAAATATGATAGCCTTCGCTATGATCATTTTCAATGTTTGGTTATAATGATTGAAGGCAAGATAATACTTCTTTTTATTACTCCCTTTCATTCATCTTAAATATGAAACATTCCCCATATTGAAAGTATTTTTATAAAGTAATAACCAAAAAGCTTAATCAATATGTTTTTCTTTGCCGCATGGAGAAAAAACTTTGCTCTAAAAGTAACAAACTTTTGGAAAAAGAGAAAACATACTGCATAGCTCTTTAATAATAATCAATAAAATTGTAATGGTTTTGTAATTGTTTTCTTGCAATTTAATAAAAAGAAATTAAAAACCGTGTCGCATTCCTACCATGATGATTCAGAGGTTCTACTATGAAACTTTTCTGCGGAAATTCTAATCCACGCCTAGCTGAAGATGTTGCAAATTATTTGAACATCCCCTTAGGCAAAGCAACTGTAAAGCGCTTTGCTGATCAAGAAATTTTCGTAGAACTGCATGAAAATGTACGTGGACAAGATGTTTTTGTTTTGCAATCTACATCCTATCCCGCAAATGATCATTTGATGGAATTACTCATCATGATTGATGCCCTTCGTCGTTCTTCTGCGCGTCGTATTACAGCTGTTATCCCCTATTTTGGCTATGCACGCCAAGATAGAAAACCAGGACCACGAACTCCTATTTCTGCAAAACTTGTTGCCAACCTCATTACTGAAGCAGGGGCCCATCGTGTTTTAACATTGGACCTTCATGCAGGACAAATTCAAGGTTTTTTTGATATCCCTACAGATAATCTCTATGCTGTTCCTGTCATTTCTCGCGATGTCAAAGTGCATTATTCTCTTGAAAATGTTATCGTTGTTTCACCTGATGTGGGTGGTGTGGTGCGCGCGCGCGCACTCGCCAAGCGCTTGAACAGTTTGCTCGCTATTGTGGATAAACGTCGCGAAAGCCCCGGTGAATCAGAAGTTATGAATATCATTGGAGATGTATCGGGAAAAGATTGCCTTTTGCTTGATGATATTGTTGATTCAGGTGGAACTTTATGCAATGCAGCAAGTGCTCTGCTTAAACATGGTGCCAATAGTGTCACAGCTTATATCACGCACGGTGTTCTTTCTGGTAATGCAATCGAGCGAATTGCCAATTCAGAGATGAAAGAATTGGTTATTACAGATTCAATCATGCCAACACAAGCTATTGAGAAAACCCATAATATTCGTGTTTTGCCCATTGCCGACCTTATGGGAGAAGCAATAGCAAGGACAGCAGCAGAACAATCCGTTTCAAGCTTATTTGGTTAAAGTGGTTCCTTGGGATCTCCTGGTGCTGTTTCAACACCAAGATCAGGAAATGCAACAATGCGTTGGCCACTAAAATGCGTATGAATAACAATGAGACCGCGTTCTTCAAAGTAGGTTAAAAGCCGACGGACGCGGCTTAAAGAATGAGTCCCATAAAGACGTGCTAAAAATGCATCGGATGGACAAGGCTTTCCGCCCAATGCGGCTTGAGCCACGTTCAAGAAGACTCCTTGAACATCTTCTTCCAAACTTTCTGATATCTGCAAAATATGTTTCCAATGTTCACTGACAGCCGTTTGTTCATCAACAAAAGCCTGAGCAATAGCCAATTTACGCCGAAATTGCGAAAGATTAAAAGGAACCTTTGACATACCATGGATACGGCAACGAACCGAAAAATCTTGATAAAGCACCGCTGTTGAGCGATAAAAAGATTCAGAATCCTCAAGAATTTCCCGAATAATATGTTCTGCTTGGCCGTCACGCTCAACATCAGAAAGTTCAGGAAATAAACTCAAGTTTTCTTCCAACAGCTCTTGTTTTTTATGTACTACCTCCTCTAACATCTCGTGCATTGATTTTTCCCTCATCGGCTCTCGTATTTGTTTAAATGGCGTTAAAATTTCCTCTGGTGAAGCAGTAAAAACGAGCTCTTGCACATCATCCCGCTCTGTTGGAAGTGGCATTAATTTAGGACTAGAAGAGCGTGCCAAAGTTTCAACAGAACCGATAATGATTGGTAAGGGACGTCGTGATAAAGCGGGACCTAAAGCGATAAAATTTCCCCGCTCAAGATCTCTAAACATTTCTGCTTGACGACGCTCCATTCCCAAAAGATCAGCAGCGCGCACCATATCAATATCTAAAAAAGTCCGCCCTATTAAAAAGTTTGAAGCTTCAGCAGCAACATTTTTGGCCAGCTTAGCCAAACGTTGTGTCGCAATAACACCAGCAAGACCACGTTTGCGCCCCCGACACATAAGATTAGTCATAGCACTCAGTGAAATTTTACGTGCTTCATCAGAAACTTCTCCTGCAGCAGTTGGAGCAAACAATTGTGCTTCATCAACAACGACAAGCATAGGATACCAATAATCACGTTCCACATCAAACAGTGCCCCAAGGAAAGCACCCACAGCACGCATCTGTTGTTCAGTATCCAAACCTTCAAGATTAAATACTACAGAAACCCGATGTTGTCGAATGCGATGCGCAATACGCGTCAATTCTAGTTCGCTCCGTTGAGCCTCTACAATAACATGACCAAATTTGTCTGCCAAAGTTACAAAATCACCTTCTGGATCAATCACACAATGCTGTACCCACTGAGCACTTTGTTCTAGAAGACGGCGTAAAAGATGTGATTTACCTGAACCAGAATTACCTTGAACAAGAAGACGTGTTGCCAATAACTCTTCCAAATCAAGAAATGCTGGCATCGATTTATGCAAAGCACGACTCTCTGATATCTCACCCAAAGCAATCTCAACCTTCATAACATCTCCAGTGTTTGATTTTGAACATATCAGCGCATATTGGTTGATTCTCCATCCTGTACCATAATGTGTAACATTTCCTCTTTTTTAACGATAGAAATCATCGATTTTTCCCACAACTCTTGCATCTATGAATAGTTTGAATTATAGAACAGACTTCTGCGTAGACACCCTTGGAGGCAACGCAGAATGGAGCAATCGCTGCTTATCAGCGCATATCTTCATATCCATGCAAAAACTGTTATTGTTTTTGAAGGATCTCCAATCATGTAAAAAGGACTTAAATTATGAGCAAAAGCTACACTCTTAAGGCCGAAAAACGCGAGCGGGTTGGTAAGGGGTCCTCCCGTGAACTTCGCCGCAACGGTCTTATTCCTGCTGTCATTTATGGTGAAAAACAACCTCCTTTGGCAATAACAGTTCCCTATAAAGAAATTTTCTATAAAATTCACGCTGGTGGCTTTCGTACCACCATTGCAACGATTATTCTTGACAAGCAAAAAATTATGGTTTTGCCAAAAGATTATCAATTAGATCCCGTGCGTGACTTTCCCCTCCATGTAGATTTCTTACGCATTTCAGCAAAATCCGTTGTAGAAGTGAATATTCCTGTCCACTTCCTCAATGAAGATACGGCCCCTGGACTTAAAAAGGGTGGTGTCCTCAATATTGTTCGGCACGAAATTGAATGTACAGCTCCAGCAAGTGCTATTCCTGAAGCTATTGAAATTGATCTCTCCAGCTACTCTATTGGTGATTCTATTCACATTTCAGCAGTGCAACTGCCAAAAGATGTGACTCCCATCATCCAAGATCGAGACTTTACCATTGCAACCATTGCAGCTCCTGCTGGCATGGATGTCAGCGATGAAACCTCTGAACAAGAAAATGATGAAGAAGACACGGAAACTTCATAAAACTCAAAAGGCGGAAATTTTTTCCGCCTTAATTTATGAGACATTACCCTTACTCATACTTTGACTGAAAATACACATGTGGCTTATTGCTGGTCTTGGCAATCCTGGTTTACAATATCAAAATAACCGCCATAATATCGGTTTTATGGCTGTTGATGCCATTTATCAGTCCTTCTCTTTTTCTCCATGGTCGAAAAAGTTTCAAGCAGAAATCTCCAATGGTTTCATAGATAATGAGAAAATTTTTCTTATAAAACCGCAAACTTTTATGAATTGCTCGGGTCAAGCAATCGGTGAAGCTTTGCGATTTTATAAATTAGATTTGAAGAATTTGATCATCATTTACGATGAGTTAGACCTGCCTCCGGGAAAAGTCCGTGTAAAAATTGGTGGAGGAAATAATGGACATAATGGTATTAAATCTATTGATACCCATTGTGGTACTAATTATTGCCGTATACGCATAGGAATTGGTCATCCTGGAAGCAAAGAACTTGTTCATCAGCATGTCCTAGGAAATTTTACCAAATCTGATCAAGAATGGCTTCCCCCTCTCTTAGAGGCAATCGCAAAAAATATCGCTCTCCTTATAAAAGATGACAAATCCCTCTTTATGAATGAAGTTTCACAAACAATAAAAAATAAGAACTGACCCTAACAGCTTATTTCTCTCATCAATAAAAAAACAACTTTTCTCTATAAAATCTATACATATAACTTATTGATTTATAAGAATTAATTGTTTTATATTCTTGAATAGAAATGCCAAATATCACAAGATTTATTTTAAATCTATTAATAATGAAACCATAAAAACCATTGGCTTACACCTCACAAGTTGGAGGACATATGGATAAAAACTTTTGAAAAAAGAAAGAAAAATGCCTCTTATAAATTTCCTCAAAGGCAAAACCTGTTGGGAAAATATGAAAGCTAGCAAATAGAACAATGATATTTGTACATATCTTTTGAAACAGAGAAGAGGTCTATACTCTTTTTTTGGAGGAAGAGAAGATTGAACAGCAAACCAAAATACCCAAACGGCTCTCTCCAATCTTCTCCCCTAAATTAAAAAAAATCATTTGGCTGAATGGTCGATTGTAGCGGATCGTAACCATTTGATTGTTGACTATAAACTGTAGGAATACTCCTATTGTTTTGCAATACCACAACACGCGAACCAACGGGAACACGATCATAAAGATCGATAATATCTTGATTAAGCAAACGGATACACCCACTTGAAATAGCACGCCCAATTGACCACGATTCGTGTGAGCCATGAATACGGAAAAGTGTATCTTTCCCATTTTTGAACAAATAAAGTGCCCGCGCACCTAATGGATTATCGGGCCCTGGTGGCATTCCTTTCCCAAGATGACCATAACGTTCTGGTTCTCGAGCCATCATAGCTGCAGTAGGAGCCCAATTTGGCCACCGACGCTTGCGCTGTATAACCCCCTCACCTTCAAATGCTAGGCCTTCTTTACCGACACCAATCCCATAACGCAAAGCTTTTCCATTTTCACCAATAAGATAAAGAAAACACTCTTGCGTATCTATAACCAATGTTCCAGGCGCATAAGATGTATAATAAATCACCTCTTGTCGCCAATATTTTGGATCAATTGTCGCAAGATCAACAGCAGGTAACGAATAGGCCTCATTCGTTACAGGACCATACAAAGCCTGTATTTCTGGTGGAATGTATCGAACTTGTTGAAAAGGTACCGATGACATATCTGACTGACGTGTAGCACATCCAGCCAAAGCCAAAAGTGCTGCAATTAAAAAGGCACAACGAGATAACACTCTTCTATTTTCTCCGATTAATTATTTATGCAGATTTGCATACCATGAAAAACTTAGCACACTATTAACATTAATTCGAAGTTTTCTTATCCTTGTAACTAAGGAGAGCATTAAGATAAGAAGAACTAAGGTAAAAAAGTAGATACCTACTACTTTAGACTTTTTTCTCACTTATCGCAAGACAAGGACTATAACTCTTCTGAAAATATGCTATAAAAAGGAAGCTTTATCTTAACCATAAAATCAGTAGAAAAGAAAGACTCTCATGGGCTTTAAATGCGGTATTGTCGGATTACCTAATGTCGGGAAATCAACTCTTTTTAATGCATTAACAAAAACAGCCACTGCACAGGCTGCCAATTATCCTTTTTGTACTATTGAACCCAATACCGGTGAAGTTGCTGTTCCAGATTTACGAATGGAAAAAATTGCATCAATTGCTGGTTCAAAAGAAACGATTCCTACACGCATTAACTTCGTTGATATTGCGGGGTTGGTACGAGGAGCCTCAAAAGGCGAAGGTTTAGGGAATAAATTTTTAGCCAATATTCGTGAAGTCGATGCCATTGTCCACGTTTTACGCTGTTTTCAAAACGAAGATATTACCCACGTAGAAGGACGTATTGATCCTGTTAGTGATGCAACAACGGTTGAAACCGAACTTATGCTTGCAGATCTTGAAAGTCTTGAGAGAAGAATCGTACAAATCCGTAAACGAGCAACTGGAAAAGATAAAGAAGCCCTTACAATTCTACCCATTATGGAAAAAGCATTAAACATACTGCAACAGGGAAACCCTGTCCGCTTATTACTCAAAGATATCTCTTCTGATGAAAAGAACATTCTTAAAAGTTTAAATCTTTTAACCTCCAAACCTGTACTTTATGTTTGCAACGTAAGCGAAAATGACGCCGCTCATGGCAATAGTTTTACCCAAACAGTTGAAAAAATGGCAACAGAGCAAAATGCGCAAAGTATTATCATTTCGGCTTCTATCGAAGCGGAAATCACGCAACTGAGTGATGCTGAAGCCTCAGAATATCTCAATGCTCTAGGACTCTTTGAACCAAGTTTAAATCGCCTTATTCGCGCTGGTTATCATTTACTTGATCTCATTACTTACTTCACCTGTGGGCCTAAGGAAACGCGAGCATGGACAATTGCGCGTGGTACCAAAGCTCCCCAAGCAGCTGGCGTTATTCACTCAGATTTTGAGCGCGGCTTCATTCGTGCACAAACCATCAGCTACAATGACTATATTGCTCTGGGTGGAGAAAGCGGTGCAAAAGAAGCAGGAAAAGCCCGCGATGAAGGAAAAGAATACATTGTGCAAGATGGCGATATCATGTTATTTAAACATAATACTTAAATCTTCACTCTATCTTAATAGTTTATCTTGAAAATTTTGTATTAAGTTCATGAGAGCTTACCGCAAAAGTTCCTAAAGGTCTCCTGAACAAAAAACAGGTGCTACCATTATTGTGACAGCAACTGTTTTATCCATTCAAGAATGGAAATATAAAATTAGCGCGTCCAACGCCCTTCGTATTTAAATGTTGGAGCGTCCTTTAAAGAATCTTTTGTCGCATTTGTAATAAGTTTCCACTTACCATAATCATTTGTCATCTGGATTGTTTCTGGAGAAACGACCACATAACTCTCCCCTATACCAAGGAAACCACCAACTGCAACAACAAATCCCGCAATATTATTTTCACGTAAAATAATATCTTTTACTTCACCAATATTTTCATCTTCTATATTATATACCTTAGCACCTATAAGGCTAGAAGCAACAAAATCCGTTGCTAAAGGTGTTACATAACGCACAGAATTATCTATCCCTACCTGTACAATACCTGTTGAAGAAATCATTTCAGGTTTAGAAGGTCCTTCAAAAGACTGCGCATAAGTACTAGAAATCATCAAAATTGACATAAGAGTAGTACATGAAATTTTTTTCATTTTAACATCTCCGTTTTTACTTTGCTTTTACTTTATAAAACCTCAATGCATTATAAACAGATTTGTTCCTTATGCTTTTTATACTCTTTCAAAACCAGTCGTCTTATCCTTCTTTCTTTATTTCATCTTTTGTTTCTTTCTCAAACTCTTCTTCTAAACTACGCCAAATACGACCTTTTAAAATATAAACAAGCCCTGCAAAAATGATTAAAAATAAAATAACACGAAAACCGGTTTTTTTACGAATTTCCATATGAGGATCGGCAGCCCACATCAAAAAAGCAGAAACATCACGGGCGTAATGTTCAACGGTTTCTGGGGTTCCATCTTCATAAGCAACTACACCATCACTCAAAGGAGGTGCCATAGTTAAAAAATTACTGGCAATAAAATAAGGATTATACCAATAACCATCAGCAACTTTTACCTTCTTCGGCGCTTCCTGATATCCTGTTAAAAGAGCTGTAATATAATCTGGACCAGCCGTATCATAATGAGTCAAAACATCCGTAATTAAAGCAGGAAAAGGTAAAGATACACCACGTGCACGTGCCATCAATGACAAATCTGGAGGATAAGCACCATTCAAAACCTGTCTTGCTTCTTCTTCATACGCAAAGGGAGAAGGAAAATAATCCGTTGCAACCCCAGCACGTTTAAAAAATTTTCCTTCTCGATTAGGACCATCACGCACTTCATACTGCCCCGCCAAAACTTTAATCTGTTCTTGATCATACCCAAGAGCTTTTAAATTGCGAAAAGCCACATATTTTAGCCCATGGCAGCTGGAACAAACTTGTTTATAAATCTTTAATCCGCGCCTCAATTGCGCCTTATCGTAGAACCCAAATGGACCTGAAAAACTCCATTCTTGTTTTTTAGGAACCTGTAAAGGAAAAGAAATAAATCCCTCTTCCTGATCAGAGGCACCACCCGCTAAACTCTGAGCAGAAAAACTCATAGCAACAATAACAACCAGCCCGACAAAAACATTTACCATAGTCTCTTTTTTTTCTGTTTTAAATCTTGCATAATTGAAGAAGGAAGAGAATAATTTTTTTCAAACGCTGGCAAAATCGGCAAAATAACCAAAAAAAATATAAAATAATAAACCGTAGCCAATTGTGTCCATAAAAGAATTTTGTCACTTATTTCTCTTGACCCCAACCAACCAAGAAAAACGACATCAATAACCAACGCCCAAAAGAAAATTTTATAAACAGGTCGATATCTTGCTGAACATATTTTAGAGCGGTCCAACCATGGCACAAAAATTAAAATGCAAATCGAACTGACGAATAAAACAAAGCCAACAAAGTTTGAAGAGAAAATACCAATATCAAAAGTTATAGCACGAAGCATCGCATAAAAAGGCAAAAAATACCATTCTGGAACTACACGAAGAGGTGCCTTTAAAGGATCTGCCACACTATAATTTTCAACCTGCCCCATATAATCGGGCATATAAAACAAAAACCAGGCAAAGAAGATGAGAAAAACAGTAATAGCAAAAATATCTTTGATCAGTGCATAAGGCGAAAATGGAACCGTTTCCTTATCTGACTGTATAGCAAGACCCGTTGGATTTCCTTGCCCAACACAATGAATTGCCCAAATATGAAGCCCCACAAAAAGAAGCAAAACAAATGATAAAACATAATGGAAAACATAAAAACGATTCAACGTTGGTTGTCCTACGACATAACCACCAAGAAGTGTCTCATGCAACCAAGACCCCACTAAAGGAATCGTTTTGAAAAGCCCTGCAATCACTGAAGCAGCTGAAATAGACATCATCCCCCAAACAAGCACATAACCAAAAAACGCTATTGCCATCATGATGATATAAATAAAAATACCTGTAACCCATACCATTTCTCGCATATTTTTATAAGAACCATAATAAAGTCCACGTGCCAAATGGATATAAACAGCAATAAAAAAAAACGAAGAGCCTACACAATGCCATGGACGAAAAAGCCAACCAAATTGCCCTTCACGCCGAAACCGCTCTCCCGTTTCAAAAGCCAAATGAATATCTGGAACATAATGCATTGCTAAGACAATACCGGTCAAAAGCTGTGATAAAAGCATAATGGTTAAAATACCGCCAAATGTGTAAAAGTAATTAAGATTACGCGGAACAGGAAAAATCACAAATGCATTATAAAAAAAACGAGGAAGAGGAAAACGCTTATCAAACCAACGAGCAAGTGCATTTTTAGGACAATAAGGAGAAAACCTTGTCATAACCTTATCCTATTTTGAGCAAAGTATCAGAAAGAAATTGGTAAGGAGGAATAGCCAAATTATAGTTAGCTGGACCCGAACGCACTCTTCCAGCTGTATCATAAACAGACCCATGACAGGGACACAACCATCCTCCAAATTTACCCGATTGCCCAAGTGTTACACAGCCTAGATGCGTACAAAGATTAATAACAATAAGCCAATTTTCACGTCCTTTACCTGCTGAACGCGCAAAATCTGTTGCTTCCTTTTCACCTTCAAGATTAGGATTGCGCGCTTGACGATCTTTTAGAAGTCTCACTTCAGTAGCGCGCGCATCAGCAATTTCTTTTGCCGTACGATTTCGAATAACAACAGGCTGTCCTCGCCACTTTACCGTTATCGACATCCCCTCTTCAATACCAGAAAGATCAACCTCAACAGAGGAAGATGCCAAAACAGCTTCATCTGGACGCAACTGACGGATAAAAGGCCACATAACCGCTCCCATTCCAACTGCTCCTGCAACAGCTGTTACCAAAAACAGAAAATCCCGCCTCGTTTGCTCACCCATGGCCTTAACTTAAAGAGACACTTTGCTAAAACACCCTTTTTACCATACCCTCTCCCATTGTACAATGCTTGATCACTCAGTTACCTCAATCATAAAAACATCCCCGTAAAAACTCCTGCCATTTGTATGGTTTATACAAAAAACTGTTTTATAATGATAATTCATCATTTTACAGAGTGAATGAAATCCTGAAACACCGTAAGGTTTTTTCATTTCCAACCTATTCATATTAATCAATCAAAATTACTCCCCCGCCCGTGAAAATCAGAGATAGCATGTAAATAAACACTTCTAAAGAAAGATAGTCTTATTATGACCATATCTCTGTAAACAAGTTGAGCTTATCGGTTATTTCTTTAACACATTTACAGCATCTCTCCCTCTCTCAATTCCAACTGGTTGTATGAGTATTTTTTTCGCTTCTGTTTTTGCATAAAAAGCATATTTTGTTGATTTTAATTAAAATGGATGATCTAACCTCATTAAATATCCCACTTTTCAACATAATGAGCCAATCCATTCATGGATCGCTCAATAAAATGAAGTCCCGAATAGGGAGCTTCTCTCTTATCCCAAACAGATCTGTATACATAACTTTTTCCCTGAAATTTAAAGGGAATAAAAATTAACCGTAAAAAACATGTATTTCTCAAAGCATATTTTTCGAATAAATTGTGGTATTTCTTTACAAAGTCGAAAGAAAAATCATATTACAGAGAACATGACACTTCATATAGCTCTTTTCCAACCTGATATTGCTGGTAATACTGGAACGATTTTACGTCTTAGCGCTTGCTTTGGTTTACATGTGCACATTATTGAACCTGCAGGCTTCAATCTGTCGGATCGTAATCTCAAACGCGCAGGATTGGATTATCTCGAATATGCTTCCTTAGAACGACACATTGATTGGCAACATTTTATAAGCTCCATGAAACACTTTAACCGCCGCCTGTTGCTTTTAAGTACAAAAGCAAAAACATGCTATACGCAGATATGCTATCAAAGAAATGATGTTTTACTTTTTGGTCGGGAATCAGCTGGAGTTCCCGATTATGTTCATGAAACGGCCGATTACACACTGAAAATTCCCATGCAACCACAGGCACGCTCTCTCAATCTCGCCATGAGCGTGGCTATAACAACAGGAGAAGCATTGCGCCAAATTGGTTATTATGAAAGAAAATGTATTTTATAAAAATATAAATTATCACGAAAAACAATAATACAACATATAAAGAACAGTTAGAGCGTATAATGCCTATCATTTTCAAACAATTAAGTGCTTGTAAAATAAACATTTCTTAGTGCCCATCACATCCATTTCATATCACCTCATATCACCACCTATGAATGATTAAATACTCCTCATAGTAAAAATCCAGTGAACATCCCCCTCTTTATGGTCATACAAGGTGCAAACCGCTATCACTATTCTCTTTATTCGTTCTCATTTTCGAGAATCCTTATCTTTGAGATGGTTTATAAGAGACATTTTTCCTCTCTGTAATCGTTTTTACTCATACAGCTTCCCCCTCGTGACACGTAAGGCAATAATTTTGATTGATGTAATATGAATAGGTTTGAAATAACCTTACAATATTGTGAACTCTTCTTTCACATGAATAATGATTATTATAAATTAATATGTTGACTTAAAAAATATAAACAACAGTGGGTTTATAAACAGAAATATTATAAATCAATTTTTTCTAATAGTGCATGACGATCCATTAAAAATCCGCTTTCAATCCATATCATTTCTAGCTCTTTAAGCTTTTTTCCTAAAAGTATACCTTTCGTAAAACCTTTTTTTATTAAATCGTTACCATTAATAGGAAAAGTTGGAATTTGCCATTTTTTGGCAAGTTGGTAAAGCTTAATATAACCCTCTGCTTTTTGCAAAGCATCACTTTTTTCCAGATGATCAAGATGTGATGCAGCGACAGACAACGATAATTGATCTAAAACTGGCTGTCGTCCATGAAAATAAATCAGTTTTTGCACAAAATGATCAGAACAGTTTTGGTTTATTATTTCTAACTCTGCCCATTCTTTTAATCGCGTTGTTTCCTTAAGAGAAAAACGCAAGCGCTGTGCCATTTCATGAAGACGCATGGGATCAGGAGGAAGAAGGCTTTCTAGCCGTAACAATGGATCAACTTTCCAACCAAGAGCCTGTTCTGTCTTCACCAATGCGTGAATTGCATCAATACCCCATCGTTCTGTTTCAGGGAAAATGAGTGCCAAAATTCTGCTTTGTCGCATCCATAAAAGAGCACGCGTTGGATCAAACGCCGCAAGAAGCTTTTTCATTTCTGCCCAAATACGTTCAGAAGAAAGTTTTTTTAAACCGTGTTTTAAACGAACACATGCCTTCAATCCTTGCACATCAGGTCGCCCTGCTCCATACCACGCAAAAAAGCGAAAAAACCGTAAAATACGCAAATAATCTTCGCCAATACGATCTTCTGCAACCCCAATAAAACGAACTGTTCGGCTAGCAATATCACTCAAACCTCCCACATCATCATAAAGGTTGCCAGCAGCATCACAATAAAGCGCATTTATCGTAAAATCTCGCCGTTCAGCATCTTTTTTCCAATCACGACCAAATGCCACTTTTGCATGACGACCATCCGTTTCAATATCGCAGCGAAGCGTTGTAACCTCATAAGAACATGAATGAGCAACTACTGTTATTGTACCAAACGCAATCCCTGTAGGAATAGCTTTAAATCCTGCTGCTTCTACACGTGCGATAATCTGTTGCGGCAAGCAGGTTGTGGCAATATCAATATCACTAATAGGCTGCCCTAGCAGTTGATTGCGTACTGCTCCCCCTACAATACGCGCCTCTTCCCCCTCCACAGACAAAACACGAAGAAGTGTTTGGATATCACTTTGTTGTAACCACGCAACCTGTTTGAAGTTCTGTCTTATATTCACCCTTTAACCTTTCAAAAAAGTTGTCTTCATTTCTTTAAAAAACTCTCTTCATAAAACAATTTTTTTAAGACATCCCTTATAAAGCACGTCTATTCTTCCAAAGAAACTTTTCTCTTCTATATGAATATGAAAAAAAACGGCATATGATACTTCATTTCTTCTCATTTTCTGTTACAAACAATAAGATATCCATTATCATGCAGAGAAAATTACCATTTTTGCGACAAACGCCTTAAGGAAGAAATATGAGTCAACATGATCCATCATCCAATTCTATAAAAAAGGTCAATATCAATCATGAAGCTCAAGTCATTATTGATGATATTGATACGGCACACAAAGAGTTGGATATTTTACAAAAAGAAATTGACAAAGTTATTTTTGGGCAAAATCAGGTAATCGAATATGCTTTAATCGCTATTTTTGCTGGTGGTCACGCCCTTCTTGTCGGTGCTCCAGGACTTGCAAAAACACGTCTTGTTGAAACATTGGGAACAGTCTTAGGGCTTGATGAAAAACGCATCCAATTCACTCCTGACTTAATGCCATCGGATATTATTGGTTCTGAAATTATGGATTCCGATAAAGACGGTAAACGTTCTTTTCGATACATTCAAGGTCCTATTTTCACGCAACTTCTCATGGCCGATGAAATCAATCGTGCTTCCCCACGGACACAGTCAGCCCTTTTACAAGCTATGCAAGAATATCATGTTACTGTTGCAGGTACCCGTTATGATTTGCCACAACCTTTTCATGTTCTTGCAACGCAAAATCCTCTCGAACAAGAAGGGACCTATCCACTTCCTGAAGCACAACTGGATCGCTTTTTGATGCAAATCGATATTGACTATCCTGACCTCACAACAGAGCGACGGATTATTTTAGAAACAACAAAAGAAAAAAAATCAAATGCAAAACCAATTTTATCCGGCAAAAAATTGCAAAAAATTCAAAATATCGTTCGCAAAATGCCTCTTTCAGAAAATGTGATTGAAGCTATTTTAAAAATTGTCCGCTCATCTCGCCCTCATAAAGACAATAGTCTTGCTAATACTTATGTATCTTGGGGACCTGGTCCACGGGCATCACAAGCCCTTTCACTTTGTGTTCGCGCTCGTGCTCTTTATTATGGACGCTTAGCTCCTTCACTTGATGATGTTGAAGCATTGGCCTATCCCGTATTACAACACCGCATGGCTCTTAATTTTTCTGCCCGTGCTGAAGATATAACCGTAAAAGATATTATTAATAACCTTGTGAAAGATGCTCTTTGAATGGCTCTTGGCAAAAAAGTTTTACAAAAGCCTCCATTGTCGCTTGCAAATGAACTGCATAAGGATACTGGCAAAATGCCATATTTCCTTTTACAAGCGCGTCATATCGCTAATACATTGATAACCGGATGGCATAGACAACGTAAAAGCGGTAATGGGGAAAACTTTTGGCAATTTCGTCCCTATATGGAAGGAGAATCCATTAGCCGCATTGACTGGCGTCGCTCAGCGCGTGATGAAAATACATATCTCCGTGAACATGAATGGCAAATGACACAAACCGTTTGGCTTTGTCCTGATCAGAGCGCATCAATGCATTACTGTTCGCGCTTTTCTAAAATCTCTAAAGGTAATCATGCCACTCTTCTTACCCTTACCTTGGCATCCCTTCTTGCACGCAGTGGCGAACATATTGCTATTCCCAACTTAATGTCCCCCACAATGACATCCAATGTCGTAGAACGAATAGCCTTTGCTTTAGAAAATCATTCAGATGAAAATTCATTTCCGGATTTTTCAACGATTACACGCTTTTCACATGTCGTTATAATGAGTGATTTTCTCGACTATCCTGAAAAAATCATCCAACATTTAACCGTTTTAACTACAAAACAGGTGACAGCTCATTTAATTGAAATTTCTGATCCCGCAGAAGAAAGCTTCCCCTACACAGGTCACACAGCATTTTTGGATCCTGAAACGAAAGAGAAACATGTTTCCACTAAAGCAGAAGATCTTCGTAAGAGCTATTGTAAACTATATCACGCAAGGCGACAAGAATTGGTAAATTTTTGCGCACGCCAAGGATGGTCTTATCACGTTAGTACAACGGATCAACCTTTAACAGAGACCATTTTTCATCTCGCAAATACAATGAGCGACTCTCCATTGCAAAAAAGGAGGGCACTTTGAGTTTTGCTGCTCCCTTTCTGTTACTAGGGCTTTTGTTCCTACCGGTCATTTGGTGGCTATTGCGGATAACTCCTCCATCTCCGCGTAAAGAGCTTTTTCCCCCTTTTCGCTTCTTACCCAAACCAACTCATCAACAAGAAACAGCAAAACATACACCTTGGTGGTTGCTCTTGTTGCGTTTAACCATAGCGGCACTTGTTATCATAGCTCTAGCACGCCCCACTTGGAATCAAAAACCAATAAGCCTTTCTGGGTCTCAACCCCTTGCACTCATTATTGATAATGGTTGGGTTTCTGTAAAAGAATGGAAAAAACGCATCTCTATCGCTGAAATACTCCTTGCACAGGCAGAAAAACAGCAAAAAGATATTTATCTTGTTGCAACGGCTGAACATGATATCTCCAATATAGAGCCCCAACCAGCCAAGATTATAAAACAGCATTTAATGCATTTGCAACCGCGTCCTTGGCCTGTCAACCGTGTGCATGCCTTCAAAAAACTCAGCGAAATAACCAAAGGAAAACCTCTTGATATTGCTTATTTAAGTGATGGATTACAAACAAATGAAGATGAGCAAGCTTTTGCTCTTCTTGAAGAACTAAAACCTAGAAACTTCTTGTGGTATTTGACTGATATTTCCGATTTAACCGGCATAACATCCATAGAAAATAATAATGGAAACATGGGCGCGCGTATTATCCGCTCAACAACACACAGTAATACTCCCGCTATACTCAGCCTTTACGATTCAAATAATCAACTTCTCGGTCAATTTACGAACAATTTCTCTGAAGGAGAAACAACAGTACTTGTTCCTTTTAATGTACCACTTGAACTACGCAATGATATCGCTTGGATAAAAATAAACAATCAAAACCATGCTGCTGCAACCTTCTTGGTAGACAGCCATAACAGGATAAGCCGTGTTGCTCTTCTCTCACCCGATACCAATGAAATGGCACAGCCTTTACTTGCTCCATTTTATTACATTATTAAAGCCTTACAAGGTCATACACAGCTTATAACAGCCGGTGGAAGAGAACTTTCAACGGATATTGATCATTTGCTTAAACAAAATCCATCTGTTTTTATTATGGGTGACATTGTTAACATGCCCGAAAATGCAGAAAAAAAACTTTCTGATTTTGTGAATAAAGGGGGAACACTCATCCGCTTTGCAGGAGAAAAACTCAGTAGCGCAGAACATTACGATAACCTTCTTCCGATACCACTGCGCCCAGGCCAACGTTCCCTTGGAAGTATTATGTCTTGGACAAAACCACAAAAGCTTGCACCTTTTGCAAAAAATAGCTTTTTCTTTGGTCTTCCCTTTCCAGGAGATGTTACTGTCTCTCGCCAAATCCTCGCAGAACCAACCCCAGATCTTTTTGAAAAAACGTGGCTTAGCCTTTCGGATGGAACTCCTCTTATTACCGCAGCAAAACGTGGTAAAGGAACCCTCATTCTCATTCATGTTGCTCCTGACCCAACATGGTCTAATCTTCCTCTTTCTGGCTTTTTTGCACAAATGCTGCAAAAATTAATCACATTAGGTTCTAACGAAAACACAAACCTAACACACAGAGAAAAAAGAACAGTGGTACAAAACCCTTGGCGAACTATAGCCGTTGACGGACAATTACAAGTACCATCCTCTGATATTGTTCCACTGGTCTTTGATGCTCAAAATCCACCCCGTCCTTCCTATCATACCCCACCAGGACTTTATGGTGTCAAAAACAATTTTTATGCGCTTAATCTCTTAACTCATTCATCGCGCTTGGTGAAACAATCATCATTGCCACCTTCTCTTAACAAGAGTCCTTTATCTTACGATACACAAGAAAAAAATCTTACCGGTCCACTTTTAGGATTAGCCATCTTATTATTCGCCTTTGATAATTTTCTCATTTTATGGATGGGAGGTATTTTTTCTTTCAATAAACGGCATAATATGTTTTTCCTCCCTCTCATAATTCTTATTGCCTTGTTTGCATATGCTCCAATTCTTCATGCACAAACGACAGAAAATCATCATGATAGTGTACAAGCCGCTGGTGCAACACATCTTGCCTACGTTATAACCAACAATCGTGAAATTGATACAACGAGTAAAAGTGGTCTAGAAGCCTTAAGCCAATTTATTGCAGAGCGCACAATGCTTTCCCCTGGCTCTGTTACAGCACTTGATCTCGATAAAGATGAACTCTCCTTTTATCCTCTTATTTACTGGCCAATTGATGTTGAGAGTCCTATACCAACTCCCAAAAGCCTTGAAAAAATAAATAATTTTATGAAACATGGGGGAACAATTTTATTTGACACACGCGATCAGATAAAGAGCAATCTTAATCTTGAAGGAGATGCCACTCCAGAAACGCAAAGATTACGAACCATCTTAAAAGGATTAAATATTCCATCCATTGAGCCAGCATCAACCGATCACGTTGTTGCACGTTCCTTTTATATTATGCCAGATTTTCCTGGTCTCTACCGTGGTTCACCTTTATGGGTTGAATCCTCATCAACAAACAAAAAAAATAAAAATTCTCTTGCCAGTGGTGATAACGTAAGTTCTCTTCTCATCACCGCAAATAACTTTGCCGGTGCTTGGGCACTCGATGAAAAAGGAACATGGAAATATCCCCTTGTTCCCAATGATCCAATGCAACGTCTATGGGCATTTCGCGCAGGTTTAAATATTGTTCTTTATGTGCTTACAGGAAACTATAAAGCGGACCAAGTTCATGTTCCTGCGCTCTTGGAACGCTTTAAAAGAGAAAGAAGGCAATGATACCACTTTTCACTTTTCAGCCTTTCTTACCACTCTTTTGGATTCTGCTCTTAAGCGGAATATCCTTTCTTTTTGTCGTTGTTGGTCTTGTTACGCAACGTCAAGGTTCTATATTTCGTCTGATGGCATTAAGCGCCCTCATCCTTGCTTTGCTTAATCCAATGATCATAAAAGAACAGCGCGAACCACTGAAAAGCACAGTGGGAATTATTATTGACCGCAGCAAAAGCCAAACATTTGGAACACGTACAAACGACAGTGATGAAGCGCGCGCGCAATTAACTCAAGTATTGGCGCATTATCCACAATTTGAACCACGTTTTATTGAAGCTGGAAAACTTGCTGATAATCAGTATGCGCCCTCAACGAATTTGTTTGAGACTTTAACACAAGCAGTATCTGATGTACCATTCTCTCGTTATGCAGGAACCATTTTTATCACTGATGGACAAGTGCATGACATCCCTGACCTATCAGATCTTCATCATGAAGCACCTCTCAATGCTTTGATTACAGGATACTCAGATGAATTTGATCGCCAAATCAAGTTTATTTCTCCTCCACGCTTTGCCCTTGTCAACAAACCACAAACGCTCTCCATTTTGGTAGAAGATAAAGGCCCCGCCAAAAAAACAATACCACAGAAAGCAAATATTACACTAAGCGTCAATGGACAAGACATTGGCCATTATTCTGTAACTCCTGGCGTGATTTTTCAAACTGAAATTACTCTTCCTCATGCTGAAAAAAATATTATCCAAGTTATAACTGATCCATACAAAGGTGAACTAAGCTTTGAAAATAACCGCGCTATAACAATTATTGAAGGAATCAGAGAAAATTTACGCGTTCTTCTTATTTCAGGTGCTCCTTATAATGGAGAACGGACATGGCGAGACCTTTTGAAAGGTGACTCCAATATTGATCTTGTTCACTTTACTATTTTGCGTCCCCCCACCAAAGCAGATAATACGCCCTCAAGCCAATTATCCTTAGTGGTCTTTCCCACAAGAAAACTCTTTGTTGAAGAAATTAATAACTTTGATCTCATCATCCTTGATGGCTACCAGCACTCTACTGTTCTCCCCTTAATCTATTATGATTATATCGCCCAATATGTACAAAAGGGGGGTGCATTGTTGATGGTAACAGGACCTGAATTTACCCAAAAAAACTCACTTGCGAAAACACCTTTAATAAGCATTCTACCGGCATTGCCCAATGGAACTATTATTGAAAAACCTTTTCGCCCCACATTAACCAAAGAAGGTGAGCGCCATCCTGTCACAAGGGGTCTTGCAACACTTAACCTTCCAGCTTCTCAATGGGGACAATGGTTGCGACAAATTGCTATTCAAAATATAAATAACGGAATCGCCCTCATGAAAGGAGCCAATGAACAACCACTTTTAATTCTCTCCCATGTTGATAAAGGGCGTGTAGGCATGTTGCTTTCCGATGAAAGTTGGCTTTGGGCTAGAGGTTTCGAAGGCGGAGGTCCTTATGCTGCTCTTTATCGACGAATTGCCCATTGGCTTATGAAAGAACCAGAACTTGAAGAAGAAAAATTAAGTGCAACCAGCAGCAATCATCATTTAACAATTCGCCGCCAAACCCTCAAAGAGCATCCAGAGCCCGTCGAAATAATCTTTCCCTCTGGAAAAAAAGAAAATATTACTCTCACCAAAGAACAAGAAGGCCTTTTTACTGCAACTGTGACCACTGATGAGACAGGAGTTTTTACCATTAAAAATGGCGATTTAACAATACTTTCTTCTGTAGGGATGCTCGATAATCTTGAGTTGTTTGACTTGATTTCAACACAAGAAAAACTGGCCCCCATTATTAAGCACACTGGTGGCTACATCGGACGTTTACACACTGAGGGAAAAGAAAATTTTCATCTTCCTCCATTCAAGCTGATTCAATCAAAAAAAAGTCCGTCCTCTTCCCCAGCACATTCAATTGTTCTGAAAGAAGCAACCGAAACCCGTTTAATCAATACCTTTTATTTTTCGATATTTTCTGGCTTTTTTGCACTGCTTGCCTGCCTTTTACTGTTGAGCAGCATGTGGTATCGTGAAGGCCGTTAAAAAATCTGAAATTTAGTATAATAGTTTTTAAATTTAGCTTATCCTTTTACGTATTTACTTGTCTTTTATAATTATATAACGTATTGATTTATAACTCAAAATACAGTGGAATTCTCCTTATTTCCAATATCCTCATATTAAAATAATAAAAAACATTCTCTTGCGTATTATTAGAAGAAATGCTGTATGGATAGAAACCATTGAAGAAAAGAGTGAAATACCTCTTATGAATCCTCTTAAAGCAAAGCAAGAATTTTCATAAAATTGGGGGAAAATAGTATGATGTTTTTTATTTGCACCTTGTATAAGCGTAGAGATGGTAGTGTACAGTAAGCCCTATATAGTTCACAGAAGCTTTCCATTATAATATCGAGTACCGTCTTGAAATTAGCTCAAACGCATTGAGAAATGTTTTTTACAAATATGTGAATGTACGACACAATGATATTTTATTAGGGATATTCTATTTGGAAAATTCCGCTTGAGACATTCTTTTTTGCAAGCTAATTTTCATTTTACCATCTTTCTTGCCTTTAAACACTAAGTTATCTTATGTTTATTCTTTAAATCGTTTTTAATACTCTACGAGCTTTTATGTTTTATCTTGCCCATATATCGGATGTACATCTTTCCCCTCTCCCGCAACCTTCCCTTTTTGAACTTTCTGGGAAGCGTCTTACCGGTTATCTGAACTGGCAAAAAAAACGTAAGAGTCAGATGGCAACAAATGTCTTAGAAACTTTAATGGATGCCTTGAAAAAAACAAAGCCTGATCACCTGGTGATCTCTGGTGATCTTGTCAATCTTGCTCTCGATAAGGAATTTGAACAAGCGTATCGTTGGCTCCTTAACTTAGGACAACCCCAAGATATTTCTTTGACATTTGGAAATCATGATGCCTATGTCCGCGGCGCTTTACAAAAAGCATGCACTCTTTTTAAACCTTGGATTACAGGTGACATCCCTCAAAAAAGCGTCTTTCCTTATATGCGCATTCGTAAAGATGTTGCCATCATAGCAGCTTCTTCAGCCATTGCGACATTGCCTTTTCAAGCTTCCGGTTATTTTGGTAAAATGCAAGCGCAAACTTTACCGCTCTTTTTAAAGGAAGCAGCACAGCGCAACCTTTTTCGTGTCGTCATGATTCACCACCCCCCCTTTCCAAAGGCAACGTCTTGGCATAAAAAACTACGGGATATAAAACGTTTTCTAGACGTTATCAAATACCACGGTTGTGAGCTTATTCTTCACGGACATACTCATTTACCCACATTGAATTACATTGAAGGACCAATTAAAAAAATCCCTATTGTTGGTGTTCCTTCCGCATCACAAGCTTTTGGTGATAAAAAACCGCCCGCAGGTTTTAATTTATTTTCCATTGAACGCTTACAAAATCAATGGCACTGCCAATTACAACGTTATAGCATTATCAACCCCAAAAACGAGATTGCATGTACTGAAACAATTAATCTTTAAACACCTTCATAGTTGCCCAAACAACCAAAAATGAAAATATTTTTATTTCATATCCCTTTGGAAATCATAATTCTTATTTCCTTTTTCTCCTTAAAAGATAAAGTTTCACCTTCTCTGTCAATAGATCAATTTTTCTCAGACAGTTCCATCTGCTGCCCCACTTATGTGACTAGCTTTTTACAAACTTATCGGTTTTCTTCCTTCCCGCTCTAAAGGACGAAAATTCTACCACATCTGATTTATAAATAATTCGGATTCTTGTCTCACGGGTTCCAGCTGCTAATTGCGCATGTGATTTACTTCACAAAGCTCTACACATAAACCCTGCTTTGAATTTCATCATCCACTCCTCCAAAAGCATCTAATGCGTAAAATCCTTATATTATTACAATGATGATATTTTATAGAATAATAGAGAAGCTCATTCAGCTTCTATGCCTGAAAATCAATGGCTAAAAAAGCCAAATAATAACTAAAGTATATAATTTAAATAACCCAATATACTTGTGATTCATAAACAAATGATGTTGATTGATTTATCGTAAATAGATTTGAAATGATCCATTACTATTTCACTCAAAATTTATTATCGTACATTAAAAAATTAGGAAAAATAATAGATTATGTTTCGATAAAAGACATAGGTAATAATATTTTTTATGTCTCAATAAATTCCTAATTTTCTATCTATTTTTTCCTATAAATCACTTTATAATACTCTTTGATAATTATTTTATTATTGAGTTACATTGCGGATGTAATTTTATGTTCTTTAGAATTTTTTGCGAGCTTTTTGTTATTAAATAAAATATTTTACGATACCGCAAAACAGAAAAGTTGATTGTATGAGAAATCTTTCAAATAAAATAAAATGCCATTAGCTTGCCAATTCACATGTTGGTTTAAAAAAGCATCTTTTAAAGCACCCAAACCCATTTCCCGACGGCACCTATGAATGATGTAATGTTAAGTCCATTTAGCAACACCATCTTCACGTTTATGGAAAAGCAAGCTCGTATCAAAATCTCACACTTTGCCACCCCCTAATGTAGCGACAGCCTTTAGCACTTAAAATGGTTCATAAGAAGCATTTTTATTCTTTCTTGAATGTTTTTATCTCACGACGTCCCCTCTTTTTGACGTGCAAAAGACATGGTTTTGATCGGTTCAATATGGTATAGGTTAAAAATGAGAAAATCTTATGACACTTGGGTCTCTCACTCAACATGACAAAAAGTAATTTATGTTTACAAATCAAAGTATTGTTCGAATAAAATAGTAGCTCTTTTGAGTAAAGGATATTTACTAGAACATATCTGAAAAATAAAAGCCTCATTCGAAAATGAGACTTTTGAAGTGTTTAATTCTGCAAAAAATTAAAATTTATAAGCTACACCCACACGAAAATCATTTGTCTTGTAGCCCATTTCAAATTTATCCTGTATGAACTTCTTTTTGCCAAAATCTGAATAACGATATTCTGCACGTACAATAATATTATCAGTCATTGCAAAATCAATACCACCTCCAAGGGTATAACCAATCATGGTCTTTTTTTCATCATGCAACCAATCAGAAAAATCAACTTCTCCATTTTTGCTATCAGCTACTGTCGCAAAAATATTCTGAAGTTGCGTATAAGCAATTCCTCCAGAAATATAAGGCATCATACGTTCAAGTGCAAAACCAACTTTCACTCGCGTAGCACCAGACCATTTTTGTTTTAAAGTATGCTGTATAGCCTCAATAGGCAACGCTGGAGATTCCTCCTCATGAGAATCTCTCGTGTAACCTGTTCTTTCTAAAGATTTTGATGTTTCTTCAGGTTTATTTTTTGGTAGAGGGATATCCTTCGTACTTTTTTTATTAGACCACATAACATCCGTATCAATACCTATAATAAAACCATTATCGATATCAATATTGGAACCTGCATAAACGCCCCCGATAAAACCAGAAAGTTTAGGCAAATTCTCTTTTCCAACTGGATTCCATATCCCTGTCTCTTTTTTTAAATAACTTGCAGTCGTTTTGCCTGAAAAGTTTCCAATCTGCCCTCCAAGATAAAACCCTGTCCAAGAAAAAGAAGGCGCTGCAATAACAGGAACAGGCTGTTCAGGAATAACGCTATCCGCTGCCTGTACGATAGAAATTGAAATTAAAGAAAATATAGATGTTGAGATTAAATACTTTGTAATCATAATTGCTCCCCTAAAAGCTAATGTGATACATAAATAATAGTAAATCGTTTCACATTTTTTGCAAAAAATCTATAGCAAAAATGACACAGTTAAAAACTTTAAACTCCTATTTAAAAATAAAATTATTTTTTAATAAATAATTATTATAAATACTTTAAAAAAATTATTTATAATTTTCTTAAATTATTACTTTATAATAGCTTTCATAGATGGATATTTCATTATTATCCATAATAATATAAACAACTCCAATATCAATTTTTTTAAAAAATGAGATATATAATCAATAAAACTTTTTATCATATTTACTTCAATATATTTGTATAATAATAAATAATATATATCCACTACCTCTATAATATTTTATATAAATCTAATATGATAAAAACATTATTGAATATAATTATTGTGTTTAATATATCTAACTTGATAAGTATATCTAATATAATACTACTGATTTATAACTGATCCATATTCTTGTATCATATACATGAGCAACATCATTCGCTAAAATCTAGTCCTTATTTCTTTTTGTATAAAGAATAACACCTAGAATGACTTTTTTTGATAGAGAAACTCTTTCATGACACTTGAAGAAATAAGTAGAGAATGGTTTTTACTCTCTAGATCTCTCAAACCTATATGACATAAAATATCAAAATTAATATATAAAAATGGAATTAATAATTTTTAAGCTTCTATAATATCTTTTTATGATTTTATCTAATAATCGCATTCAATAATTTCATAAAAGCATTATAAAATACATTTAATGTTTCATGACTTTCGTAAAAACTGAACAGACTAATTGCCCAGTTTCTGCAATTAATTTTTCAACACGAAGCAAATCAGGTTCCCCAACACTCTTTAACAAAAGATCACTTAATCCAGCTGGCATATCATTGGGATCAAGAGAATCATTTAAGCAAAGTCGTATAATTTGACTCAAATTTGTATAGAGACCATAGGCATAATGTAAATCAGCAACACATGACTGATTAAGAAAACTGTTTGGTAAGTGATCTAAAATATCCGCTGTCGTCTCTCCAATGTGAAACTCAATGACATGCGTAATAAGAGAAAATTGAGCAATAAACTCCAAATCCATAATGCCACCAGACATCGTTTTTAAATCCCATTGATTTTTTGGCGGCTTTTCTTTTGCAATCAAGGCACGCATTTCACATACTTCTTTTGCAACTTCCTTCTTATCACGAGAAATAGCAATAATTGCACACACTTCATTTTCTAGCTTTTGTAAAAAATCAGGGTCTCCTGCAATGCCTCGAGCCCTTGTTAAAGCAAGATATTCCCATATCCATGCTTCTTGGCGATAATACTTTTTAAAAAATGGAAAAGAAACAGCAATAGGTCCTTTATTGCCTAATGGCCGTAACCTTAAATCAACGACATAAAGAATACCTTGGCTTGTAAGAGTGGATAAAGCAGAAACGAGGCGTTGTGCTAAACGCGTATAATATTGAGAGATATAAAGAGGCTTTTCTCCATCAGATATTTCTGCATCATCATCGTGTTCATAAAGCAAAACGAGGTCAACATCGGAATCTGCTGTTAATTCGCGACTTCCAAGCTTCCCCATACCCAATATGCCAACACGCCCCCCTTTAATACGACCATGAAGACGAGAAAATTCCTCTTGAACGGTAGCAAATGTTTTTGTAATCATAAGATCAGCAAGCGCAGTAAAAGCAAAACCCGCTCTTTCTCCTGTAATTGTACCATTCAAAATTCGAATACCAATCAAAAAACGTTGTTCATCTGCAAAAATTCTTAAATGGTCAAGAATTTCCTCATAAGAAAGAACATTTTCAAGAAAATATTCAAGCCGTTTTTCTAAGTACATTTTGGTCGGTAATTCTGAAAGAATATTCGGATCTAACATTCCATCAAAAACATGGGACCTGCGTGCAATAATTTCTGCAAGACGTGGAGCAGCCCCCATAATAAGGACAAGCATATCCAAAAGAGAGGGATTAGATTGCAAAAGACTAAAAAGTTGAATTCCTGAGGGTAAGCCCTGTAAAAAACTATCAAAACGCAACATCGCCTCATCAGCTCGCTTTGTCGCGCCAAAAGCTTTCAAAAGAGCAGGTGTTAATTCCGTTAATCTCTCGCGTGCTTCGGCTGATTGCGTTGCTTTATAACGACCACAGTGAAGGGTGCGCATAATACGACAAATATCACTTGCTCTTTCAAAGCCTAAACGGCTTAACGTTATTAATGTCTCTGGATCATCTTCTTCACCTGTAAAAACTAAATTACCAATTTCTAAACCAAGTTCTTGCTCATTCTCAAACAGTGCAGCATAATGTTTTTCAACAACCTGAAGTGTTTTTAATAAATCACGGATAAAACTGCTACTGTCTTGATAACCCATTAAATAAGCAACACTCGTGAATTGAACAGTATCATTTGGAAGAAGATGTGTTTGTTCATCGAAAAGCATTTGAATACGATGTTCCACATTTCGAAGAAATGCATAACTTTTTATAAGGCTATTTCTCGTTTTTTCACTAATCCAACCAAGCGCATGAAGTTCTGCCAACATTGCAACCGTCTGACGTCCACGCAATTGAGGAAAACGCCCACCAGCAATAAGTTGTTGTGTCTGAACAAAAAACTCAATCTCACGAATACCCCCACGACCTAACTTTATATTATGCCCATAAGCTGCAATTTGACCATAACTTTTATGCGCATGAATTTGACGTTTGATCGAATGAATATCAGCAATAGCAGCATAATCTAAATACTTCCGCCACACATAGGGAAAAAGCTCTTTGAGAAAGTTAAAACCCGCCCTCTTATCGCCAGCAACTGGACGTGCTTTAATCATGGCTGCTCGTTCCCAATTTTGCCCACGCCCTTCGTAATAACGCAATGCAGTCCTTACTGGTAAGGCCAAAGGGGTTGATCCTGGATCTGGACGAAGACGAAAATCAAGACGAAAAACATATCCTTCCGCAGTGCGTTCTTGAATGATACGGATTAATCGGCGTACCATTTTAGAAAATACGTCAACACTTTCAGAAAGATTACCAATATGAGGTGATGTTTCATCAATGAAAACAATAAGATCAATATCAGAAGAATAATTAAGTTCCCCTGCTCCTAACTTTCCCATCCCTAAAATAATTAAACCACAGTCTTTTTCTGGATTCTCACGGCTTAATAAATTGATCTTACCATGATCATGCGCTTCTCTTAATAGAAAACGTAGTGCTACACTTAATGCTGCTTCGCCCAAACGTGTCAACCAAGCACATGAAACTTCGTAAGTAAAAACACCACCCAAATCAGCTAAAGCAATAAGAACATGCGCTTCTCGTTTTTTGCGCCTTAAAGCAGCCATCAATGAAGTTTCATTTATAGCTTCATCTTTATCAATAGCTGTAATATCATCTATAATTTCGCTCAGCCTTGTTTCTATATCAACATTTAATAAAGCACTAAGATATGATGGGTTGGCAATTAAAACCTCACGCAAAAAAGGAGATAAGGTCATAACCGAACTGATAAAATCAATCTGCGTTCCACTCTCTGAAATGATGGAAACAAGCGATTCTAAACCTTCTTTCCTTGCTTGTTCTTCCATGTCTTTTAACCATTGGGAACCACTTTTATCGAGAGGACATAAAGGGAGAAGCTGTGTTTTTAAAAAAGCTTGTTTCATCTCTGCTCCCTTGAAAAGCATTTTGCTTTCCTTTCTATTGCTTTATACTTTTAAAATAGTTGTTACGTATGAAAGTGAAGAAAAATATCTTTAAGGAAATAACAAAACAGCCCTAAGCCCTGGATTTGCATTTTCAAGTAACAATTCACCCCCGTGAAGCTTCATAACCGCTTTTGCTATACTTAAACCAATCCCAAACCCAGGTTGTGTGCGGCTTTCTTCAAGACGAACAAATCGTTCTGTCACTTTTTCACGTTTATCCTCTGCTATTCCTGGTCCATTATCGCTCACAACAACTAATAAATGTTCATCACGATATTCCATTGATAAGCAAACCTTCGCTTGCCTTCCACCTTTAGGCGCATATTTAATTGCATTATCTATAAGATTAAAAATTGATTGTGCAACAAGCTCACGATTCAATTTTAGCTCTTTATCAAATATATCTCCCAACTGAAGTAAAACACCTGACTCTTCAGCAAAAGGTTCGTAAAGCTCAACAGCATCCTCAATAATCAGTTTCATATTCATCATTTCAAGATGTTCAATTGCACTGCTGGCCTCAATACGTGAAATCATTAAAATCGCATTGAACGTACAAATAAGTTGATCTGATTCTGCAATAACCCTATCAAGGACCTGACGATATTCAAGCTTTGTCTTATTTCCTGAAAGCGCTTCTTCAGCGCGATTTCTAAGACGCGTTAACGGCGTTTTCAGATCATGAGCAATATTATCTGATACTTGACGTAAACCAATATTTAACTCTTCAATGCGGTCTAACATAACATTAAGATTGGTTGACAATCGATCAAACTCATCCCCTACTCCAGAAACAGGTAAACGCCCACTGAAATCACCATCCATCAAGCGCTGTGATGCAGCCGTTACATGATCAATCCTTTGTAAAGCTCTCCTGCCAACAAAAAACCATATGAGTAAAGCGCCTCCAACCATTGCAGCAAGTGCAATGATCACAGCTTTGCGAATAACAACAGCAAAACGTTCTGGCTCATCCAAATCACGTCCTATAAGAATCTTCATAGCATTAGGTAAATCAACAATAACCGCCAAAGCGCGATGTTCACTTGTTTTGCCATGTTCTCCAAAACGGGAATACAAAAAAGAGGTAGAAATAAAACCACTCTGATTCAAAAGACCTAATTCAATACGTGCTACATTTCCTGCTAAAATACGCCCCATAGAATCTGTAACAAGATAAAGAAATGCTCCTGGTTGTCTTGAACGATAATCAATAGTGCGCATTAATAAGGATAATCCCCCATAATTATAAGCATTTTCAATATACTTTAATTCTTCATGTAAAGCCTGTTCAGTTTGCTCTGTTAACAATGAAGCAGAAAATGCCGTCATATAAATAGAAAGTCCTGTTGCCACCAATCCAAACAATAAAATGTAAAGTGCTGAAAGCCTTAGCGCCGTCGTGCGCATTATATTAATCAAACGATTCATGCTTTGTTATCTGGTACTTTCAGCATATATCCAGCTCCACGCACTGTATGGAGAAGGGGAACATCAAAATCTTTTTCAATTTTGGCTCTCAAACGAGAGATATGGACATCAATGACATTCGTTTGTGGATCAAAATGGTAATTCCAAACGTTTTCCAAAAGCATAGTGCGTGTAACAACCTGCCCCGCATAACGCATCAAATATTCAAGCAAACGAAACTCTCGTGGTTGCAATAGAATGTTTCTATCACCTCGTTTTACCGTATGTGCTAACCGATCAAGCTCAAGATTACCTACACAGTAAACAGTTTCTGCTTCTTTAGGATTTTTCCGCCGTTGTAAAACTTCAACACGCGCAAGAAGTTCAGAAAAAGCATAAGGCTTTGTCAAATAATCATCTCCCCCTGCACGCAGCCCCGTTACACGATCATTAACTTGCCCTAAAGCAGACAGAATAAGAACTGGTGTTTCATTGCCTTTAGCGCGCAATTCAGCAATAATAGAAAGACCATCACGATGCAAAAGCATTCGGTCAACAACCATAACGTCATAATTTTCCGTGGTTGCTAAAGCATATCCCGTATCTCCATCATAAGCAACATCAACAGAATGCCCTACTTCCAAAAATGCTTTTTCGAGATAATGCCCCGTCTCATGATCATCTTCAATAACGAGTATCTTCATAAAACGTATCTCCATTATTTTATTATGTTGTAGGACAAATATTTAATAAACATTTGTCCTACAACTAAAGCTTTATTTTTTGAAAATTGGAAGAGCAACAAAACGATTTTGATCATTTGTTCGCACTTGTAAGAGTATAGCTTTTCGTCCTAACTGCTGAGCATTTTTGATTGTGTTAATAATATCAGAGATTCGTTTAACCGGTTTATTATTTACTGTCACAATGATATCACCAGGGCGTATCCCTTTATCTGCAGCATCTGAATCGGTATCGACATCCGTTACGACAACCCCTACACCATCATCAGAAGGCATAACAATCAGACCATAATCTTCCAATGTTTCATCTAAATCACTCTGTCCATTTGAATATTTTGAAGTCTCTTTCTTACTTTCATCTTCAGACATTGAAGCGAGTTTAACCTTGATGCTCTCCTCCTTACCTGATCTCCAAATCCCTATGGTTACCATTTCTCCTGGTTTAATATTTGCAATACGTTTCGCTAGCTCACGCGCATCAGCAACTTTTTCATTATTCACTGAAATAATGACATCACCCGCTTTAATACCAGCCTTTTCTGCCGGTCCTTTTAACGGATCAGTAACCAAAGCGCCTTTGGCTTCTTTCAAACCTATTGAATCAGAAATCTCCTTTGTTACCGGCTGAATCTGAACACCTAACCAACCACGTTGAACTGAACCTTTTTCAATAAGTTGTTGTACAACCTGTTTTACAGTCGCTGCTGGAATAGCAAAAGCAATCCCAACATTTCCTCCAGAAGGAGAAAAAATTGCTGTATTAACCCCAACAACCTTTCCATTAAGATCAAACGTTGGACCACCAGAGTTTCCTCTATTAACAGCAGCATCAATCTGAATAAAATCATCGTACACACCAGTGCCAATATCACGTCCACGTGCAGAAACAATACCTGCTGTCACAGTTCCACCAAGACCAAATGGATTCCCAATGGCAACAACCCAATCCCCAACACGAAGCTTTGAATCATCACCAAAATCAACATAAGAAAATTTTCTTTTATCATTCACTTTTAATACGGCAAGATCGGTTTTGGGATCTTTCCCAATGAGCTTTGCATTCAATTCTGTACCATCATCAAGAACAACAGTATAACTTGTTCCATCAGAAATCACATGATCATTGGTCACAATGTAACCATCAGATGAAATAAAAAAACCCGATCCAAAAGCAACAGGACGGAGTCTCTGCGATTGGTGCGGAAATTTATTTTTAGGTTTATCAAAATCATAAAACTCTTTAAAAAATCTTTTTAAAGGATGCTGATCTGGTAATTGATCAAGTCCTGGACCACTAAAAAAGTTGCTAAAGAACCTATCTTCTTTCTTTTTATTGCTCTTTACTTGTACTGCTACAACGGCTGGTTTCACTTGAGCAACAATATCGGCAAATCCCTGTTGTTGCATTAACGAAGTAAATACAGAACTTGCATGAGCCTTTGTCATCCACAAGCTTGATGTACATCCACTAAAAAACAGTGCACTTTCCAATATCGCAGAAAAACTCACTGCGACAAACGTTTTAAAGAAAGCCTTTTTAACCATTTATTCTATGCTCCTATTCAATCATACCTTTATTTCAATTCCGATCACTTATAAAATACCAGACCTTACCGTTTTCTGTCTAAATTATTAAAGTTTTGTAAGGTTTCAGTATTCCCTAATATAATTACAATAAGATTGTCTGCTCATTGCAGATAATCTTATTTTTTCTTTTATGTAACATTTTTTTAATGCAATGACATTTTTGACTGTCCTTTTTCATTCACATAACTCATGATTATTCCGTTTGAAGTGGAAAAATATGATACTTACGCCAATGATAATAATGATCAAAGGCGAGAACCATAAAAACCAAGTTATCTTATTCAACGGTGGTTTCAAGAGAATAAACTCACCATATCGCTCAACAAGAAAGTCAGTGACTTGCTGATTACTATAGCCCATTTTTAGCCTTTCCCGAATTAAAAGCCGTAAATCACGTGCTAAAGCAGCATCTGAATCATCAATTGATTGATTTTGACAAACCGGACAACGTAAATGCGATGAAATATGGCGTGCTCGCGCTTCAAGAATCTTATCCTTTAAAATCTCATCCGGCTCTACTGCTATTGCTAATCGAAAAGGAAACGCTGCCATTAAAAAAAATACAATCCAAAAATTTTTTTTCATCTCAATGTCTTTTCCAAAAATTTAAAGCAAGCACTACCTTATTGTACATGCCAATGCGAAACCAATACCCCAAAAGAGAAAGACATCCTCCCATAGCCATCATGAATGCCCCTAACCAAATACATATTACATAAGGCTTCCACCATATGTGCACAACGAGACCCCGATTATCAATATGTCCCGGTACAATATAGAGCTGTGATAAGCCATGATTTTTAAGACCAACTTCTGTTGTTGATGTATTTTGGCTTGAATAAAATCGCTTTGAGGCTGTTACATGACCTACAATGTTTTTATTTTCATATATTTTAAAATAAAACTCCATTGTCGAATAATTCGAACCAACACCATCATACACTGCATCAAAATGAAGCGTTTTATCCGCTATCGTCACCCTATCCCCTACGTTCATGATTAAAATACGTTCTTGCCCAAAACTTGCCACGCAAACAATACCAAATAATGTAACGCCTAATCCCATATGTGCTATTGCTGCACCAAAAGTAGACCATGGCAATCCAAGAAATCTCTTAACGCGTACTGAAAAAGCTCTCTTGCCATATCCACTCTTTCCCCATAGATCCGCTAAACTGCCTAAAAAAACAAACGCTGAAAGCCCAATCCCTAAAACTGCAAAAATATCACGCACAGATGTCGCGTAAAATATTATAAAACAGACGATACCAACCAATACAAAAACAAACCACAACCGTTCAAAAACTGCAAGAAAATCACCGCGTTTCCATGCCATCATTGTCCCAAACGGAACAAACAACAACAGCAAAACCATTAGCGGTCCACAGGTAAGGTTAAAAAAAGAAGCCCCTACAGAAATTTTTTGCCCTGTTAATATCTCAATAAAATAAGGATAAAGCGTACCAATCAATACTGTTGCTGTTATTGTTGTCAGTAACAAGTTATTTAAAACAATAAACCCTTCACGTGAAATTGGTTGAAAAAATCTTTCTGTTTTTAAAATAGGGGTACGCAAAGCAAAAAGAAGAAAAGCAGCTCCCGTAAAGAAAAATAAAAGTGCAAGAATTGCCTGCCCCCGTGCTGGATCAATAGCAAAGCTATGAACAGAAACTAAAAGTCCCGAACGAACAAGAAAAGTTCCCATTAAAGAAAGAGAAAAAGTTAGCAGAGCCAAAAACAAAGTCCAACTTTTTAATATTTCTCGTTTTTCGAGAACAAGAATAGAATGTAAAAGAGCTGTTCCTGAAAGCCAAGGCATAAACGAAACATTTTCAACAGGATCCCAAAACCAGTAGCCCCCCCATCCTAGCTCATAATAAGCCCAATAAGAGCCAACCATAATACCCAATGTCAAAAAACACCAAGAAAGTAAAAGCCACGGACGAATCCCACGCGCCCAAATTCTATCAATATGTCCCATAATCAATGCCGCAACGGCAAAAGAAAAACAAAGTGAAAAACCGACATACCCTAAGTAAAGTAGCGGTGGATGAATTGCTAATGCGATATCTTGTAAAAGAGGATTGAGACCATTTCCCTGCAATGCTGGTGGATTTACGCGTAAAAATGGATTGGATACAAAAAGAATAAATAAAAGAAAAGCAGTTGTAATCCAACTTTGGCAAATTAAAACAAGCGTCTTAAAATCTTCTGGCAAATGTTGGTTAAAAAAAGCCATCAATGCACTAAAAAAAGCAAGACTTAAAACCCATAACAACATAGAGCCTTCGTGGTTGCCCCAAACACCTGTAATTTTATAGAGCATCGGTTTTTCTGAATGAGAATTCTCAACAACGTTCAAAACAGAAAAATCAGACACGACATAAGCATAAATTATCACTAAAAAAGATAAAAGCAGTAATGTAAAAGTGATATATGTTAGAGGAACAACTGTTTGCATTAACAAACGCTCTCTCCACCAAAAACCTAAAGCAGGTAAAAATGCCCCTAATAAGCTTACTGAAAATGCTGCAGCTAAAAAAATATGACCCAGTTCGACAAGCACAATCGAATTATTTCTCCATAATGTAATGTTTTTTCAAACGATCAGCTGTTTCTTTAGGCATATAAGTTTCATCATGTTTTGCTAAAATACGCATCCCAATAAAAAAGCCCTGTTTATCGAAATGCCCTTCTACGATCACCCCCTGACCTTCACGAAAAAGATCCGGTAAGGCACCATTGAAAACTACTTTTTCATGTTTTTTGTTATCCGTTACAAAAAAAACAACGCCTCTCTCTCCAACATATTGAACAGTTCCCTTTTCAACAAAGCCACCCAAACGCAAAGGGCGCCCCGTTAAAATATCTTCTCTTGTAATTTCAGAGGGCATTCTAAAAAAACTGACCGCATGACGCATTGCATACACTATGAGACTTGCTGCAATTGTCATAACCAAACAACATAATAATATGATCAGTAAGCGCTTTTTTTTCCGCTGCTCTAAAATAACCTTCAACGAAGTAGAACTTTTTAAAGATTGATTGTTCATAGACACTCTGCGAAAAAATTTTAAATACGTTATAATTAAGTATCAATATTTTATTTTTTAAGAGCTTTGCACATCTTCTACATAGGTGCAACTTTTTATCCAATCTCTCACCTTTGCTAATAAGCTTACCAATAGCTTTCTTACTTTTTTCATCAATTTTTATTTAATATATAACCACTTATATTGCGCTCTTTCCATTCTTCATTTCTGTTCTTTAATCGTCTCTACACATACCTTTCTCTTCTAGAATGCCCCCCTCTTTTATCTTCCTAAACAGCTTTTCTCTTTTATTTTCTCATCTCAATTGACGCCTATTCCTTTTCTTTGTATGGCCCACTCGATAAATCACGTAACTGAATCATCATTTTTTCAACACGTGATCGTCCTGAAAAATTTTCAGGCATTGTGTCAAGAAAGCTTTGTAAAAATTGCACTGCCTGCGCAGTTTTTCCTGCTTGATGCAATGCATCAGCCAACAATAAACGCGGATAAAAATCTGTTGGCGCTAAATCCGCTGCTTTTTGAAAAGCATTTTGTGCTTCTTGCGTTATCATACCTCCTTCATAACCAACCAATGCTAAACCATACCCTACAAGCCTTGGAGCTGTCTCTCCATTCAAACGAAGTGCATCTAAATAAGCATTGACCGCCTCTTGAAAATGGCGCTCTTCAAGATACCCTACCGCTAACGCATCTGCGAGCTTGCCATCACGAGGTGATCGGAAAAACAGCACTTGTAAGCGAACAAGCTTTTCTTGCTGACTTAGAATTTTAGGATCTTTATCCATTAATTCGCTAAAAAAATAGCTTTTCACTTCCGGATTACCTGTCAGCCCATAAATACTCCATGTGATGAGAAGAACAAATAAAACACTTAAGGCCTTAAGAATATTCCTTTTTTTATAATGCATATAAAGCTTGTTACACTCAATCGTATGCCTATGACTTCTATCACCATCCATGGTTTGAACTTTTCCTTCTTTCTTTATCCTATCGTCAAAACGGAGTGAAAGAAAAAGAACACTTGCCAGAAAAGCCAGAAAAAATGCTGCAAAAATGAATAAGAGCATATCACTTTTTTCCAATACCAACAGAGAATCTCTCGCTTACCTTTTATCCTCTTCATAAGAAGAGTGATGTGAATTAATAAAAATTCATTTTTTCATGGAGAATATTATAAAATCTATTATATATATATCAATTAAACAAAGAAACTAAAAACAATGTTTCCTTACTCTTTAATGTATTGTCTGAAAATACTGCTTTACAAAATTTATAGACATTTCTTGCTTAAGGAGAAAATATGTTATTCTCCCATCTTAGGTAATAAAACTTTTGCATACAACCCACCCAAATCAGAACGTGATAAAAAGAGATTGCCTCCATATTCACTGACCATATCTGAAACAATTGCTAACCCTAAGCCTGACCCTAGTTTACTTTCATTAAAGCGCCGCCCTCTTTTTAATGCCTCATCAATTTTGTCTTCTGTTAAACCAGGACCATCATCTTCTACAAAGATACTAAAATATTCTGTTTCTTCAGCATTTTCTTCTAAACAACAAGAGATCAAAACCTTTGCGCGAGACCATTGAGTAGCATTTTCAATCAAATTTCCTATAATTTCTTCTAAATCTTCCTTCTCTCCAGAAAAAACAATATCATCAACATCCATAATAAATTGAATTTGTTTTTCAGGATTAAGCTTTTTCATAACCCGCACCAAGCGTTCAAGCACACTGCGAACAGACGTATGATAGACAACACTATCGCATTGTGCTGCAATCCGCGCACGCTGAAGATAATGATTGATTTGAGCTTGCATTATTTGCGTTTGCTCTCTCAACAAACTAGCCTTTTCTCCGCGCATCTTATCTGTCTCATTCATAATCACGGATAGAGGCGTCTTCAATGAATGCGCGAGATTACCAACCTGTGTGCGAAATCGCTCGATAATACGCTGATTATTATTAATGAGAGCATTCATCTCTTGTACAAGCGGCATCACTTCGCTTACTAAATCCGTATTCACATAATGAACTCTTCCTTCGCAAATATCATTCAATGCACGTCGAATAAGCTTTAACGGTTGAAAACTAAAGAAAATAATAGCAATATTAATAAGAACACTCCCGAGACCGAAACTCCAAAGAAAAATTTGCAAAGTTCGCTTAAATCCCTTTACCTGGGCATGAGCTTCATTGATATTCCCAACAAGCCGAAAACGTGCAATATGATTTTTATTATCAAGAACAACATCACTCTCAATCACTTGTAGCTTTTGACCATTGTTCCCCGTTATCCGATAAGAGCGAAAGAATCTATTGTCAAAAGGTATATCAACATCACTTGGTGTAAATATCTCGCCTGTTCCCAATGAAGGAGATGTCAATCTTCCTTTTAAATTATGGGATATCGAAACAACTTCCCAATACCATCCTGTTGTTGGATCAGAATAACGAATATCATCAATCCCAGCCCCTCCTATCAAGGTACCTTCCGATGACACCGTCACTGTTGCAATAAGACTGTAGAGTTGAGCAGAAAGGATACGCTCTAGGCTTTGTTCAGTTGAACGCTTATAAAATAAAATACTTACTGCAGAAATCGATAAAAGAGAAATAACAACCCATAATGTTGATAAGATCATAACACGTAAACTGAGAGATCGAGTAATTACAAAAAAGAACCTCCTATACCAATTATTCTCTTCAAAAACATTCATTAATCACCTCGCGTTCTCACGCGATATCCCATTCCTCGAATAGTTTCAATCAAATCCACTCCAAGCTTTTTCCGTAACCGACCTACAAAGACTTCCACTGTATTCGAGTCCTTATCAAAATCCTGATCATAAAGATGTTCAGTAAGCTCTGTTCTTGAAATGACCCTGTCACAATGATGCATGAGATACGAAAGCAGTCTGAATTCATAAGATGTTAGTTTAATCAATTGACCATCCACAAAAACACGAGACGTCTTTGTATCCAACAAAACATTTCCGCAACATAATGCACTCGTCGCATGTCCCGTAGTGCGACGAATTAATGCTCGCAAGCGCGCCATCACTTCCTCCAAATGAAATGGCTTCACAACATAATCGTCAGCTCCAGCATCAATACCTTGCACCTTATCAGACCAACGGTCTCGCGCTGTTAGCATTAAAACAGGCATGGAGAGCCCTTCTTGACGCCACTTTTCAACAACACGAATACCATCAATCTGCGGTAAACCTATATCAAGTATCACCGCGTCGTAAGACTCTGTGCTACCTAAAAAATAAGCCTCTTCACCATCGAAAGCACTATCGGAAACATATCCTGCACGTCTTACAGCTTCTGCTAATTGATGGTGAAGATTCCGATCATCTTCAACGATTAAGATACGCATCACAACACCATCTGCCAAAAACTAATCAGCAGGAACAAAAAACTCAACACGACGTAATTTTTCACCATTACGGGCTGGTACAACAACCACAATTGCACACATGTCCTTTCCATCCTGAACAACCGGTTTTGAACGGACGAGAACCCCGCTCTCTTGCGCAGCAGCCTTCTTACCTAATTCAGCACACCCCGAGGCTAGAACATAATCTGCTTCTAAAAAAGCTGCTATTATTACAAACAAGAATTTTTTTTTCATCATAAATATTTCAATAACCCATCTCTTCTCTTCCTTGATAAAGGATAAAAGAAATAATGGTTTTTTTTGGTCGATTAAAAAATCACAAATGGAAAAACTTTATCCTCTATCTTACAGAAGTAACATATTAACATTAATCCAAATTTTTAAAAAATCAAAAAAATATTTTTAATAATGAGAATAAAATTTATTCAATAAAATAATAAAATATTAATATACTATCTTACAAAAAATGCATAATTCTAAAACAAATTCTTTCTCTGTTATAACTATAGAAAAAAAATACTTCTACTCCATATACTTATTGTAGATTTGTTTGGTTGTATTGCTTTGCCATAGGCTCTCTTTAAATGTTTGATTTTTTTAAAAAAAAGAAAGGGCAACACCGTAAGCCATTTCATAGTCCTGCTCTCATTGAATTAGACGCACGATTAGACACAGCGCTTTATCACATTCGTTCTGCTAACAGTTTTTTCTGGAAAAAGGCAAAAATCGTCTCACAAAATTTTCATCTTCAAGGATGGAAACGTTTTATTGTTGAAGTTCTCGATGAAATACTAACATTAGGGTTGATGGGATTTACTCTTTTCACCATTTTGGGCATTTCTGTTTTT
The DNA here is from genome assembly GCF_042195825.1 of Bartonella sp. AP40SXNS. Lineage (NCBI taxonomy): Bacteria > Pseudomonadati > Pseudomonadota > Alphaproteobacteria > Hyphomicrobiales > Bartonellaceae > Bartonella > Bartonella sp. AP40SXNS. The sequence continues at coordinate 211,886 of NZ_JBHIPB010000002.1, forward strand.
GAACTTACCAAAACAGATTGGTCTTCTCCTAAAAACTTTTCCATTCTTTTTCTCGATCTCTATGGAAATCCAATTGGACACCGTGGTGCAATGCCGGCTATTTCTGTCCCTGTTGAAGAAATGCCTGACACTGTTATTAAAGCCGTTCTTGCCACAGAAGACCGTCGTTTTTTTGATCATTGGGGCGTTGACTTTCAAGGACTTACACGGGCAATTTCACAAAATATTCAAGCTAAAGGGGTGGTGCAAGGTGGTTCAACTCTCACACAACAATTGGCTAAAAATTTATTCTTAACAAACGAGAGAACCATAACACGTAAAATCAAAGAAGCTTATCTTGCTCTTTGGCTAGAAGCAAATTTTAGCAAAAAGCAGATTTTGCAACTTTATCTTGACCGAGCCTATATGGGAGGAAACAATTTTGGTATTGCAGCCGCTGCAAAATTTTATTTTGGAAAAGATATCCGTCATGTATCTTTGAGTGAATCTGCTATGTTAGCAGGACTCTTTAAAGCTCCAACAAAATATGCCCCTCATAGTCATCTCTTTGCTGCTCAAACACGTGCCAATGTCGTCCTTTCTAATCTTGTTAATAGTGGCTTTATGACGAAAAGCCAGATTATCAATGCGCATCGCCACCCTGCTAGGCCCCTTCCCCAAATAGACAATAATCAGCCTGATTATTTTCTTGATTGGGCATTCGAGGAAGTCAAAAAAATGCGCAATCAACTTCCAAGCCATAGTTTAATTATTCAAACGACCCTTGATCCGAATATTCAAAAAGCAGCAGAAGAATCAATTGCCTATCATTTACATCAATATGGTCAACAATATCGTGTAACACAAGCAGCCACCGTTATACTCGATAATAACGGTGCGGTATGTGCAATTGTTGGAGGACTAGATTACAAAAAGAGCCAATTTAACAGAGCAACACAGGGCGGTCGACAACCTGGTTCTTCATTCAAACCTTATGTTTATGCAGCCGCAATGGAACATGGATTATCACCCTCAACAATCGTTCTAGATGCTCCCATCAATTGGGGAGGTTGGACACCCAAAAATAATTCTGGTCGTTATCTGGGAAAAATTGACTTAGCAACAGCTTTAGCCTTTTCCATTAATACAGTCCCTGTTTATCTCACCTACCAATATCTTAACCGCGATACCCAACCTATCATAGATCTCATTAAAAATATGGGGATTAACGCGCATATTTTATCACACAAAACGATGGTTCTTGGCACTTCCAACATGACCCCCATGGATCAAGCTACAGGCTTTAATGTCTTTGCCAATGGAGGAATAGCGGGTAATCGTCATGGGTTTACGCAAATCAAAACAATTGATGGTCGTGTTGTGTGGGATTTCGAACATAACGGAAAAAAACTACACCGAGTTCTGAGTGAACAATCAGCAGCTTATATGAATCAAATGATGGTGGGTGTCACAACACGAGGATCTGGTAAGCGTGCTGCGTTGCCCATGACTCTTGTCGCTGGGAAAACTGGAACATCACAATCTTATCGTGATGCTTGGTTTGTTGGCTTTACGGGAAATTATACGGGAGCGGTATGGATGGGAAATGATAATTTTTCACCGATGAATCATGCTTTTGGGGGTGGCGTTCCTGCCATGATATGGCATCGTATCATGCTTGCTGCGCATCAAAATATTATGCTCAAACAGCTCTATGGTGTTAAAGATTCTCTCCTTCCTTATCAGCCTCCAGTACTTTCTTCCCGTGTAGATTCTGAAGTTCCTTCTCCAATACCCTCTACGCTTTCTCCTGAAACATTAAATATCGTGCGATTGATTAACAAAGATCTGAAAAAAAACTCTGCAATCTCTTTGAAGATGAAAACAACTGGAGATTCAACATTTTGAATTCAAGATATTCACTGATGTTTTTTAATATCACCATTTTCTTTTTTATCTTCGCTTTTTCCATTTTATGTGGAACACTGAGTGCCGATTATGTGCTCAATTCCTTTCATCATTTTGGACGCTTTAGAATTGGAAAATGGAGCGCTTATCCACAAGTAGGAACCGCCAATATGGATCCTTATACCCGCGCTCGCACCGCCAAACGAGGCATTGTTTCACTCGGACGAACTGAAGGTATTCAATTCCAGATTTGGCAAGATAACCAAGGGCGTCCACTTCATCATCACTGTCATTATTTGCTCAAAGGCACCATCCCTGAAACCCGTCTTTTTACCCTTTATACAGCTGACAAATCCCTTAAACCCTATACTTCATCCAAAGAAATACCTTTTGAACTTCACACTAACAATATTATCTATGAGCATGACGGCTCATTGCGCATCAATATTTCACCCACACCGCAAACCGGTAATTGGCTTGCAACAATTAGTCAAAAAGAATTCGGGCTTATTCTTACTTTATACGATACTCCAATCATCTCAGCAACGGCATTACAAAAGCTCACAATGCCCTCTATAGAACAAATTCCATCAGGACAAATAAATTGTGATTAGATTTATTTATACCGCACTTCTTGCAATCATTGGCGCTATTATCGTTCATATTTGCGTTCTCTTTCTGATCCCCTATTGGGCACAAGATAATATATGGACAGCACTAAAAAAATCTGGAACCTCTTATCAATTTGTCGATTTTACGCCCAATAATCCTATTCAGCAATCTACTGATCCACTCTTTCTTCTTAAAGTCTGCAGATTTAATCTTGAAAATGGACCTGTTCATTTAAAAGCTTTGAAAACACAACAATTTTGGTCACTAGCAGCCTACACACACGACGGAATTATTTTCTATAGCCTTAATGACCGAACAGCCCCTGATGCGACACTTGATCTTATCATTGGAAAACCAATACAAATCATAGAACTCAAAAAATCAAAACCTAAAAAAAATGCCAATTCAGTTTTGGTTGCTAAAAATTTGAATGAAGGGTTTGTTATTTTACGTATTTTTGTCCCTTCTTCCCTTGCAAAAAAAGAAAGTGAAGCTTTTCTTTCATCTGCGACCTGTCGCATATTTTATGAATAAAAACGGACTAACCTCTCATTTGTACAATACCTTACTTTCTGTACAAAATACATGAAGCCTATCAAAATGGTTATCTTTTTTCTCTATTAATCAAATATTCGAATTCAGATTTATCTGATTGTAGATCCCTAAATTTTTTATTGAGGTAGAATGAAATCTCTATTGCACATAATCATATCCTATTTGAGACGCATTATCTGACAGAAAAAACTCCCCGCCATTAGAAGAGAAAAATCAAGAGTAAAGTTCTAAAAATATATGCTGCTAACAACCGTAGAACTTGTTATTTGAGTTTACTTCTTTTTATTTACAAAAATTCCCATAAAATTCGCATCAATGACATGATAAATTATAGAAGAAATATTGTTTACCTTCAATGAAGTGCTAAAATAACCGCTGGAAACTTATAAGACATTACGCATCCTTGACCTCAAAAATAAGTGCTTTATTTTTGGTTTATGAGCAGAAGCTTTTTGTACGATAGGCACTCTGAAAAAACTTGGCTTATAGTTTACAATTGAGGGGAAAAACTTCATGAAGAAGAGATATGTTCGGTTCGTTTCAAGAGCAGCAGTATGGTCCCCTCGATTTGGTGGTTTAGCCTTCTTTATTTTATTATTTTCGGTCATTTTACAACGTTTTTCCGTACTTAACGTAAGCGACTTCATAATCTTGATAGGTATCTCTACTGGCTGTGTAATTATTTCTCTTTTTCTGGCTATTAAAGCACTTCATAGTTTGTGGGTCTATGGTGCTCTAGGGGGAATGAAAGCTTTAAAAGGGATCATTTATTCATTAATAACTGCGACACCATTGATGCTCTTTTTTGGACTTTGGTTTACCTTACCAGCTCTTTACGATATTTCTACCGATACACAAAGACCACCGGCTTTTTTTCGCACAATACGTCCCAGCGATGCTTTACCGCTCAAAAGTGTTTTGACTGAACAAGCAACATTACAGATCTCACAATGGCCAGAAATGTCAGGGCGCCGTTATGATGGATCACCTGACCGTATTCGCGAATCTGTTCTCAATGTTTTAGAAGCCTATGATTGGCCTGTTGTAGCTCAAAAAAAGTTTAAAGGTGAAGAAGATGCGCTTTATATTGAAACAATGGCCAAAACTTTTTACCTTGGCTTTATTTCAGATATTGTTATTCGTTTAACGAATGAAGGGGATACAACTTTTGTTGATATGCGTTCTGCTTCTCGTTATTTGCCAAGAGATTTGGGAACCAATGCTGCTTTTATTATCGATTTTATGGATGCGCTTGATACAGAAATCTCGTCACTTCCTCTTTCTCAAGATGATGAGTAGAAACTAGAAGTATAGTAAGTTATATTAGTAAATCAGCTTATTTTTCAATAAATTATGATATATAAGGAAATAATCACTTTTCAAAAACTATAAACTAAAAATTCTTATACAAAAGATAATATTCTTAAACCTAACCATTCTTGAAATAATGAAAAAGATTAAAAAAATAGGAAATAAAAAAACAGAAATATTGATAATAATATTAAAGTCTCTGTCTAAATGTAATCAGTAAATATTTTTTAAAGTTTAATATTATAAATTATTATAAAAATCATTTTTCATATAAATAACGTATACAAATAAAAACTGTTATAGAAAGTAATATAGTAAATATAATGAAAAAAAATGTAGAAGATAATAATTCTGAAATAATACGAATAATATCAATCATAAAAAATCCAAATTAAAAACATATAAAAACAATAAACATTAATATATATTATTTCATATAAAAATTAATAATTTAAAATAATATAAAAAACGAATTTATTATTAATTAATGATTTAATTTTAATATTTTTTTCATTACATACCTTAGATACATAATACAATTTAAATAAATATAATTAAACAAAAAATGCAAAAAATAATTCATAAAATATATTAAAAATATAGATAACAAATAAAATTTCCAAATTAATCTATAATTATAAATTAATAATGAATAATCATTGTTCATAGAAATAACGTATATAAATAAAAAATGTCATAGAAAATAATATAAAGAACAAAAATATTCTTAACAAAATTTTTTTCCAAATTTCTTTTTTACTATAACCTTTAGATTTATAATATGAAAACAATGTATAGAAAAATATAAATAAAGCACCTATAGAAAATAATAATTCTACAATAATACTAATAAGCTCATTCATAAAAAAAATCCAAAATAAATATATAATTTTGTAAAATTATGCACCTAAACCTTCCAGTCAAGTTTGTAGACACATAATTATGCCTACAAGCTTGTTCATTTTAGAAATATCTGCTAATTTTTATATTAGCGATAACATTCATAGGCTGTATATCCCAAACCTGTACCAAATCCTACTGCAGAGCCAACTCTTCCTCCTAACATTAGACCTTACACAGCGCCTATTGGTCCTCCAACTGTCCCCCCCATAACTCCACCAATTACCACTCCCATATTCTATCCCCTACGTCCCATTGAAAATCCTGCTGAGAGATAATCTCCAACAGTACACCCAGGTCGTGATTCACTGCTTGAAAAATTCATTGATGAAATATTTGACCACGTATTAGAAACATAAGACCAACCATTAGAAAAAATAGAACTAAATGAACCAAACATATAAATCCCCCTTTATATTTTGTAAAAAAACATATCAGAACGATACAATTAAGATGGTTAGCATGCAGTTTAGCACGGCTATTAGCACTCTATCAAGCTACTTAGGGGCTTATTTAGCCAATCGGCTTACGCTAGAATTTGGACGACGCGTTTACACCCATCTTTTAAGGCTCTCCTGCCTGTTTTACGCCATTAGCAAATGGGAGAACTGTTTTCACGTATTGGAAAGATTAATACAATTCGTGTTTTTTAAGAAAAAACTCTGTAAAAAAATAAACTTATAGCTACATAAATTTATAGATACGCAAACAATCTATAACAAAAAATAGAATTTTCGTATAGAATGTTGCTTTTTCTATCTCTTTTTAACTAAGTCAGCTCATTTTCTGAAATGTAAAAAGTCTACATAGATATAAAACAAATACTAAAAATAAATCTTATTTAACCTGATAAAAAACATATCATATATAATAATATTTTAATTTAAAATAATTTATCTATTTTACGAATGATTTTATATATAGAGAGATATAGATAGAAATTTAGAATGCTATAAATAATAAACTTAACTCAAATAAATCTAATTTTATATTCTTTTCAACTTCTTAATATAAGTATATAAGAAAAAATTTTTAAATTATACACAATAAGAAAGTCAAAAACATAATATATATAATTAAAAATAATATAAACTTATTTATATGAAAGTTATTTTTTATAATAAGTTAAATATAGATACTAATATCTAATATATTTAAAAGAAAAATAAATAAAAAAATCCTAAAAAGAACAAAAAGAACAAACCAAATGTCTTAAGCGATTCCTTTATACTATTTTTCCAACTGTCACCACTGTATCTATAAATTAATGCAAATAAAAATATAAAAATAAATATTGAATACAACACATCAAAAACATTACTCATTATCAAAAACATTACTCATTAATAGTGAAATAATATTATCACCAATATACATAATAAACATCCGAAATAAAATATCTATTATCACACACAAAAATATCCCTGAAATCAGTTTAGCCATAGCTTTAAAGTATGTTTACAATATCACTGATCTCAGAAATATCTTACTAGCTATTTTCTAAATAAATTAGAAACAGCCTCCCTCCATTTTACGGATGGCATTGATTGTACTTATCTTTTAAACCGTTAACAGCTCCCATTACTCCGCCTGCGGCTGCTCCTTCCGGACACCACTTAATAAACCAATTAATGCTCCTGTGCCTCCCTTTATGACCGCTGATTCAACATAATCGCCTACTTCACAACTTGGATTCGGATGGCATTGATTGTATTTATCTACCATGGCGTCACCAGATCTTCTAGTCCACCTACTACTGCTCCACTCACAAAGCCAGCACCTGCACCTCCTAGTTTAGCAATAGAACCTCCGACTGCACACCAGCAACACCTCCTACTAATGCTCCTACGATGCCGCCTGCGCTTGCTGCTTGGGAATGAGCGCCTGCGCTACAATCATCTTCTTCTGGAAAAAGCCAACTTTTTGGATGTGAGTTACTAATTGAATTATGTGATGAGCATGCTATTTAGCAAAAAATAAACTATAATTTGTAAAAATATATAAATTATAATAAATAATAAAATACTGATAACAACTTTATTTTATATTATTTTAAAATTCCCATATATTCAATTAATAAATTTGCAGCATAATATAATATAAAAAACCTAATTGTTGTTAATATTGTCCTTTTTATACTCCAGTTCTTACCTTTAAATCTATTGTAAAAAAACATGCAAAGTCCAAATCCAATTGCTGTCATTAAGGAGCTAGTAAAAGTATGCATAACAAAAAATCCAGACTGAAATTTCATCTACTTTATGAATGATTTAAGAGAGAGAGCAATAGAGTATAATTCAAATAATAAACTTAACTTAATTAAATATAATTTTATATATAAACAATCTTTATAAAATTCCCATATATTTAACTAATAAAATTCCAAAATAATATAATATAAAAAACATAATTGTTGATAATATTTTCCTTTTTATACTCCAGTTCTTACCTTTAGATCTATTGTAAAAAAAAATTGAAAATCCATATATAAACGTTACCAATAAGGCGCCAGTAAAAGTATTCATAACAAAAAAATCCAAATTAAATATCTATTGTCTTAAACAAAAATATCCCTGAAATCAATTACCATAGCTTTAAAGTGTGTTTACGGTATTACTGATCTCAGAAATATCTTTATCATTATTTTCTAAATAAATTAGAAACAGTGTTCTTCCACTTTATGGATAGCATTGATCGTACTTATCTATCAAACCGTTAGCAGTTCCTCCTAATCCGCCTCCTACTGCTCTAGGTAGACCAGCTACTGCACCAGCCCCTCCTCCTAATACGGCTCCCACGAGACCGTCTGTGCCTACTGTTGAGCATAAGAGCCTGCGCTACAATCATCTTCTTCTGGAAAAGCCAACTGTTTGGATGTGAGTTACTACTTTAATCATTTGATAAGCATGCTATTTAGCAAAAAATCAAATATAATTTGTAAAAATATATAACTCATAATAAATAATAAAATAATGATAATAACATAATTCTATATTATTTTAAAATTCCTATATATTTAACTAATAAAATTCCAAAATAATATAATATAAAAAACGTAATTGTTGATAATATTTTCCTTTTTATACTCCAGTTCTTACCTTTAGATCTATTGTAAAAAAATTGAAAATCCATATATAAACGTTACCAATAAGGCGCCAGTAAAATTATTCATAACAAAAAAATCCAAAATAAAATATCTATTGTCTTAAACAAAAATATTCCTGAAATCAGTTTAGCCATAGCTTTAAAGTATGTTTATAATATCACTGATCTCAGAAATATCTTTATTGTTATTTTCTAAATAAATTAGAAACAGTGTTCTTCCACTTTACGGATGGCATTCATTGTACTTATCTATTAAACCTGTAGCAGCTCCTAATAATCCGCCTCCTACTACTCTAGGTAGACCAGCTACTGCACCCAGCCCCCCCTCCTAATAAGGCTCCCACGAGACCGCCTGTGCCTACTGTTTGAGCATAAGAGCCTGCGCTACAACCATCTTATTCTGGAAAAAGCCAACTTTTGGGATGTGAGTTACTACTTTAATCATCTGATGATGCATGCTATTTAGCAAAAAAATCAAATATAATTTGTAAAATGTATAAATTATGATAAATAATAAAATGCTGATAATAACGTAATTCTATATTATTTTAAAATTCCCGTATATTCAATTAATAAATTTGCAGCATAATATAGTATAAAAAACCTAATTGTTGATAATATTTCCATTTTTATACTCCAGTTCTTACCTTTAAATCTATTATAAGAAAACATTAAAAATCCATATATAAACGTTGCCAATAAGGAGCCAGTAAAAGTATGCATAACAAAAAATCCAGACTGAAATTTCATCTACTTTATGAATGATTTAAGAGAGAGCAATAGATTATAATTCAAATAATTATAATTTTATATATAAATAATTTTTATAAAATTCCCATATATTTAACTAATAGATTTCCAGAATAATATAATATAAAAAACATAATTGTTGATAATATTGTCCTTTTTATACTCCAGTTCTCACCTTTAAATCTATTGTAAGAGAACATTAAAAATCCACATATAAACGTTGCCAATAAGGAGCCAGTAAAAGTATTCATAACAAAAAAATCCAAAATAAAATATCTATTATTACACACAAAAATATCCCTGAAATCAGTTTAGCCATAGCTTTAAAGTATGTTTACAATATCACTGATCTCAGAAATATCTTACTAGCTATTTTCTAAATAAATTAGAAACAATGTCCCTCCACTTTACGGATGACATTGATTGTACTTATCTATCAAACCGCTAACAGCTCCCATTACTCCGCCTGCTACTGCTGTTTCCGGACCACCTAATAAACCAATTAATGCTCCTACGCCTCCCTTTATGGCTGCTGATTCGACATAATCGCTTACTTCACAACTTGGATTCGGATGGCATTCATTGTACTTATCTATAAAACCGTCAGCCGCTCCTCCTAATCCGCCTATTGCTGCTCCTTCCGGACCAAATAATGCACCAGATGCTAGTCCTATGCCTCCGTGTATGGCAGCTGCTTCAACATAATCGCTTGTTTCACAACTTGGTGCCGTATAGCATGCATTGTATTTATCTACCACAGCGTCACCAGCTCCTGCTAGTCCACCTCCTATTGCTCCATTGACAAAGCCAGAACCAACACCTCCCGGTCCAGAAAAAAGACCTCCAACTGCACCAGCAATACCTCCTATTAATTCTCCTACGATGCCACCTGCACCTGCTGCTTGGGAATGAGCACCTGCGCTACAATCATCTTCTTCTGGAAAAAGCCAACTTTTTGGATGTGAACTACTATTTGAATCATGCGATGAGCTTGAACTACCCTTTTTATTATCCATTATATATATATTTAAAATACTGTATCGTAATGATGCAGTGAGAAATTATCTACTGCTTACTTTATAATAAGTAAATATAATTTGTATAAATAACAATAAAAATACTGTATAAATAATAAATACATTATGTTTATATTATATTCATACAAAATGTATATTTTGTTTAGTAATAATACTATTTACAATACTGTTAAAATATGCGGCATCCATCACTCTTTCTCTTAAACAAAATCATAAATTCAAATGAGTCATTCACAAGAAAAACCTGTAGCCTTCTCTTGGTTTACAAGAACAACAAAGAAATATATTTATTATGTCATCGAACTCAGTTGCGTTGCTGTTGTTTTGCGTTTGTTGGGCTTGGTAAATCCTTTTATTTTTCAAGCGATTATCGACCGTATTCTCCCTTTTCAGCGTATTGAAAGTCTCTATGCTATCGTTGTCTTGATGGTTGCTATCATGCTGTTTAGCACAGCTCTTAGCACTCTTTCAGGTTACTTAGGTGCCTATTTAGCCAATCGGCTTACGCTAGAATTTGGACGGCGCATTTACACCCATCTTTTAAGTCTCTCCTTGCCCACTTTACGCCGTTGGCAAGTGGGAGAATTGTTTTCACGTATTGGAGAGGTTGATACAATTCGCGGTTTTTTAACAGGAACCATCGCCACAACTGTGCTAAATGTTCTGTTTGCCATTATTTATATTGTTGCACTCTTTTCCATTAGTCCGAAACTTACCTTCATTGTCCTTATCATTTTACCTTTACAAATGGGGTCTTTAGCGTTGGTCGGTCCCTTCTTGCGCCGCCAATTACGCCGTGCTTTCACTCTGCAAGCTGTCCATAAATCGCGCCTTATTGAAAGTTTTACCAATCTTGAAGCCATTAAAGCACACGTAAAAGAATCTGCTCATACGGTACGCATGCAAGAAACTTTAGCTCGTAGTTTAGATCAAAGCCTTACAACCAGTAAATTGCATCTTCTCAATGGAGCCATGAGCCATATTTTTGGTGATCTTTTCACTATTTTTATTATCTTATTGCCTTTCTTAAGCCTTGCATCCCTATGGGAAGAATGGCAGCATTTGAAAATCTCTCGTCTTCGTTTGGGCGATATTCTTAACTCCCCTCCAGAATGGGAAGAAGAAAAACCGCCTCTTCAACTCAGTGCTCCTCCTCATCTTGAAGCCAACGATCTCTGTTTTTCTTATGGAGATAAGTCCATTATCAATCATCTTGATATCTGTTTACAACCTGGGCAACCAATTATGTTACTTGGTCCTTCAGGGTGCGGAAAAACAACCTTGGCGAAGCTCCTTTGTGGACTCTATCCCCCAACAAGCGGAAAGATATTGATTAACGCCCAACCTTTACAGAATTTTGATGTCCGTAGCGTGCGTGAAACAATCGCGTACTTTCCTCAAAATCCTTGCCTTTTTTCCGGAACCATTCTTGAGAATATGCTTCTTGCAAAACCAGATGCCACTAAAGATGAAATCGACGCTGCACTATATATTAGTGCTTGCCATGATTTGATCACTCAATTACCTCTAGGACTCCATACTCAAGTAGGAGAGCAAGGTGGTTTTTTATCAGGTGGTCAGCGCCAACGCTTGGCTTTGGCTTGTTTTTTTCTGATAAACCCAAGCCTTCTTATTTTGGATGAACCTACTTCCGCATTGGATGACGCTGTCAGTGCACAAATTGTTGAGCATTTATATAAACTTTCGCAAGATCGTATTGTTCTTGTTATTACCCACAAAAGTGACCTCTTTCCTCAACATGCAACCGTCTTAAACTTTACTGATTTGGAGGCAAAAAATGGCAGATAAAGCTCCTTATTTGCGCCTTTTGTCACCAACGCTTCATATGGTGGTTGCTGTTTTGATTGCTTTATTTCTCTTTATTGTGATCGGCAGCTTTATCGCAAAAACAGAGATTGTTGCACGGGGGCAAGGAAGTGTTATTCCCACCGCTTACGTTCAGCTTGTCCAAGCGCAAAATACAGGACGCATTGAAAAAATCCTTGTAAAAGAAGGGCAATTTGTTCATCAAGGCGATCTCCTTATTCAATTAGATCCCCGTGAAGCCCTCAATGAGTGCGCACGTGTTCAAGCAGATATCGCGCAACAAACTCTTCAAGCACAAATCGCAACAGCTATTTTAACAGCTTTGCATGAAAGTGATCCTTTGGATAAAGATTTTGTGACCAAAGGGCTTGCCTATCTGCCAGCTCCTCCTTCTGGCAACACGACTGCAAGAATAGAAGGTGAAAAACTCATTAGCGCTACCCTTCAATCTCTCCAAGATAAATTAAGAGCGCTAAAAGCACAAGCGGACCGCGTCGAGCGCAGCGGTGCAACACAACATGCGCAATTAGATAGGTTGGAAGATGATCGTCAATTAAGCCAAGGAAAATTAAAAGCTGCAAAAAGCCTGATGGAAACAAAAGTCATTAGCCAAGCCGTTTATTTAGAGCGTTTACATGATTTTAAAAATGTCGAGCATGAAATTTTAACCAATCAAAGACGTTTGGAAGAAAATGCCGCCGAAATAAACACCCTCCGCCAACAACGGAAAAGTCTCATTTCCGATGAAATCGCCCGCTATCGCCAACTTTCGCGTGAAACAGAACTGAATCTTCAAGGATTAAAAGCAAAACTTGATAGCACTCAATACCATCTTGACCACTTATCACTCTATGCGCCTGTTGATGGACGTATCGATGATTTAAGTATCCATACTTTGGGCGGCTTTGTAGAAGCTGGTAAAACGCTTATGCGTATTGTCCCTGATGCAGGTGGTCTCATTGTTGAAGCGTTTTTTGATAATCGAGATATTGGTTTTTTAGAAAAGGGTCAACGTGCTTACATCAAGTTTTCTGCCTTTCCACCTGAACGTTTCGGTGTTATCCACGGTACAGTCGTTAATGTAGGCGCTACAGCGCGCTATAATAAAGAAATTAATGGTGTCTATGCTGTTTTAATCAAAATTGACCAAGATCACATCACTTTGAATAACAAACAATTTAAATTTATCCCTGGCATGACTGTAACAACGGATGTCATTACCTCAAAACGGCGTCTCATTTCTTATTTCTTTGAACCTATCACCAAAATTTTAGAACAATCTCTAAAGGAAAGATAATGTCTGTAAATGAAAATCCATCACCATCATTCATAGATCCTCTTACGGCTTTGGGTGCCATGGTTGTTTTAATGCTTACATCTCCCTTATACCGCCGCTGGCGAATTTGGGATATAGACCGAAACTTAGGTCCAGCTTTACAGACTGGGCAATACAAGCTCTATAAAAATGAACGTGGAGAATTTTGCGCCTTTATCACTTGGGCTTTTTTAGATGAGAAAAATCATCAATCTATGCTTGAAAAGGGAGAATTTTTACCCGATGCCAATTGGCAAAATGGAAAATACGTATGGTTTATTGATTGTGTAGCACCTTATGGCCATACTGCTCATATTGTACGTGATATGCAACGAAATATATTTCCTGATCAGCGTTATTGTTATGCTGTACGACGTAATGAAGATGGTGGAATACGAAAAATTGCACGCTGGTGTTGCTATAGAGCGCAAAATCCAGCCAAATAGTTTTTCTAAAGCAAGTGCGCATAAACCATTTAAGCCCCACTCTTATAAAGAAAAATCCCTAAAATAACTATTTTGACTATAGTTATAGTAAGAGCCACTCCGCTACAGACGCGTATTTCCCCTCTGACCAATCCGATATGAATGGCTAAAGATAATTAAGAGGTTTAATCCACTCTCAACTCTATGATTTCTCAAGTTTATGGTTGATTCATTTCACCAAAGACTGGCTGGGGTACCTGGATTCGAACCAGGGAATGCCGGTACCAAAAACCGGTGCCTTACCGCTTGGCTATACCCCAAAAAAACACGCTTTATAGCGACTCCTGCACCTTATAGCGATTCCTGTGATTGGACGCAATATCTGAAAATCAAAGACCTTACTTTTTTATCATAAAATTTCTGAGTCTTGTATGGCATTGCCATCGATACAAATTCGTAGCAGAAACTGATATACAATTGTGATTTTAACATAAGTAGCAACCATTTATCCACCAATTATTTTGCTCTTTGTATTGATGTCTTAGGAACAGAACATGAAAATCTTTCAGTTTACTCATGTATCTAATAAATTTGCATATGATTTAATTTTCTTGATATATTAAAATCTCATCTTGCTCAATTTAAGAAAAAAGCTGTCACCACATTGGTAACCGGTAAGTGTATGATAGTGCTGCTGTGCTCTTGCATTAAGCATAAAGATGGTAATGTCCACTAATTTTTACATTATATTATTCATGGGTAGCACCATAAAATAAAATCAAGCACATTGAAAAATATTTCCTAAAAAATAACACTTAATATTCTGTTGAAAACATTATGATACACCAATAAACTGGAAGAGTTTTGCAAAAATTAAAAACATTTTATATGGTATTTGAAAAAATAGATATACAAAAACAAGGAATAATAGCTATTTCCATTTACTTTTTATTCAAAAGATAATGATATTCATTACCCGCTCATAGATATAAAAAATCTTCAGAAGCAATCTTTATGTAGACCAATACCCTTTTTGATTGATGAATATACATTTCCTAAAAGCTTCTTTTACAAAAAGAGAGACATTAAAACTATTTCATACAAACTAGGTATTCAACATTTGCTTTTAAATTCGGTAAATGGCAAATTAGGCTTATGAAATAAGCTTAACAATTAGAATCGAGGAGATTTTTAAATGGCTTTTGAATTGCCCCCGTTGCCTTATGATTACGATGCCCTTTCGCCTTATATGTCACGCGAAACACTTGAATATCATCATGATAAGCATCACCTTGCTTATCTTACCAACACCAATAATTTTGTGAAAGAGTTAGGCTTAGAAAATGAAAGCCTTGAAGATATTGTTAAAAAAAGTTTTGGAAAAAATATTGGTTTGTTTAATAATGCAGCGCAGTATTACAATCATAACCACTTTTGGCTTTGGATGAAAAAAAATGGTGGTGGCCAAAAACTTCCTGAAAAGTTAGCAAAAGCTATTGACGCTGATCTAGGTGGTTATGACAAATTCCGCGCTGATTTTATTGCTGCTGCTAGTGCCCAATTTGGTTCTGGATGGACGTGGGTTGCTGTTAAAGATGGCAAGCTTGAAATTATGAAAACCCCTAATGGTGAAAATCCCTTAGTGCACAATGCTCGCCCTATTTTGGGTGTCGATGTGTGGGAACATTCCTATTACATTGATTATCGCAATGCTCGACCGAAGTACCTCGAATCCTTTGTAGACCATTTAATTAATTGGGACTATGTTTTAGAACTTTATGAAGAATGTGAATTTTAAACTATCTAGATAACTTTTTAGTGTATGAAAGTCTCTATAATCCAATAAATTATCGGAGACTTTCATACAGAAGTATTATGGATTAGCAAAAGTCTTTTCCTGCTATCTTTAGAATATATGCATAGATATAGGCAACTTCTTCTAGCTTTGAAAAACGTCCAGCTGCACCAGCGTGCCCTGAATCCATATTAATACGTAATAAAACTGCATTATCGTCTGTTTTTAGGTCTCGTAATTTTGCCACCCATTTTGCAGGCTCCCAGTAAGTTACACGAGGATCTGTTAATCCTGCCATCACAAGTATAGGGGGATAGTTTTGAGCTTTGACATTATCGTAAGGGGAATAGGAAGCAATAAGCTTATAATCTTCTTCTGATTCAAGAGGGTTCCCCCATTCGCCCCATTCTGGAGGTGTGAGTGGCAATGAAGCATCTAACATTGTCGCTAAGACATCAACAAAAGGCACATTCGCTACGATCCCAGCAAAATCCTGGGGAGCTATATTGGCAATGGCTCCCATCAACATCCCCCCTGCTGAACCACCATGGGCAATCAGCCGGTCGTGAGAAGTGAATTTATTGTTTACAAGGTAACGCCCACAAGCAATAAAATCTGTAAATGTATTGTGCTTAAAGAGATGTTTTCCTTTCTCATACCACTCTACTCCCTTTTCTTTTCCTCCGCGAATATGAGCAATAGCGTAAATAAAACCTCTGTTTACTAGAGAAAGTACATTACTATTGAAACTGGCAGGAATAGAAATCCCATAAGCACCATAACCGTAAAGCAGACAAGGCGCACCACCATCAAGGGGAGTGTTTTTGTGGTAAAAAAGTGAAATAGGAATCTTCTCACCATCGTCTGCTATTGCTATAATCCGTCGTGTTACATATGCATCTTTATTATGCCCAGAGGGAATTATTTGCGTTTTTAAAAGCATTCGTTTACAACTTTTCATCTCATAATCAAACACTTGATCAGGTGTTGTCATAGACGAATAGGAAAAACGAATAGTTGGACTGTTATATTCTGCAACTCCTTGCAGACCTAAAGAATAAGCCTCTTCAGTAAAAGCGATGGAATTAACTTGTTTAGTGGTACGTTCCATTACTTTTATACGTGGAAGCCCCTCAAAACGTTCGATCCAGACAAGAAAATCTTGATAAGCATCATGGGATAATATTAGGCACCCAAGCTGATGTGGGACAAACTCAGACCAATTTTCTGATTGTGGAGATGTATATGGCGCTACCATAATTTTGAAATCTTTTGCATTATCTAAATTGGTTAGAATATAAAAGACATCACCACCCTCTGTAAGTGAATATTCAATACCTTGTTGTCGTTTCCGTACACATTGGGGAACAGTAAAAGGTGCCTCAGCAGGAATTAACCAGATCTCGGATGTTTCATGATCATGAATATTAATATAAATAACATCATTAAGCTTAGAACCGCTTACATCTAAGAAAAAACCTGGATTGTCTTCACGAAAAATAAGCTTATCTTGTGATTGATCTGTGTTTAATTGGTGATAATAGAGCTCTGAAGGTCGGTGGTTTTTATCCATCTTAGTATAGAAAAAACCTTCAGACCTAGCATCCCATACAATTTGACCAGATGTATCAGTAATTGTGTCCGTACAGTCAGACAATGTCTCAAAATTACGAATTTTAGCTGTATAGAATTCTGATCCTTTGTCATCATAGGTCCATACCACATGTGTATGGTCAGGAGATTCTTGAACTGAACCAAATTTAAAATATTCTTTGCCTTCTGCCAAGACATCACCATTAAGGTACACGTTTTTTTCTCCGCCATTCCTTGGTGTCCGAAAATAATGTGGTTGTTGGCCTCCGGTAACATAAGAGAATCCGTAAGCAAAAGGACCATGTTTTATAGGAACAGAACTATCATTCTCTTGTATCCTGTTTTTCATTTCTGTAAAAAGCAAATCTCGTAATGATTTTGTATCAGCCATTTGAGCTGATTGATAAGCATTTTCTTTTTCAAGATGCTGTCGAATATTGGGGTCAAGACAGTTAGGATCTTTAAAAACATCTTGCCAGTTAGACGCACGTAGCCAATGATAGGGATCATCACGAAAAATACCATGATATATTTCCTTATGAGTGATTCTAGATGCTTTGGGAGGAATTGCAAAAGTGCGAGTCATACACAATCCTATATTAAAATATGTTAATAGCTTCGTTTATATGTTAGAATCACAATGATTGATGAAAGTGTAAAAATCTATAAGTTCTATTCACTTGCAAAAATAGCACCATGATAATTTTTAAAACTAATACCTTTCTGTTCATTACATATCACAGCTATTGTTTTCTAGGGATATAATACCACTTTTATAATGAAAGTGACGGGTAAAACAATTAAACTATTAGAAAAAGAATTGATTTTTTTTGAAACAGTATAATCGCATAATTTTACAGAAAGGAATAAATATATCTAAAATATTATTATTACTGTATAAAAAATAAAAATGTTCCATCTCCTTTTAACGAATAGTTTTATATTATAAACAATACTATTATGTCATATTTATAATATAGTATGTTTTTATTATTAAATTTTATAAATATAAATAATAAAAATAAATTTAAAACTTATTAAACATAAACTTACTAAACTATAAGTATTCAAAACAAAATATAATAATTTATATATTATATTTTTTATAATTAGTAATTTTATTTTTACGTTCTCAAAAAAAATAAATAAATTTTATCATATATTTTTTTATATTTGTGATGTATTATATATTATGTATGATATGTTATAGGGTAAAAATATATTTTATCATGTAATAATTTCGTTTTTCTTATTGTATATTATGACAAAAAATGGGTATTTATTTGATTTTTTTGTGTTTTGGCAATTTTATAGAATAATTGAATTGACAAAAAAGATTTTTGTACAATATGAAACTCATGTGCATGAGATCTTTATATCATGAGTATATGCACTATATCTCGATTTTGAATTACTCAATTTTAAATTAAAGGAAACAAGAATGGAACATCGTGCAGTCTTAGAGACTGAAAGCAATTTAGTTATTACATTGGTTGCTGATATTGTTGCTGCCTACGTGAGTAATAATTCTATTCGACCGACTGAAGTGCCAAGTTTAATTGCTGATGTCCATGCTGCTTTTCGTAAAGCAGGGAATCTAGAGTTAACAGAAGTCGAAGTTGAAAAACAAAGGCCTGCCGTTAATCCGAAGCGTTCAGTATTTCCTGATTATCTCATTTGCCTTGAAGATGGAAAGAAGTTTAAATCTCTAAAGCGTCATCTCATGACACATTATGGAATGTTGCCAGAGGAATATCGTGAAAAATGGCAGTTAGATAGTTCTTATCCTATGGTAGCGCCTAATTATGCAAAAACACGATCGGCTTTGGCCAAAGAAATGGGGCTTGGACGCAAAAGCAAACGGAAAAAAACTAAATAATCTTATTTTGCGAAAAAATGATTTCATGTATAAAGTTTATTTTAGTATACATGTTTTGTGTGAAGCTTTTGTATATATAGCAATTTCTACCAAAGGTATTACATATAGCTTTCGTTACGAATCCGTTTAATCATTGATTTCAGACCATTTGATCGTTGTGGTGTAAGATTTTCATTTAAACCAAGTTTTTCAAAGAGCTCTTGAGCATCAGAATTGCGAATTTCAGAAGCTTTTTTGCCTGAATAAAAAGCAAGAAGTATATAAATGAGTCCACGCACAATATGAGCATCGGAATCACCTTGAAACGTCAATATTGGATCTTCTGAGTTATTACGTGAAGATAAAAGCCACACTTGGCTAACACAACCAGGAACTTTGTGAGCATCGTTTCGAGCGCTTTCCGGAAAAGGTGGCAATTCATAGCCAAGCTCGATGACATAACGATAACGATCTTCCCAATTATCCAAAAGCGAAAAGTTATCTATAATATTACCGATTGTGTCCGCCATTATTTTAGTCCTGTTTCGTTTGAATAATCATTCTTGAATACACTTATAAAAAATAAATATTTATTCTTCCTAACATAAATAACACGAAGAACGTTAAAAATCCTTATTTCAAGATAACATTGCATGGTTTTGTAAAAACTCTTGTATTTCGATTTTGTAAGAAACATTAGGGAAAGTCTCTGATATTATTTTTGTTTCCTAATATGTTCCCTAAATATTCATAAGCAGCTCTTGCACCGTAATATGCGCGCTCGCCAAGTGAACTTAAAAAGGATTTTCCTACTTTGCAGGTTTTTATATTACGGTCACAAAATGCGCCTAAGTCATTTAAGGCTTCCTTAAAAGCAATAATCACATCGCTCGTTGTTGTCTCATTATTTTTGGGGATAGAAGAATGATTACTGCTTGGATCTGCTACAAAAAATGAAACAATGACAAAAATAAAAAATAAAAAAAATGATAATTTGATTAAAAAACGTATCATGGATAATCAATGTACCGCAGTGGTAAATACAATAAAAGAAGCATTTTATCCACCGTTGCTTTATAAACAATTTATAAAATGTACTTTTTATAAAATTGAGTATTCATGTATTGGATCTATATCATTGGCTTTTTTATAAATATGGCACAATTCCGCTGCATAAAATGGGATACATTGTCTATTCAGTAAAAAATTAACATCAAAATTATACACTTACAAGCTGGTCATGTTAATAAACATACTATGATAAAAAATGAGAGAGATAATCATGTTGTGTACATAATTATTTTAAATAATAATCCACCATCTTAGCTTAGTTGAAAAGGCTAACAAGAGTAAACTCTGTTATTCTGATTCTAGTGTCGATAAAATATTTATATTATCTATAAAATTTTTACTGGAATGTTATAAAAATAGTCAACATGTCGATAAAAACATCAAAAAAATAACTGCATCTCTTATGATTACATCTCAAACCAGTTTTTTTTCTATAACATTGTAAACTTCAATTTAATTGATACTTATGAAAATTATTTAATAGAAGGAATTTATACAAAAATATAATAATATTGATAGATAATTATTCTTACCAAACCGTTTATGGATAAGTAACCATCTATATGTAAATTATAAAGAATAGATAATGATTGTCATCTGTTTAGTGTTATAGGCAAATATTTTCAATTTTAGTTTAAATAATAGCCAAACATATGCCCCAAAATGAAGAATAACGTGGCATTATTGTTTAGATAATTATATGTGATAATGCAGTTTGCAAACACCAAAATGATCTTGAATGCTAATCATTTGGTGCTCTCTTTATACACATTAAAGATTTATATAAAATAAAATGAAATGAATAAAAGTTGATAAGAACTCTTGTTGATTTATCAACTTATAAATTGATATAATGAAGCCGCTCGTTCTAGGAGTTTGAAAGGAAAATCAATAATGTCAATGCACTTTTCGCTGTCTGAAAATAAGAACTGATTCATATTCGTTTCCTAATTTATATTTGTTTCTTTGTAAAAAATAAACGCAACTGAAAATAAAAGTAATGGCAACAAAACGAAAGACATACCGAAAAAAAAATGTAAAACACCGTAAATACTATAGTAGTATTGTTATAACGCTTCTTCTTATAATTTTTCATTTTATTTTTTGGTGTGTAAAAACTCTTTATTTCTATACAAGAAAAAATACTTTATTTTTTGTTGGATCTCTTCTTTTTAGCATTAGTTTTTTATTTATTTCATTTAATGCTTTATTTTTGCAAATGACAACGCATCAAAATATTTTAACTCAAATGAAATTTTCCTCTGTTCAAAGTATAGGTAAGAGCTCTATTTTATCGGAAAAAGAAGAAAAATCACAAGAACTCTCCCGTGTAACTTCTGTACATTCTCAAAGTCAGAACCACACAAATTCACCTTTACCCTCTCAATCAGCAAGCATGCTGGAAAAGCAAAAAGAACTAACAAAATTAGGCCTTTATGATGGACCATTAGATGGACTGGAAGGACCTAAAACACGCCGAGCCATCACTTTATGGAAACAGCAAACTGCTCAGAGAATGCAAAAGAATGTTCTATCTAATCCCGCAACAGATGAAATCGCGATATTAATTAAGCAAAGCGAAATAGAAACAAACAATACAAAAAATATGACACACTTAAAAGAAGCTATTTTAGAGCCTTCTGTTGAAGATATTATACAAGTGCAAAAAGCTTTACATATTTTTGGGAATGAGGAGGTTGTTGTCACAGGAATAGAAGATCAAAAGACGATAGAAGCTTTAAAACAGTTTCAAAAAATATTTGATCTTCCTGTAACAGGTAAAATTAATCACACAATTTTAATGAAAATGCGTGAAGTTGGTTTATTAAATTGAAGTAATCTCTTAATTTATAATGATAATTCATCTTTCGTTTATTTAATATTCCCCTCAAACATTCCTTCATCTCAAGCCCTCTTATATTCAATCAATCAGAATGGTTTTCTTACACATTACATATTGAGCCGTACAATTTGCTGCAAAAAAAACACAACCGATTGCAGAAAAAAGAAATATTGCAAAATAGCAAACGTGCTCGTTCTACCATTTTTATTGCCTCTGATGATAAAAGAACACGAAATTTTTGTAGTATCACGTAAACCTTTCATATCATCGAGCCACGAATTGTCCATATATTATCGTCAATTTGATCTTTATAAATATGATGCAAAGAATTTGTGCAAACATCTGTAAAGATAAGTAGACGTAAGGCTAGTTGTGTTATGATTGTTGTTTCGCAAAGTGTCTGATAAAAAACCAGCACTTCTCTCCAATCTATTGCTGGAAAATTATGTGTTTTATGACATTGTTTTCCTAAGAGAGCGTGTGCGTTTAGTATTGCCTATAAATCAACATCCAAACCTAACGCAGCAGTATGTTTGAAACAAATATTAAGACAGTTTAGTACTTCTCTCAGCTCTCATAGCTTTTGTATGCCAAATGGAGGCAAGAATATTGCGCATCTCTGTTTGTATAATCTCCTTAAAACAGGAAAACAGCCTAATTTGGAAAGAATATGAAAATTTAAGGTAAAAACCAGTTTTTATCTTTGCCATTTCCTTTTAATTCAGCTTTACACCTTTCAATAACATCTAAAGTAATATCTTTAATGGAGATTACCTATTGCCTCATGCTTTTATTTATCACATGTCTTTTTGGCCTCACTCCCCCTCACCTAAAATAAAATGTCCCAAACAGAATATACTTGGATTGCCATTCACGGGCTTTCTTAAAAAACATCTCTAAAGCACCCAAGACCACTTCGCAACAACGCCCGTGAATAATAATAGCAGCCCCACTGCACGCGCCGCGCATCATCTTTACGCTTTTTGTCAAGAAGCAAGCCGGCACCATTACACATTTACCTACCTTCAATTTGTGACAGCTCTTGACATTTGAGATGATTCATAAAAGGCATATCCTTACTTTATTTTTTTATCCACAGACACTCATCCCGCCTATAACACACAAAAAACATGGTTTTGATTGATTCATTATAAAAAAAGTCGAAATGAGAGGATTTTATGATATTTACAGCTTTCATTCAATATAAGAAATAAAAAATTATCATTATAAATCAACAGATTGTGTAACTTTGATATTCCTTCATAAGTGTAAAGACGGTAGCGCATAATGGAGTTTATAAATTTTGGGAAGATTTTCATAAACTTACGGAGAGTTTTACATAATCCCCATTCCACGAATGTCAATGTGAAATGGGGCATCTACTGAGAAATGTCTATCTCAAACAGCATGATATGCAAAAAAATGCATTTGTTTGCAGCATTCTATCTTGCGTGATGAGCTCATTCCCCTATAAAAAAGCAAATGCATAAATTGACTGCACAATAACACGTTTCTCTCTATCAAGAGGTTCGCCAATAGAAAGTGATTAATAATATATCTTTTGTCTATCCTGCTTTATATTTTCTCTCATAAACCTCTAAAAAAACACTTTCTCGCGTAACATAACTTATCGTGCATTTTAGAAGCATTTTTATTCCCTTTATTAAAGAAAATAAAAAATATATAAAAATTTATTTCTGTAATAACTATACAACAAAAAATATTAACCCATTACATCCTTTTTGCTATTGCGGCCTGAGCTGCTGCTAAACGAGCAATTGGTACTCGAAAAGGAGAACACGAAACATAATCTAGGTTATTTTCTTCACATAAAGCAATAGAGGCAGGATCGCCTCCATGTTCACCGCAAATTCCCAATTTTATTTTTGCACGCTTTGAGCGTCCACGCTGTGCAGCAATGGTAATAAGTTCCCCTACTCCATCACGGTCAATAGATACGAAAGGATCTTGCTCTAAAAGACCTTTTTGAAAATAGGTTGCCAAAAAAGGAGCAGCATCATCACGGGAAATCCCAAAAGTAGTTTGTGTCAAATCGTTTGTTCCAAATGAAAAAAATTCAGCAGTTTCAGCAATTTCATCTGCTCGAAGCGCTGCCCTTGGAAGTTCAATCATCGTCCCAACCATATATTGAATAGTACCTCCCTTTTCTTTCATCACTTCCTCAGCAACCTGATCAATACGCGCTTTTACAAAATCGAGTTCAGATTTAAGAGCAACCAATGGCACCATAATTTCAAGCATAACAGGAGATCCAGATTTTTGGGCAGATTCTGCTGCTGCTTCAAAAATCGCCCGCGCTTGCATTTCTGCAATTTCAGGATAAGTAATAGCTAAACGGCATCCTCGTAATCCAAGCATAGGATTAAATTCGTGTAACTGCTGAGCACGTTCAGCAAGCACTTCAGCAGAAACCCCCATAGCTGTTGCAACATCAAGAATTTCTGCTTTCGTTTTAGGCAAAAACTCATGGAGTGGCGGATCTAACAAACGAATGGTAACAGGTAAACCACACATAATTTCAAATAATTCACTAAAATCTGAACGCTGCATTGGCAAAAGCTTATCTAGTGCTTTACGACGACCATTTTCATCATGACTTAAAATCATTTCACGCATGGCAACAATACGTTCTCCAGAAAAAAACATATGCTCCGTACGACAAAGACCTATACCTTCAGCCCCGAAAGAACGCCCCATACGGGCATCAGATGGTGTCTCAGCATTGGCGCGAACTCTTATACGTCGCATCCCATCAGCCCATTCCATTAATTTTGCAAAGTCTCCGCAAAGCTTAGGCTGCAACATTGCAACTTTCCCTTTGAAAATTTCCCCACTTCCACCATCAATCGTGATAACATCGCCTTTTTTAAAGCTTTCTCCTGAAGCAAATAGCGTATTTGTATTATAATCAATCCGCACACTACCAGCACCAGAAATACATGGTTTTCCCATTCCACGCGCAACAACAGCAGCGTGACTTGTCATGCCGCCACGCGTTGTTAAAATTCCTTCTGCAGCATGCATACCATGAATATCTTCTGGGCTTGTTTCCACACGGACCAAAATAACTTTTCGCCCTTCTGCTGACACAGTTTCTGCCTCTTCCGAAGTAAAAACAATTTCACCGGTTGCTGCTCCAGGAGAAGCAGGTAAACCACGTCCTATAACAAAACGCTCTGCTTTGGGATCAAGTGTTGGATGTAAAAGTTGGTCAAGTGACTTTGCATCAATACGCATTACCGCTTCTTCACGGCTTATTAACCCCTCCTCAACCATTTCAATTGCCATCTTGAGAGCTGCACGAGCCGTACGTTTTCCCGAACGAGTCTGCAGCATCCATAATTTACCTTTTTCAATGGTAAATTCGAGATCTTGCATATCCCGATAATGCTGCTCAAGCTTCTGCGCGATCTGACATAACTTCAAAAAAGCCTCAGGCATAATTTTTTCTAAAGACGGCTTATTTGAACCAGCAACAATACGCGCATTTTCTGTAATATTTTGAGGCGTTCGAATACCCGCCACAACATCTTCTCCTTGCGCATTAACTAAAAATTCACCGTAAAGTTCTTTTTTTCCTGTCGATGGATTGCGTGTAAAAGCAACACCTGTTGCCGAATCTTCACCCATGTTGCCGAAAACCATAGCTTGCACATTAACTGCCGTTCCCCAACTTTCAGGAATGCTATGTAAACGACGATAAGTGACTGCGCGTGCTGTCATCCAACTTGAAAAAACGGCTCCAATCGCCCCCCATAATTGCTGTTCAGGATCTTGTGGAAAAGGGATTCCTAATTTTTCTTCAATATATGCTTTATAAGAAGCAATAACATGTTTCCAATCATCTGCTGTCATTTCTGTATCAATAGTGTAACCATTGCGTTCTTTTACCTCATCAAGAATCTCTTCAAAATAAGAATGGTCTACCCCCAAAACAACGTTAGAATACATTTGGATAAAACGCCGATAACTATCATAAGCAAACCGTTCATTATTAGCTTGTAAAGCAATAGCTTTTACAGTCTTATCATTCATGCCAAGGTTAAGCACTGTATCCATCATTCCTGGCATAGAAGCCCTAGCCCCTGAACGAACAGAAAGCAAAAGTGGTCTTTGCTCATTACCAAATTCACGTCCTGTTTGTTCACCAACGCGTCTTAATGCTTGCTTAACAGATTCCTGTAGCTCTTCTGGGTATGATTTGTCATGTGCGTAATAAAAATTACAGACTTCTGTTGTCAGAGTAAATCCTGGCGGTACGGGCAAACCAAGACTACTCATTTCTGCTAAATTAGCCCCTTTACCTCCGAGAAGATTACGCTCGCTTGCACTTCCTTCTGCGTTTCCATCTCCAAAACTATAAACCCATTTTTTCATTGTACAAATCCTCCCATATCAGCATCAAAACACCATTCAACCTAGGCTTAACTTAAATGATTCAAAATCGGCGAAATAAAAAAGATCGCTTCATAAATGCATAATACTTAACCTTCTTAAAAGAGATAATGACCACATCACCATCTATCTTCTAGAAGATTAAGATTCAGTTTTTAAGAAAACTATCAATCACCGAAAAAAAGTCTTCTACTTTCATAGCACCTTCATATTTATTTCCATTGATAAAGAAAGTAGGCGTTGCTGTCACACCAAGTTCTTTACCACGCTCAAAAGATGCATTCACTTCATCTAAAATGGTCTGATTTTTCAAACACGCAGTAAAACTTTCATCTGAAAAACCCGCCATTAAGCTAATTTTTTTCAATGGTGTCAGAGCATCTTTTCCCCAAACCCACTCATTTTGTTTTTGAAATAAAACT
Organism: Bartonella sp. AP40SXNS; assembly: GCF_042195825.1. Lineage (NCBI taxonomy): Bacteria > Pseudomonadati > Pseudomonadota > Alphaproteobacteria > Hyphomicrobiales > Bartonellaceae > Bartonella > Bartonella sp. AP40SXNS. The sequence goes on from NZ_JBHIPB010000002.1 coordinate 238,608, forward strand.
TCTATCAAAGGGAAATAGCGATCTTCTGGTGCACACCGTGCTAACATAAAACCTGCTGTTGCCCGAGGATCAAAAGCATATTCTCGGAAAATCAGTTTCACTTTTCCTGTTTTGATATATTTTTTACGAATTTGAGGAAGTATATCGTTGTAAAAATGTGCACAATGAACACATGTTAACGAAGCATACTCAACAATGATGACTGGTGCATCCGCCTCTCCCTCAAAGCGATCCTTTACTTTACCTGATTGGAGAAGCTCAGCCATATCAACTGTTGCCACTGGTTTGAGATCACGCGCTAAAGCAACTGTTACACTATTTTGTACAATCGTTATGAAGAGAAAAATTATCCCGAAAGATAAAAAAGAACGAAATTTTACCATAAATAATACTTTTCTGTTGGTATTAAACGAATAGGAATCCAATGCTTTCTCATATATTAAAGAAAATATATATAAAATATCTTGCTATTTATTATTTTTTTCCGAGAAAATGCAACAGCCAAGTTTATAAAGTGATTGGCGTAAACTTTTATCTTCAATTCCTTCAAGCATTTTCTCCACGCATTTTTTGTCTTGTTCACTCAAAGTCGACTTTAGAGGCAAATGATTCATAAAAACCGACAGACGCCTTTGTTCAATCTTGATGCGATCAATAGCAATATAGCCAAAAAATCCATTAATTTTATGAAGAAATTCCTCTGTTTCATGCATTAATTTCAACGCCGCAAATCCTTCACATGCGACAACAAGTGTTGCTGGCTGAAAAACTTCATCTTGATCTGCACGACGTTTCCAAATAATTTTAAGCGGCATTGTATGTTCACTGATATCATGGCCCACAATTTGTGGCCAATGCTCTATAAGCTCTACATTTAGCCCTGTCCGTTTGCGCAAAACGGGATCAAGTATTTTGAATACCGTCTCAGAAAGAGAATAAAAGATACGTTTTTTTAGTTGTTTTCTCATTTTTAGATCATTGTTCAACCGTTTACTCAATTACAATAATTTGTTTTATCTAAAAATAATTGTCTCCCTAATTTATAAAATATCAACAAAATAAAAATCCACTCCTCACCAGGGTCTCGACAATAAAAGAGCAAAAAAAGAATTACAAAATAAATATTTTTTCTTTTGCATTTTACATCTCTCTATGCTTGAAAACAATCATGTATGAAATTTCTTCGCACCTCCTTTCTTGGTACGATCAAAATCATAGAAACCTCCCATGGCGGATTACCCCCGAAGAGCAAAGACAAGGTATCCGTCCTGATCCTTATCAGGTTTGGCTTTCTGAAATCATGCTGCAACAAACAACCGTTGAAACGGTTAAGCCCTATTTTAAAAAATTTCTGAAATTTTGGCCTGATCTTCCTTCTTTAGCAATAGCCTCACAAGATGATATTATGAAAGCATGGGCTGGACTTGGTTACTATTCACGCGCACGTAATCTTAAAAAATGTGCGAGACAGCTTGTTGAAAACTACGCAGGACAATTTCCACAATCTGTAAAAGAATTGCGAACTCTAGCCGGTATTGGAGAGTATACTGCCGCAGCCATTGCCGCAATTGCTTTTAACCATCCTGTGGCAGTGGTTGATGGTAATGTCGAACGTGTAATAGCGCGCCTTTTTGCTATCGCTTCAATATTACCAAAAGCAAAAGCTGAAATTAAAGAAAAAACACAAAAAATTACTGCTTTAAATCGTTCTGGCGACTTTGCTCAAGCAATGATGGATTTGGGAGCAACCATTTGTACTCCACGCAAACCATCTTGTTATATCTGCCCTCTTCAAAGTTTATGCAAAGCGGCAAAGATGCAACAACCGGAGTCTTTTCCAGTTAAAGCCCCTAAAAAAGAACGCCCTTCAAAAACAGGTAGTGCCTTTGTGGTTCTTAATAAAAATAAACAAATTTATTTGGAAAAACGACAGACGCAAAAACTCCTTGGTGGAATGACCCAAATTCCTAACAATATTGATATAAACAACAAAAATGGGCTCCAAAACGCCCCCTTTCCTGCCAATTGGCAATTCAAAGGGCAAATTACGCATGTTTTTACTCACTTTTCTCTAAAACTCGATGTCTACTATACTGAAGATATTCATGAAATGAATTGTGAAAATGGTTGGTGGTGCAACATTCAACATCTTGCCAAAGAAGCGCTCCCTACTGTTATGAAAAAAGCCATTTCCGTAGCACTTCCCAATTCTTTCAGATTTAAATAACCTTGTTTATTCGTAAACATGTTTGCTAATGGAGACTTTTGTATCCCTAATGACCATTTCTTAATCTTTACAAAGAAAAATTTAAACACGTAGAATGTCTCATTTTTTCTATCAATGAGAATTAAGAAGGAATAGAAATCTTAGATTTAAATTTCAGGATCTGTCCTTTGTTCGCTTATGAAGAAGCAAATCGGCACCATCGTTATATTTACCCACCCCCTACGACACCCTTGGCACTTGAAACGGTTCATAAGAGGTACTTTTAGTTCTTTCTTTAACAATTTTTATTCACACGCCAACCCCGCTTATGACATGCAAGTAAGTAATTTTTATTGATTCAATATGAAACAGGTTTGAAATAAAAGAGTTTGACGATATTCCGAGGGCAATTCAATATGAGTTGCGCTAAATTATCTTGATAAATCAATATATTTTACGCACTTTATAGATGCACGTACAAAAAAGCACTTAATTTTGAACTTCTGAATGAACCTTTTAATTCTGATATTTCATTTTTATAAGATTATATTGAAATTTTACTATTTTGGAACTAAAATCAGAACATAGAGTAGAAATTTCTCGTTTTAATTTTTTCTACAAGAAGCGAAAAATACTCGCTTGCCGCTTACAAGCGAGGTGAGTATTTCAATATAAAATATCTAAGAAAAGCATAAAACGCGCTTGCATCCATCCCAATCGAGATCAGGTACATTGGTGATTAATAGAATGAAGCGATCAGCTTAGTTCATAAAACACCCGTTTTTAACATTTGTGAACGTATGATCATTCTTAAATGATCTATGGACTTTAACCGTCCATTTTCCTCATAATACCAAAATGTCCAACCATTACAACTCTGCGAATCTTGAGCCTTTCTTCCCATTGCGTGAATTGAACCCGCTTCACCACCATGCATAATCGTACCATCAGCTCTTACAATAGCAGATACTTGCTTTTTTCGATCATAAAGAACTTCTCCAGGATAAAGTAAACCTGCTTCAAGCAAACTGTTGAATGCTATGCGCGGTTCTGCTTTTTTTCTATCTAAAATCGCCAGCTCTGGTTGTCCTAAAGGTTTAACCGCCGCAATCCTTTCACATGCCGCATCAATGTAATCTTGCTCGCGTTCAACCCCAACAAAATCACGCCCTAAAAGCTTGGCAACAGCACCTGTTGTTCCCGAACCAAAAAACGGATCAAGAATAACATCACCAGGTTTACTAGAAGCCATAATAATACGCGCTAATAACGCTTGCGGTTTTTGTGTTGGATGTAATTTACGCCCTGAATCATCCTTTAAACGTTCAGCTCCAGTGCAGAGAGGAAAAAGCCAATCTGAACGCATTTGTAGATCTTCGTTTGCCGCTTTTAAAGCATCATAATTAAATGTATACTTTTTATCTTTTTGATCTCGCACAGCCCAAATAAGTGTCTCATGAGCATTTTGAAAGCGTCGCCCTCGGAAATTAGGCATCGGGTTATTTTTGCGCCAAATAATATCATTGAGCATCCAAAAACCTAAATCTTGTAATGCCGTACCAACTCGAAAAATATTATGGTAAGATCCGATAACCCAAAGGGTTCCATTAGGTTTTAACACACGACGACAAGCAAGCAACCACGCACGGGTAAAAGCATCATAAGCAGCAAAACTCTCAAACTGGTCCCATGCATCATCAACCGCATCAACAAGCGAATGATCTGGACGATATAAAGCACCATCCAATTGCAAATTATAAGGTGGATCCGCAAAAATCATATCAACAGAATGTTTTGGAAGTTTTTCTAAAACGGAAACACAATCTCCTTTAAAAATTTTATTGCGCCATGGCGTCTGGGAGGGATTACGAACGAAATCTTTTTGAAGCTGAATAACTGTCATGAAAAACCCAACAAAATGAACTGAATTTGCCCTATAATCAACCAAAATAGTTTATAGGCCCGCTTTACCAATCCATATTTACAAAATAGAGTAAACGTATCGTTAAAGTTCCGAAAAATTGATTATTATTTTTTGTTTTTTAAAGTAAAAAAACTTCCATCTGAATGAATTTTTCTTTTTTCAATATACTGTTCCCCTATCTTTTATTTCGTAAAATGAATAAGAATCATTTTCAAAATATATTTTTATGAAATAAGATTCTCTCAATGTCGTTTTCATGAAAATTGTTCATCTCGTAACATGTAAAGGAATATTTTATGCCTCAAATAGATCTTATTATTTTTGATTGTGACGGAGTTCTCGTCGACTCTGAATATCTTGCAGCAAAAATTGGATCTCAATTGCTCAAACAAACAGGATATGAAATCTCACCTGAAGAATTGAGCGAACGTTTTGCAGGGCTTATCTTTCGCGATATTCTTAAACAAGTTGAACAGGAAACAGAAAAACCAATTTCTGCTCATCTCATAGATCAAATGGCTGATATTTTTCGTACACAAATAAAAACTGAATTACGTGCTCTTGATGATGTAAGAGAAGCAGTAGAAATTATTCAAACACGCTATCCCTACTGTATCTGCTCTAATGCAAAGAGCATCGATATAAAAGAGATGCTCACCACTGTTGGTCTCTATGAACTTTTTGAAGGTAAAATATTTTCTGCACCTGAAGTTGGAACAAAAAAAACCAAACCTGCCCCTGATATTTTCCTTTTTGCCGCAAAACAATTACAAGTAGAGCCTCAAAACACTATCGTTATAGAAGATTCAATTCATGGTGTACATGCCGCCAAAGCAGCAGGCATGCGTGCCATCGGCTTTACGGGAGGATCACATAGCTATCTTGGCCACTCTAATGCACTTGCAGAAGCTGGTGCAGAAACAGTTATTGCAAAACATGCTCATTTAGGAGAAGTCTTAGAAGCAATGGCAGTATGGCGAGATCTATTATAAGAAATCTCTTGAATATATCAGTTTGTAAACTCTTGTAAGAAGCACTTTTATTCAAATGTCCTTCTCTTCTCGCTGCTCCTTTTATAATAACTTCAATAAATGCGTAATTCACGACATGGGTGAATTGCATCTCAATGTGAAAAAAATATAGCACCTCATTGAGATCATAAGTCTGTTAACCATTGCACGTGCTTTTAAAAAAAGCAAAAAACAGGGGTGCAAACTCATAAAAATTAAGCCCTGCTTATCTATCTCAAATCCGATATCCCAGTCCCAACCACAGCAGCTCATCCTGATAAATTATGAGATTTGTCAAAAAAGGAATATTACGATGCCTTGCTCGATAAGATGTGAAAATCGCTATGCCTCCTTCATCTGATAAAAGAAATCACATGTCATAGTAAACATGTCATAGTAAAATTGTATGGTATGTGCGCCTTAATCATGGAAAAAAATATTAAAATTCGCAGAACCTATGGAACACAAGAGTTTATTGAAAAAAACAAAAGTATTCTTGTTAAATTACACGGGCTTATATTTGCTCAATCCAAATCTCGCAAACTTGTTGAAGGCTTATTTACTTTGCTGCTTAAACAGTATTTTAACAGCATCAATCGGCACAACCTCCCTAAGATTACAAAAAACAAAAAGAATACATTCTTATAAAGATTTGCATTTTATAAAAAACATTTCATACCAAGTAATTTACAGACAACGTATTGATTTATAATCAATAATTAATCATTATTCAAATTAAGCAAAATGCAAAAATGTAGCAACATTAGGAGCGAGCAAATTGTATGGCGATGCCATCTTTCTTCTTTATAAACGCCAAAAACTCTGATACCCTAAGAGTTTTATATTATGGGGCTTTATCATCATATCTATCATTGCACAATAGGCTTGAGTACCTTGAGAACGGTTTCTTTAAAAAAACACATAAATATGAAATATATAATCATGTTAAACAACCTACAGAGATACCAATAGTTGCTTAAAATTTTCCGAAAGCACTTAATAGACTTTTTAAATAAGCAATGAAATCAGATCTTTTTAAAAGTAATCCAACTTTAAGAAAAACACCCTTTCTAAAAATATTAGAAAGGGTGTTTTTCTTAAAGCGGCTTTTCTGTTTGGAAAGAAGAAAGTGTTGAAAAATATTATCTAATATTGATCTTTCGGCACTCATAAATATGTCTAAATTAGATTCTTCTATACACTGCTTTGCATCATAGTAATATGCTGTTCACATTGGCGATAAAAAGATAATATCATTTATCTCTATCCAATTCGAGCTCTACTTTACACTATGAGAGAACTGTACATTTTTTAGTATCTATAACATAAATGTATATAATTAATAGTGAAGTATCATTATGCTATCACGATGCAATTAAATAACCATTGAATAATAACTTAAATAATATCTATATAACACAAATTCTACAATAATGACTATCTATAATAACTACTATAAATAATAAAATTTTAGCGTGTCCATTCATATTTTAATTGTTAAGAATATTTATATAAACATATCATAATTTTCATGTTTTTTATTATACTATCGATAATAAATAATTTTTTATATATTTAATATGTAAAAATTTTGATCATTTTATTATTGATAAATGTATTTATAAAATAATATTAATCTCATTTTATAAAAATTATACGATAACAACGTGTTATTTTATATATAACACATAATAAAATATTTCATAAAGTTTTTTAAAATATTTTTTGTAATTATTACTGTTTCTTTTTTACAATAATGTTTATAAAAAATTATATTTATATTTTTATATGTGTTTTTATTATTGACTAAAAATACATATTGAACTATACATGTGTGATATAAATAAACATATATGTATATTTCTTACATATATAAGTTAAAAATATTTGAGGTAAAGTTATGGTAAAATTATTTAAAAATTATATCTTAAGCATTTTTATAGCGAGCACTTTTTTTATTTCACAAACTGTAAATGTTAATGCAAACTATTTGAAAAATGATACTCCAAAAGAGGAATTTTCTGTTTTCCCAATGGAACAAGTAAAATATGCGAAATCCGATGTAGTTTCTACGACTGCTTTCTATGTTCCGTCTGTAAATTATCAAACAGAACATGGAACAATAGGTGAAGAAAAATTTGAAAAGGTCTTTGAGCCTATGACTGTAAGAGAGGGACTATTGTACGCTGGATATGCAATAAGTTTTATAGGATCGATAATAAATTGGATAAATGATATAGTATTGATGTTCAAGTAATTCAATATATTGTAGAAATATAGAATATATAGCTTCATTATTTTATTATTAATTATTATAAATTTATTACATAATGAAGCTTCTATTTCTCTTATTATAACTATAAATTCTGTAAATTACATCCAAAAATCCAAATTATAAATTTATATACACACATATATATATATTGAATACTATAAAGTATTTGAGGTAAATGATGATTAAATTTTTTAACAATCATATGTTAATTATTTCTATGATATCTGTTTTTTACATTTCACAGACTGTAAGTGTACATGCCAACTACTTGCAAAACAATATTCATCGTGAGAATAGTTTTATTTCTTTAACAGAACAAAACAGAAAGGATGCAATCAGTACGGTTTTTCTCTATACACAAAATCTAAATCGTGGTATGAAAAATGAAATTACCATCGAAGGAAAATTTGAAAAAGTCGTTGAACCTCTTACACTCGGGACTTTTGGTATTGGGATGGCTCTTGGTTATGTATCAAGTACGGTAGGTATGTTTTTAGGATGGATAATCAGCAAAATAATATCCTATTTTAAATCTCGTTAAAATTGAAATTTCATCAGATTAAGACCTTCTCATATGAAATATAAACTATTAACACATTCTGTGTTTATCCATTGTTGATGATAAAAACTAATGAATTATCACAATAAGAGTGAAAAAAGCTTTAAATGCTTCTGTTTCTCTCAATGTGCACTAATTCTGCCGATGCATCTATTCAATTCAGATTAAAATAAAAGTATTGGTGGTAAACTATGATTAAAGTATTGAAAACTTACGTATTAAATATTTTTATAGCAGTTGCTTTTTTGCTTTCACAAGTTATAAATGTTCATGCCAATCATTTGAAAAATGATACTCAATGGGAAACTGTCTCTCTAATAGAACAAGGAAAGAAAAAAACTATCGATATAGCTGCTCTTTATGTCCCAAGTTTCACTCATAGAGCAAAAAGTGAATCTGCCTTTGAAGGAAAATTTGAGAAAGTGTTTGAACCAATTACGCTAGGAGTTTTTTCTACAGTAGGAGCTTTGGGTTTTGGATTCTTAACTGGATCTGTTATGGCCATATTTAGCGGGATAATCGGATGGGCAATAGGAAAAATTAAAGGCAAATAATTCAAAGATACTTAGTTATTTTTTTCTATTTAAAATGAAAACACTTTACAGCCTGCTTCCCATCATTTAGCAGGCTGTTGTATGTTTTCTATGGATAAACTTTAGGTTACCATACTGTATAGCACAAATATAATATCTATTATTATACAAAGTGATAAGTTAAGCTAAAAAAGATTATTCAAAGTATAGATTTGTGCACGAAATGCCATAAAATTACCTTATAAATCTTCCAACGTGAATTCTGAGATGTATCATTTTAACATTCAGTTCAGCAGATTTAATTGTTACAAAGTATTAAGAGCATAAAATAACTATAAATGATTGAGTTTTATACAAAAGTTCTTCAGTAAATGCCATTCTATCTATTTAATTGTATTATTTAAGAAGGTGTACAAGTGAAGATACGTTGTAAAATTTAAGTGAATGAATAATAGAGAGAAAATTTTCGACTGTAAAAGATTTTCTGTGAACATTTGGCGTTTATATCTCAAAAATAAAAATGCTTAAGGCTATTTCCTTTCATTATTGAGTTAAAAAGAAGAAAAGAAGCTCTATCCATTTAATAATTTAAATATTATGAAAAACGTGAAATAAATAACTTCACCAATTTGCCAGAAATAAAAAAAGGATAAGACTTATGGAATATATCAGCACGAGAGGTGAAGCTCCTGCTTTAAGCTTTACGGAAACAATCATGACAGGGTTGGCAAGTGATGGGGGACTTTATTTGCCAGATAAATTTCCTCAGCTATCATTTGATGCGTTACGAGCACTTCGTGGTCAGTCCTATACAACAATTGCTAAAACTATCCTGTGGCCCTTTGTGAATAACGAAATCGAATATACAGCTTTTGAAAATATGATCGCTGAATCTTATGCAACCTTTCACCATCCAGCAATCTGTCCGTTACGACAAACTGGAGCAGATGAATTTATCCTTGAACTCTTTCATGGTCCTACTTTAGCTTTTAAAGATGTCGCAATGCAGTTTCTTTCTCGACTGATGGATTATGTTTTGACTGAAAAAAATAGATGTGCAACGATTATTGCTGCAACATCAGGTGATACAGGAGGAGCTGCGATACAAGCTTTTGCTGGAAAAGAGCACTCAGATATTTTTATTTTATTTCCTAAAGGACGTGTATCACCTGTTCAACAACGGCAAATGACAACCAATCAATGTTCCAATGTTCATGCCATTGCCATTGAAGGAAATTTTGATGATTGTCAAGCTCTTGTCAAAGCAATGTTTAATGATCATAATTTTCGTAAAAAAACAGCGCTTTCAGGTGTTAATTCTATAAATTGGGCGCGTATCATGGCGCAAATTGTTTACTATTTTTCATCAGCTCTTTCCTTAGGAGCACCTGATAGAGCTGTTTCATTTACTGTTCCTACTGGAAATTTTGGTGATATTTTTGCAGGTTATGTCGCAGCCCGTATGGGATTACCCATTGCTCAACTGGTCATCGCAACGAATGATAACGACATCCTTGTACGTACATTGACCAGTGGTACTTACGAAACAAAACCAATAGTCCATACAACATCACCTTCTATGGATATTCAGGTCTCTTCTAATTTTGAACGTTTGCTCTTTGAAAGTGGCAATCGTGATCCAATGTGGATTCGCAATGCAATGGAAAACTTGAAAAAAACGGGTCTCTTTACTCTTGATGAAAAGCAACTCAAAAATATTCGTTCCTTATTTTCCGCTGGGAAAAGCAACATGGCTGCAACAGCTCAAAAAATTGATAGTGTCTATAAGGAAAGTGGCTATCTTGTTGATCCACATACAGCGGTCGCTCTTCAAGTAGCGCGTGAAAACAAAAAACCGCATATTCCAATGATCGTTCTTGCCACGGCTCATCCAGCTAAATTTCCTGATACTATTAAAAGCGCTTGTGGCCTTCATGCTCCATGGCCATCTCATCTCAATGATGTAATGAAACACGAAGAACATTTTATAAATCTTGCTAATGATGAAAAAATAGTAAAAGATTATATTTCTTTAAAATCGCGTGCATCTTATTAAAGTTAGCTGCATTAATTTAAATCAAGAAGATTCTGATACCCTTACAATGAGGTATTTAGCTTATTTAATGGAGTTGTAAATACATGGATGTAGATATCTGTCGCCTAAATAATGGTTTGACTATCGCCACACATACAATGCAACAAATTGATAGTGTTGCCCTCGGAATATGGGTTAAAGTGGGCTCACGCAATGAAACCTCCACACAGCATGGTATTGCTCATCTTCTTGAGCATATGGCTTTTAAAGGAACCGAAAACCGTACTGCTTTTCAAATTGCAACCGATATTGAAGATGTTGGCGGTGAAATCAATGCTACAACCAGTATTGAAACAACAGCTTACTTTGCACGTGTACTTAAAAGCGATATCCCACTTGCTATAGACATTTTAGCCGATATTTTAATGCATTCAAAATTTGACGACAATGAACTAGAACGAGAAAAACAAGTAATCTTTCAGGAAATTGGTGCTGCCCATGACACTCCTGATGATATTGTTTTTGATCACTTTACAGAAACAGCCTTTCGTCATCAATCCCTTGGACGCTCTATTTTAGGAACAGCTAAAACTATTCAATCATTTACATCTACTGATCTCCATGATTTCATCAATAAACAATATAGTGCAGATCGTATGATTGTCGTTGCTGCAGGAGCTGTAAAGCACGAAAGTTTCTTGCGAGAAGTTGAAAGTCGTCTTGGTACTTTTCGCTCCCATTCAACCGCACCTCTTACTAATCTTGCAAATTATGTCGGTGGCGACTTTCGTGAATATCGCGATTTAATGGATACACAAGTTGTTCTAGGGTTTGAAGGGCGTGCTTATCACGCGCGTGATTTTTATGCGGCTCAAATTCTTTCAATCATTCTTGGTGGTGGTATGTCTTCACGTCTTTTTCAAGAGGTAAGAGAGAAACGTGGATTATGCTATTCTATTTATGCTTTTCATTGGGGATTTTCAGATACTGGGCTTTTTGGTGTTCACGCAGCTACCGGACAAGAAGGGCTCAAAGAACTTATTCCTGTGATTCTTGATGAACTTTCCAAGGTCAGCAAAAATATTCACGCCAACGAACTGCAACGAGCACAAACGCAATATCGTGCAAATCTGACAATGTCACAGGAAAATCCCTCTAGTCAAGCACATCTCATTGCTCGCCAAATACTCCTTTATGGTCGACCAATTCCAATATCGGAAACAATTGAACGCCTCAATCTCATCACTCCTAAAAGATTAACTGATTTAGCACATCGTCTTTTTACAAACTCCACTCCAACACTAACTGCTGTCGGACCTGTAGGCCCCCTCATAAATTTTGATGATTTAACGTCAACTCTTTCATACAAGCTAAAGTAAAAACTTCTTTTCAAAGCAGCATCACAATAACATCACATATTTTATCATAAAATTTACCACAAAAGCTCTCCTCATTAAATAAGTTTTGGAAATATTGGGCAAAGAGGTGTACAAAACTACCCAATTCATACTTCATGTGATAAAGATTCTAATCAGTAAAGATATATCCGTGAAATATGGAAATTCATGGTTTAACTTTGCCCTTTTAAAATATAAAACTTCATTCGCTTCAGGTTCCATTGAAGCAGATGGGTATGTGGTCTATTTGTATATAAAATCACATAACTTAAGAAAAAGTGATAACAATTTATTATGTAAATAAATTATAAAAGGTGGACGTTTTTTCTCAAAAATCGAAATGAAAATTAAACATCCTAAAATATTGAGAGTGGGACATTGTGAAGAGTTTGCGTAAAATAATTGACATCATTTTCATTGTAGTCGTTAGTTCTTTTGTCCATCTTACATCAGCACAAGCAATTGAACCAGTTAAAATTTCTTCTCAGGATGCTGCTCTTGATCTCTCAAAAGCAATTGAAATTCACCATACAAACAATTCTATTTTTCAAACAAGTACAGCACCAGGACCAGATGGTATTGTATGGCGTATTGAAGTGCAGGCAAAAAATGAAAAATTTTCCGGAAATTGGGCCGTTTTTTCTCTTGCAAATCCAACAGATGAACAAGTTGATCGTCTCATCGTTGCCCCCCATTACCGCATGGCACGTTCTGGATTTTTTTGGCCAGACCTTGGATCATCAAGGATTCAATCCATAACACCAAGCGAAGGTTTTTCCCTCGATCGTCAACTTAGTGCAAACTCTGATATCTTTCGTATTACCCTTAACCCTGGTGCTGTTATTACATTTGTGGCCGAACTTAACTCTGCAAATCTACCGCAAATCTATTTATGGCAACCTGAAGCTTATAAAGATGCAATTAATTCTTATACGCTTTATCACGGTATTCTTCTTGGGATATCAGGTCTTTTAGCGCTTTTGTTAACTGTTCTCTTCGTCGTCCGTGGAACAGGGCTGTTTCCTGCAACAGCTGCTGTTGCTTGGGCAGTGCTTTTTTATATTGGTATTGACTTCAATTTTTTAAATAAATTCTTTGCTGTTACACTCACAACCCAACCAATCTGGCGTGCTGGTACAGAAGTAGCACTTACTGCTACACTCTTCATTTTTCTTTTTACCTATCTCAGCCTTAACCGCTGGCATTATCATTTTAGTTACGGGGCTATCGCTTGGACCATTGCCTTTTGCAGTCTAGGAGCCTTTGCTATTTATGATCCCATCAGAGCCGCTGGAATTGCGCGTTTGTCTTTTGGCCTTACCGCTGTGCTTGGTATAATATTAATCATCTATTTCTCAATCAGAAGCTATGACCGCGCCATTATGCTTATTCCAACATGGTTGCTCATTAGCTTTTGGTGTGTTGGAGCCTATGCCTGCATAGCTGGACATTTAAACAATGATATTATCCAGCCAGCATTAGCGGGGGGATTAGTGCTCATTGTTCTTCTCATTAGCTTTACTGTCCTGCAACAAACTTTTTCTAATGACGCTTTCCATGAAGGAATATTTTCCGACCTTGAACAACAAGTACTCGCAGCAAAGGGAGCGGGAAATATTATTTGGGATTGGAATATTGAGCGTGACCGTATTGTTGTACATCCAAACATGGCAACCCTTTTTGGTACTGAAATTCATAACCTCAATGGACCTATGCGCAACTGGATTTCAGCCTTGCACCATGATGATCGTGAACGCTTTCAAGCCGTATTGGATATCATTCTTAAAAATAAAAAAGGGCGCATTGATCAAATTTTTCGGCTTTCTTCCGGTGGTGGTTATTATCATTGGTTTTCTCTTCGTGCACGTCCGGCTATGCAAAAAGATGGAAAAATCACACGTGTCATTGGAACCATTGTCAATATTACTAACCATAAAAAATCCGAAGAACGCTTATTGCATGATGCAATCCACGACAGCTTAACCGGACTTCCTAACCAACAAATTTTCTTTGATAGACTACAAAATTATACCTCTTTAGCGAAAGCAAATATCAAAATTAGACCAACCGTCTTTATGATTGATTTTGATAATTTTCGCCAAATTAATCGCAAATTAGGTATCGCTGTTGGGGATACTGTACTTCTTATAATTGCACGTCGTTTAAATCGTCTCATTAATTTTCAAGATACCTTATCGCGCCTTTCTGCAGACCGCTTTGCAATTATTTTACTCAGTGAAACAGAACCACAAAAAATTGCAGCATTTGCAGATCATTTGCACAAAACAATTTCAGCACCTATTTCACTTTCAGAAAATAAAATAATCCTTTCAACCTCTATCGGATTGGTTACATGGAGTGAAAGTCGATCAACTGCTAAAGATATTTTTAATGATAGTGAATTAGCAATGATTCGCGCAAAACAAATGGGGGGAAATCATATTGAACCTTTTCGTCCTAATTTTCGCACTCTGGGTCTCGAACATAATACTCTGGAGAAAGATGTTCATTATGCAATAAAACGTAATGAGATGAAAATCCTCTACCATCCTATTCTTAATTTATCAGACGGACATATTATTGGTTTTGAAACAATTGTAGAATGGCATCATCCCACTTATGGAAATTTAAATGTCTCTGATTTCATAAAAATCGTAGAAAATGAACAAATTGTTATGGATTTGTCACAATTTATCATTGATAATGCCATTATCGATCTTATAAATGTACAAGAAAAGTTTTCCCAACAATCTTTCTTTATTTCAATTAATTTACCAAGCGCAGAAATGATTCATCCTCGTTTTATCAGTCAATTGCGTGCCGCTTTGCTTCGGCATCCGCTCCACAAAGGACGCTTAATGATTGAAATATCTGAATTTGTCTTAAGAAATAATCCTGAACAATCAGCGCACTTTCTTGAACAAATTAAAACACTTGGAATGAATCTCGCACTCGATAATTTTGGAACAGGTTATTCGTCTCTGACCTATCTCGTACGTTATCCATTTGATATGGTTAAACTTGATCGTTCACTTATCTCAATCGACTCTCTTAAGAAGAAAATTGTTCTAAAGTCTATCATTAATATGGCAACAGATCTTAATTTGCAAATTATCGCAGAAGGTGTTGAAAATGAAAAAGAAGCAATCTTCCTCCGTCAAGAAGGTTGTAAATATGTTCAAAGTACACTTGTGACGAAACCGATTGCCATAGAAGAATTAATTACGCTCGTTCAGAGCCATTTCCCTTATAAGATAAAAACATAAGGGATAAAATAACGTGTAAAGTTAAAAAGCTTAGAAAAAACTCTACGCGTGTCCCATTTCAGAAGCAAGATAAGTTGGATCGATACCCATGCGTGTTAAACTTTTATCATACTTGCAGCTTAAATCGCTTTCAAAAAGAAAACTAGGTGATGTAGAACTGATTAGCCACCCATTTGTAGAAATTTCTGCCTCAAGTTGCCCCGCTTTCCATCCAGCATAGCCTAATGCGACCAGTGCATGTTGCGGACCTTGTTCGCAACTGATCGCTTTTAATATATCAATTGTCGCAGTAAAACAGATCTTATCTGCAATAAAAACAGTTTCTTCACAAGCATAATCATCTGAATGAAGGACAAAACCACGCGAAGGATCAACAGGACCACCATAGCGAACTGGAAAATTTTTTATCGGTTCAGAAAGACTTTTTTTTTGGCCACTGTCTATGATTCCTAAGTGAAGCAAAAGCTCTGGAAAATCAATATGATGCAATTGATTGAGAATGATGCCCATCGCACCAGCATCAGAATGCGCGCAAATATAAATAACAGAACGAATAAAGCGTTTGTCATTCATTCCAGGCATTGCTATGAGTAATTGACCACCCAAAAAGCCATTACACTGCTTCATTAATCTGCTATTCTCCATAATTTACATGATAAAAGTTTGTTCATTTAGTACACTAGGAAAATAAAACTCCAATGAAAAAAAGTCACATATTTACAAATTTACAAAATATCGCAACTTTCTTTTATAAAAAGCTTTTAGTTACTTTATGCTTAACATTCTTAGTTTTAAAATTACTTAACATTCCTGTAAATGCTCAAACAGAACAAAAACTCCAGCTTTTCGCAACATCTTGGTATGAATCAGAGGGTGGTCGTATCCGATTAGCAATCACTGAACCTTCTCTTTCTGGAATAAGAGAAGGTATTATTGAAATTGTGCTTAAACCAGGATGGAAAACTTACTGGCGTAATCCAGGTAATTCTGGCATGGCACCATTTTTTAATTTCAATCAACAAGTTTCTTATGAAATCTTTTATCCGACGCCACAGCTTTTTGAAACAGAAAATGATTGGTCATTAGGCTATAAAGATAAAGTAACATTGCCCTTCAATCTTTCTAGTTCAAGCAAAAATTTAAGTGGGGCTTTCACTCTCGGACTATGTAATAAAATCTGTCTTCCATTGACTATTAACTTTGATTTTTCGCCATCTGTTCTTAAAAACAAACATCTTCCCCTTTCCTTCTTAAAAAATGCCCAAGATTCTTTGCCTCGCATGATGCAGAATGCACTCAAAATAAGCGCCGAAAAAAATAACAATACTCTTCTTCTAAAAATAAAAAATAACGACAAAACAACTCCTTCCTCTCTCTTTTTAGATGGAGGAGAAATGCAAATTGGAGCAGCAAAAAAAGTCAGTGATAACGCGAAATATACGCTCTTTAGTGCTCCAATCTATTTCGTACCAGAAGAAATAAACCAAAAAATTTTTTACACTGTTTCTTTTAAAGATCACGCCTTAAGTGGAACATTCATATTTCATACGCAGCCCCCCTCTCTTACAACTCCGTGATAAAAGAGAAAGGCTCTCAAACAGCAATTATGCTGGAAAATGTCCATTGTTGCGATATTGCGTAATTGCTTTGCGAGCAAGTGCATCAGCGCGTTCATTTTCTGGATGTCCCGCATGCCCTTTTACCCAGTGCCACCTGACTGTATGACAAGAACAAACATCCTCAAGAGCTTGCCATAGCTCCATATTTTTAACAGGATTTTTTGATGCGGTGCGCCAATTATTCTTTTTCCAATCCTCAATCCACTTAGATATCCCATTACGCACATAAACTGAGTCTGTATAAAGGTCGACCAAACAGGGCTCTTTAAGCGCCTTTAATGCACAAATTGCCGCCATGAGTTCCATTTGATTGTTTGTCGTATGGACCTTACCGCCATAAAGCTCGCGTTCATGACCATTCCAGCGTAAAATTGCCCCCCACCCTCCAATTCCAGGATTCCCTGAGCAAGCACCATCTGTATAAATTTCAACGACTTTTTGTTGAGTTGCCATAAAATTTAAAAACCTAATTCACTTAGCGAATTTACATTACTGAAAAAACAAAGCTTGTGCCAATATTCCCATGGATCTTTCTTAATAACAAAGCTATTAGGAGGTGTATTAAACCAATCATATAGACGTGTGAGTAAGAAACGTAGAGATGCACCACGAGCTAATAAAACCATCTTGTCCAATTCTAAAGGGATCAATGGTCTTATTTTTTGATAATTTTCCAATAACTTACGTGCTTTGGTAAGATTATAGGAATGATCAGGCTCAAAGCACCAAGCATTTAAACAGATCGCTAAATCATAAGCAAAAAAGTCATTACAAGCAAAATAGAAATCTATCATCCCAGAAAGACGATGATTCACAAAAAAAACGTTATCATTAAATAAATCCGCGTGAATAATACCTGTTGGTAAATTTAATGGCCAGTTTTCTTGTAAAAAAACCAATTCCCACTCAATTTTTTGTCCAAATTCTTTTAATAATGCATCTTCTTGTGTTTGACAACGTTGCCACAATACCTGCCAATCCATAACAGAAAGAGTATTTTTACGACTGAGTGTAAAATCCTGTCCTGCTAAATGCAATTGTGCTAATCCCGTCCCCACTTCACCACAATGATCTATATTGGGCTGGCGGATCCACTCTCCTTCCAGAAAAGTAATAATAGCAGCAGGACGTCCTGCTAGTTCACTGATCATCATGCCATCATTTTGAATAACGGGTTGAGGACAAGGAATTCCACGCTGTCCTAAATGCTGCATTAAGCTACAAAAAAAAGGTAAATCATCTTTTGAAATACGCTTTTCATAAAGTGTTAGAATAAATCGTCCTTGTGTTGTCTCCAACATAAAATTAGAATTTTCAATCCCCTCCTCTATACCTTGATAAGACAAAAGTGACCCTATTGCGTAACCTGTTAAAAACGCTTTTAAATCATTTGGATGAATATCTGTATAAACGGCCATTATTCTGCTTTCGTTTTAGACATGTCTGTATTTTGATGTTCATTTTTTGTACTATTTTCTTGACCATTAACAAAAGCCATATCTTGAGAGGTTAAAATGACATCACGTAATTCGCGACTCACTAAAAACTTTTCCGTTTCTACCACTGTTTCAGCCAATTCTATTGTGACATCATAACGCTCACGAAATGCTGAAATAATTTCATCAATAATAATTTCAGGAGCGGAAGCCCCTGCTGAAAGACTGACAACAGAAAGAGCTTTTAGGTTTTCAAAATTAATTTCATCAGCGCGCTGAACTAAAATAGCTTGTCGCGCACCAGACTTTTCAGCAACCTCGACTAAACGTCGCGAATTAGAAGAATTTGGTGCTCCAACAATCAAAAACAAATCACTCCCTTTTGCCGCGGCTTTAACCGCATCTTGTCGATTCGTTGTCGCATAGCAAATTGACTCAGCCGCTGGGGCTGCTAATGTAGGAAAACGTTGTTGTAATATATCGATAATTCCTGCAGTATCTTCAACAGAAAGCGTTGTTTGTGTCACAAATCCTAATTTATCTGGATCCCTTGGTTGATAATGCAAAGCATCTTCTATCGTTTCAATGAGCGTCACAGCCCCTTCTTCAAGCTGTCCCATCGTTCCTATCACCTCAGGATGACCAGCATGACCAATCAATATAACATGACGACCGTGACGTTGATGCCGTATCGCTTGTTTGTGAACTTTCGAGACCAACGGACATGTTGCATCAAGATAAAACAAATTATAGCGTTTTGCTTCTTTTGATACAGATTTTGGTACACCATGGGCAGAAAAAACAACCGGTTGAGTGCGATATTCTTCTGGAATCTCATCAAGTTCTTCAACAAAAACAGCTCCCCGTTGCTGCAATCCCTCAACCACATAGCGGTTATGTACAATTTCATGACGAACATACACTGGAACACCATACTTTTTTAATGCAAGAAGAACAATCTGGATAGCACGATCAACCCCTGCACAAAATCCACGTGGACCACAAAGACGTATCGTTAAAGGAGGAAGTCCAGACATAAATCATCCTTAATCTCTATAGCTTTAGTATCATAATCAAACAACTTATCCTTATGCACGAATAATCAATGCAAAAAAACGTGCAATACCATCTTTTACATAAAAACATACTTTATAGTATCTTCTTGTAGGAAAGCTCTTTTAAAATTTGTTTTTTATATTTTCACGCTCCTAAAGAGCGATAAAATACCAAACAAGAGATTCAATCAAAAGAACCCCAAAGATAGCTGCCAAATAAAGTAATGAAAAGAAAAATAGTTTTTTTGCCATCAAAATAGTTTCATTATGTGTATCAGCTTTCCACAAACGATAGGCAAAATAAATAAAGATAATGCTTAAAACTGTTGAAAAAATACCATAAAAAATTCCGCCAAGACCAGTAAAGCAAGGAGCAGCAGCACACAATGCCATCAAAATAGCATAAAATAAAATCTGTTTTTTTGTTGAATGTTCACCTCGTACATTAGGCATCATAGGGATACCTGCAGCCTCATAATCAAGAGATGAAAATAAAGAAAGAGCCCAAAAGTGAGGGGGGGTCCACATAAAAATGATTAAAAATAATAAAAAGCTATCAATACTCACTGTCCCTGTTGTCACGGCCCATCCAATCATTGGTGGAAAAGCCCCAGAAGCACCACCAATAACAATATTTTGTGGTGTGATACGCTTTAACCAAATTGTATAGATAACGACATAAAAGAAAATCGTAAATGCAAGAAAAAATGCCGCAAACCAATTAATGAAGCTTCCCATAACCAATACCGAGAGCATAGAAAGAACCATGCCAAAAATAAATGCCCTTTGAGAGCTGATTTTACCCATGGGAATAGGACGCTTTTTAGTCCGTTCCATCACAGCATCAATGTCAGCATCATACCACATGTTCAGTGCTCCCGCACCACCGCCACCAGCAGCAATACATAAAATTGCTAAAAAACCATACCACGGATTGATAGGAACAGGCGATACAAGCAAACCAACCAGAGCCGTAAAGACCACAAGAGACATAACACGTGGCTTTAATAATGTGATGTAATCACCAATACCGGATTTTGGTGGCGTTGATTTACCATTCACAACCGATAACTCTTCTGAAACTGACATTCCACTCAAAGCTCTTTTCCATTTCTGTCATTCACAAACCCAATATTATCTGACAAATATTATCTAGCGTATGGAAATGACCAATTAAGACCAATCGTATTTTTGAGAAAATATGAAATATCTCTTTCGCACGTATCCCCTAAAAGTAAATGGAAATATTGGCAATAAAAATACATTTTTTCAATCAACGTTCTCTCCACATTACAAATGTATCATAAAAATATATCATATGAATTAATATATTTGGGTAAATACTGATTTTGTGTTATGTTTTTTTATGGGGAATTCATTTTTTTATGTAAATCTATGCATGGTTTTGGGTGTTGAGTCGGATAGGATTTTCTGTGATACTTTATAAATTACTCAAAAAAACTTTTTTTATTGGTGCTGTTCTTTACACACTTTATAGTAGTTTTATCAGTCATGCATTTGCACAAACACCCTATGCACAAGATGTCCCTGCTCCACAAACCTATGGTGCATGGACAAAGGTTTGTGCTCTACCACCAGGTACCCCTAATATGCAGTGTGAAGTTGTACAAAACGTCCATACACAAGGTCGTCATGATATTACCCTCCGCGTTACCTTTTATAAACTTCCTCAAAAGCAAGGCGCTTTGATGCGTGTTTTTGTTCCGATTCGCGTTGAGTTACGTCCTGGTGTTGGCATTAAAATTGACGATAAAGATATGGGAAGAATGGAATATCGTCGTTGTCTTGGTGATAATTGTGTTGCTGAAGCTTTTCTGAAAGAAGACATATTACAACTCTTTTTAAAAGGAAAAATGGCAACCTATTTTATCTTCACAACTCCAGAGCAAGGAATTGGAGGTCTGGTTGACCTTCAGGGTCTTAGCGACGCCTATGCAACCTTACCAACATGAATAAAATCGACACACATTGGACAATTAAAATCTCATCGTATATTTTGAGAGCCCCTTAATTTAGATCAATAAAAATCTTCTCATCCCCCGTAAAAATAGGATAATTCTTATGAAATCGCTGATTGATCATTTTGATATTGCTTCCTCTAAAGTGCAGTCTCTTGTACAGGAAACGCTTCATCATGCGGATGATGGCGAACTTTACCTTGAGTATACAGAAAGCGAAGCTCTTTTATTTGATAATGGACAGCTTAAAAACGGCTCTTTCCATCAAGATATGGGGTTTGGTCTGCGTGTCGTTGCTGGAGAAGCTACCGGATATGCACATTCTAATGAATTATCAGCTGCTGCACTCAAGCGTGCTTGTGAAGCAGCTAAAGCTGTTACCTATAATAATCATGCTGGACCTTATAGTGTAGCACCTCAACAAACAAACAAGAGACTTTATCAACCGCATAATCCCCTTGATGCTCCGTCATTTGAAGAAAAAAGTGCTCTTTTGCAAAAAATTGATGCCTATTTACGTGCGAAAAATGATAAATTACATCAAGTGACTGTTTCTCTTTCCGGCTCGCTACAACATGTTGAAATTTTACGTGCAGATGGATATTTGGTTCGTGATATTCGTCCACTCGTACGACTTTCTATATCTGTGGTCGCCGCTGAAGGCAATCGACGTGAAAATGGTTTCTATGGATGTGGGGGACGACAAGCATTTAACCAATTTATTCGTGAAGACAATTGGAAAGAAGCCGCGGATGAAGCCTTACGTATGGCTTTAACAAATTTAGAAGCAGAAGCAGCACCTGCAGGATCTTTTGATGTCGTCTTAGCCAATGGATGGCCTGGCGTTATGCTCCATGAAGCCGTAGGTCATGGTTTGGAAGGTGACTTTAATCGCAAAAAAACATCTGCTTTTGCTGGACTTTTAGGACAACAAGTTGCGGCAAAAGGTGTTACAGTTGTTGATGATGGAACAATTCCACAACGCCGTGGCTCTCTCACTGTCGATGATGAGGGGACGCCTTCAGGATATAACGTTCTCATTGAAGATGGAAAACTCGTTGGTTTTATGCAAGACAGGCTTAATGCACGGCTTATGGGAGGTAAATCAACTGGAAATGGACGGCGTGAATCTTATGCTTATGCACCAATGCCACGAATGACCAATACAATCATGCTAGGAGGAGATAAAACACCTGAAGAAATCCTTTCTTCACTTAAAAGTGGTATCTATGCTGTTTCATTTGGTGGAGGACAAGTTGATATTACTTCTGGAAAATTCGTCTTTGAGTGTACTGAAGCATACCGAGTAGAAAATGGTAAAATTGGTGCACCAATTAAAGGCGCAACTCTTATTGGAAATGGACCGGATGCTATGAAACGTATCACAATGATTGGAAATGATAGTAAACTGGATAATGGTATTGGTATGTGCGGAAAAGCAGGACAAAACGTTCCTGTTGGTGTTGGACAACCTCATCTACGGATTAATAATATGACAATCGGTGGAACTGCGTTGAAGTAAGCTTGCTCATTCCTTCCCAATATTCAATACTGCCCCTTCTCGTTTATCAAGATGGTCTTGTGAAGGATGAATTTTTGCTACAAACATTGATTTATAAAGATAATTGAACGTTATTCATATTTAAATTAGAACCTTGAACACCGTAAGATTCTCTCATTTTAAATTTGTGTCTGTTGAATCAATTAAGATTATTCGTTTGTACGTTACAAGCGGGGGGAGATGCATGGAGTAAAACTGTACAAGAAAGAACTAAAAATACCTATAATGAACCATCTCAAGTGCCAAGAGCTATAGCAACATTAGGAAGTGGCCAATATTACGATGGTGTTTGCTTAAATACACCTTCTTTATGATACATTCGTCTTTTGTATGGAGTAGTGGAGCAACTATCTTTTATGTTTCATAATAAAAAAGTTTAAAATAAAAAACACTTTCTACATTCAGTGCTTTCATTCAATAAGAAAAGAAAAAGGTTATTATTGTAGATAAATTTTAGAGAGATTTTATAATAATACTCAAATGAATTATATCAAAAAAACTTTCAGGCTAAAGCTTCCAACTTTTCTTCTTTTTATTTTTGCTCAAAACAGCAACAACTTCGACATGTGGCGACCATAAAAATTGATCAATTGGTATGATTTTTTCTACTGTATATCCCCCTGCAACAAGAAAAGATAAATCACGAGCAAATGTAACGGGATTACACGAAATTGCCACAACACGTGATATTGTTGCCTTTGCCAGTTCATGTACTTGTTCCTCTGCTCCAGCGCGAGGAGGGTCAAAAACAACGCTTTCAAAACACTCAAGTTCCTTTACAGAAAGTGGATGGCGAAAAAGATCACGTTTTTCACAAGTGACTGTTTTTAAACCAGTTGCAAAACATGCTGCTGTATTTAGATTTCTTAATGCATCTTCATTATTTTCTACTGCATGAACATTCATCTTTTTTGCCATACGCAAGGCAAATGTTCCTACCCCTGAAAACAAATCAAGAGCATTCTTTGCTTTTTTTAAATGAGTCAAAATAATATTGCCCATTATATGTTCAGCTTCACAAGTTGCTTGAAGAAAACCACCAGAAGGAAATTCAACACGGACATCTCCAAAATAAACCAATGGTTTTTCTTGCTCAACCAAAACTTCTCCGTCAACAGATAAACGTATAATCCCATATGAAAGAGCAGCACTGATCATTTTCTGACGAACACGCTCATCGCGTATAACACAACCGCTTAAAGCGATATCTAAACCGTTTTCAACAGATGTTATCGTTATATGAAACCGTTTGGCATGATTGCTTACAAGAGCACAAAGTGACCTGATATCATCTAGTTTAGACATAATCTCTAAACGCGTCACTGGACATTCTTCAAGAGCTATAATCTCATGAGAGAGATAACGATTAAAACCAACTTTTTGCCCCTGTGGGGTCATGGATGCTGTTAACGTCATCCGACGTCGGCTATAGGGTTTACATTCTATTAAAGGCGCAACAACATTATTAAGTCCATACTTTTTAAGTGCATCAACAACTAATTGTCGTTTCCATACGCAATAAGCATCAGTATGCCAATGCTGAAGAGCACACCCTCCACATTCTCCAAAATGCTGACAAAGAGCATCAACACGTTCTGGTGATTTTTCTTTTAATGCTATACATGTTGCATATTTTCCATGAACAGTAATTTCAGCACACTCTCCCGGTAAAGTAAAAGGAACATAAATAAAACCGTGGGACGTCTTGGAAGTACCATAACCATTTGCTCCAATATAGTCGATTATCACATTATCGTTCACTCTTGTTTTTCTCCGAATAGTAAATATTCCACATTGCCATCACCACCTGTAATGGGTGAAGGAAGTAAACCTTTTGCACGCCACCCTGTTTGAGTATCTAACCAGATAAAAAGTGCCTCAGCGGTTTTTTTAGCACTTGATGGATTTAATATTCCTCCCTTTCCAAGGTGTTTACGACCAACCTCAAACTGAGGCTTTACCAATAAAACAGCTTGAGCACCCTTCTTGGCTAAAGATAAAACGGGAGGCAATGCAAGTTTAAGAGAAATAAAGCTGACGTCGGAAACGATAAGATCAATTTCCCTACCGCCTAAATGTTCCTGTTGAAAATCTCTAACATTTAAGCCTTCTAATAACGTTATAGCCCTGTTGCCCAATAAACGTGCATCAAATTGATGATGCCCAACATCAACAGCAATGACATGGGCCGCTCCACGCTCTAAGAGAACTTGTGTAAAACCACCTGTTGATGCCCCAACATCAATGGCTGTCACTTTATCGGTTACAATCGGAAATGCATCAAGTGCAGAAATCAATTTCAATGCCGCACGGGACACATAATTTTGCGCTGGATCACAAACAAAAATCTCTGCATCATCAAAAACAATTTGCCCAGCTTTAAAAACTATTTTGCCATTAACTTTAACAGTTTTGCGTATAATTGCATCACGTGCACGTGAACGTGTCGTAAAAAAGTTTCTTTCAACTAAAAGAATATCGAGCCTTTTTCTGGAAGCCATCTCATACTTGAATTTTCTATCCCGTTCGAATCTCGCGTCCCAGAGCAGTAAAAACCGTATTTAAAATACCCATAGCATCAAGTCCGACACGTGAAAGAACTTTTTCTGGTGAACCATGACTCAAATATTCATCAGGAAGTTTTAGTGTACGAACTTTCAAACCATGCTCTAAGAGCCCTTCTTGCGCTAAAAATTGTAATATGTGTGCTCCAAACCCACCGATTGCACCTTCTTCAATTGTCACCAAAACTTCATGCTCACGTGCCAAACGACGCATCAAATCCTTATCTAAAGGTTTTGCAAACCGTGCATCTGCAACTGTTGTAGATAATCCTTCAACCTCCAACGCATCAGCAGCTTGCAACACTTCTGACATCCGCGTTCCAAAACAAACCAAAGCAATCCTATTTCCTTCACGCAGAACGCGCCCTTTTCCAATTTCTAATAACTCACCACGTTGCGGTAAATCTATACCAAGACCTTCACCACGTGGATAACGAAAAGAAATGGGACCCTGATCATAGGCTGCAGCTGTACGTACCATATGCATCAATTCAAGCTCATCTGAAGGTGCCATAACAACAAACTCAGGAAGAGTGGACAAAAAAACAATATCAAAACTTCCAGCATGTGTTGCACCATCTGCCCCCACAAAACCTGCTCGGTCAATAGCAAAACGTACCGGTAATTTTTGAATTGATACATCATGAATAATTTGATCATAAGCACGCTGTAAAAAAGTAGAATAAATTGCAACAAAAGGCTTATACCCTTCACAAGCAAGTCCTGCCGCAAAAGTTACGGCATGTTGCTCAGCAATACCAACATCAAACATTTTTTCAGGAAATTTTTCTGCAAAAGCATCAAGGCCTGTCCCTGTTGGCATCGCTGCTGTTATGCCCACAATCTTATCATCATGGCGCGCTTCTTCTGATAAGGCTTCAGAAAATACCTTGGTATAGGGTAGAATATTACTTGATGCTTTAACCTGTTTTCCTGTCGTAACATCAAAACGATTAACACCATGATATTTATCAGAAGATGCTTCTGCAGGTGGATATCCCTTTCCCTTATGGGTGACGACATGCACCAAAACTGGACCATTAGGACATTCACGAATATTTTTTAAAACGGGTAATAAATGCCCTAAATTGTGCCCATCTATGGGTCCCACGTAATAAAAGCCAAGCTCATCAAATAACGTTCCCCCAACCAAAAAACTACGCGCAAATTCCTCTGAACGACGTGCCTTATCCAAAAAAAACTTTGGCAATTTTTCGCTCAACATCTTTACGCGTTCACGCAAATGACGATAAGCAGGACGAGAAACTAGTCGTGCAAGATGTGCACTCATAGCACCTGTAGGCGGTGCAATAGACATATCGTTATCATTAAGAACAACAATCAAGCGCGCATCCAAAGCACCAGCGTTATTCATTGCTTCATAAGCCATGCCCGCAGACATTGCACCATCACCAATAACAGCGATAATATTGCGTCTTGTCTCTGCCTTCAAAGCACTCGCTACCGCCATGCCAAGACCCGCCGAAATAGAAGTAGACGAATGGCCCGCTCCAAATGGATCATACACACTTTCTGAACGTTTTGTGAAACCTGATAATCCTCCCTCTTGACGTAATGTACGTATTTTTTCTCTACGCCCCGTTAAAATCTTATGTGGATAGGTTTGATGACCAACATCCCAAATAATCCTATCCTCTGGTGTATTAAAAACATAATGTAATGCAACAGTGAGCTCAACAACACCAAGTCCTGCCCCAAGATGACCACCTGTTACAGAAACCGCATCAATTGTTTCTGCCCGCAACTCATTAGCCAACTGTACCAAATCAGACTCAGGCAAAGCCCGCAAATCTTGCGGGAAACAAATACGGTCAAGCAATGGTGTTAAGATATGAGACAAAAAAACTCCCTCCTATCACCTTAACTTAAGAGAACGCAACGATAAAAATACATCTTCTCTACTCTTTCATTGACAGTTTTGCATCTTTTTTACTGAAAAATCTCTATTTGAGATGATTTATGATTTTTCTCATTTTTAACTTATTTTATAAAAAAGAAACCAATAAAATTTGCTTTCTATAAATAAGGTTATTGCACTGCTTAATCCCGCAATAAATATCCAAAAATAGTTTAATATTATTGAGCATCAAGTGGTTCTACTCCTTCTGGAGAACCTCCCTCTGAAAGTTGAATTTTTTCAACTTTAGCTTCAGCAACTTTCAAGAGTTTTTCACAATGTTTTTTAAGCGCTTCACCACGTTCATAAATATCTATGGATTGTTCCAAAGGCACATCGCCACGTTCCAAATTTTCAACAATAACTTCAAGTTGCTTCAGCGCTTGCTCAAAACTTAAGGTCGTAATATCCCCCTCTTGTATTTCTTTTTTCATATGAACCTCACAAAATATCTATTCTGGATATACGAATTCCAAAACCTTCTAAATCTAAATAATGACGTTCTTTAGAAGTGTAAACAATAACAGAACTGATTCCTAAATGTTTCAAAATTTGTGATCCTAAACCAATTTGTCGCCATTCTTCTTCACGTTCAATTGCCTGTATATGGTTTTCTGAACCGTCTTTTGCCATTTCCTGAATGCTCATAGCTGATTTTTCATCAATACCAACTGATCCTTCACGTAAATAAACAAAAACACCCCGTTTTTCTTTTTCCATCATACGCTGCATGATAGTGGTAACATCTGACGCTTGACCAAAAACATCATTCATAATGTTTTCACGATGCAAACGTACAGGAATATCTTCACCATCACCAAGATCACCAAAAACGATTGCAACATGCTGAACTGTTTCCCAAGGGAGTTGATAACTCTGAACAATAGCAGGTCCTACTGGTGTTTCAATAGCCATTTCTCCAACATGCCTGATCAACATTTCTTTGCGCTGACGATAAGCGATTAAATCCGCAACCGTTATCATATGCAATCGATGTTCCTGTGCAAATTTTGTAACTTCATCTCCATGTTTAACACTGCCATCATCATTGACCAACTCACCAATAACACCAACTGGCGGTAAACCAGCTAATTTACATAAATCAACAGCCGCTTCCGTGTGACCTGAACGCATAAGAACACCCCCTTTATGCGCAATCAAAGGGAAAATATGTCCTGGACGAATAAAATCGTGAGCACCAGCATTTGGATTAGCAAGATTGCGAACCGCTAATGTGCGGTCGTGTGCGGAGATACCCGTCGTTATCCCATGTTTAAAATCCACAGTAACAGTAAACTGAGTCCGATGTGCTGAATTATTATCTGGCACCATAGGAGCAAGATGAAACCGTTGTGCTTCTTCTTTTGGCATAGGTGCACAAAC
This sequence comes from Bartonella sp. AP40SXNS, assembly GCF_042195825.1. Taxonomy (NCBI): domain Bacteria; kingdom Pseudomonadati; phylum Pseudomonadota; class Alphaproteobacteria; order Hyphomicrobiales; family Bartonellaceae; genus Bartonella; species Bartonella sp. AP40SXNS. The sequence continues at coordinate 267,328 of NZ_JBHIPB010000002.1, forward strand.
AATCCCTGTTGTGTGGCGAATGATGAATGCCATCTTTTCTTCTGTACAATGGACAGCAGCAACAGTTAAATCACCTTCGTTTTCACGGTCATCATCATCTGTCACCACAACAATTTCACCGCGTTCAAAAGCTTTAAGTGCAGAAACAATTTTTTTTTCATCATACACCATTATTCACCTTCTCACTCACCCAACTTGACCGCGATGTCTTAGATAATGGTCCGCAATAGCACAAGCAACCATCGCTTCACCAATGGGAACAGCGCGAATCCCAACACATGGATCATGACGTCCCTTCGTTATAACATCTACATCATGACCATCAACATCAATAGAGCGACGAGGCGTTAAAATTGACGAAGTAGGTTTGACAGCAAAACGTGCAACAATTGGCTGTCCACTCGATATTCCCCCTAAAATACCACCAGCATGATTGGATAAAAAAAGTGGTTTTCCATCATTTCCCATCCGCATTTCATCGGCATTTTCTTCTCCCCTCATGCGGGCTGCCGCAAAACCATCCCCAATTTCAACTCCTTTTACTGCATTAATCGACATAAGGAAGGATGCAATATCTTGATCTAATTTTGCGTAAATAGGTGCTCCTAAACCTGCCGGAACATTTTCTGCAATGATCTCAACAACAGCACCAACAGATGTCCCCTCTTTACGGAGTTTACTGATATAATCACTAAAAATGTGAACCATCTCTGCGTCAGGTGTAAAAAAAGGATTCTTATCAACCTCTGACCAATCCCAACGATCACGATTAATATTATGAGGACCAATTGCTATCACTGCTCCTCGAACCACCAAACCAGGAACAATTTTACGTGCAAATGCACCCGCTGCAACACGTGCTGCTGTCTCCCGTGCCGAAGAACGCCCTCCTCCTCGAAAATCACGAAGTCCATATTTAATATCATAAGTATAATCCGCATGTCCTGGACGATATTGATAGGCAATCGAGCTATAATCCTTCGAACGCTGATCTGTATTTCTAATCAACAGAGAAATTGGTGTACCTGTTGTAACCAATGCCGTCCCATCGTCCTGAGCGATAGCTCCTGAAAGAATTTCTACTTGATCCAATTCGCGTCGCTGCGTTGTATATACGGATTGTCCTGGTCTCCGTTTATCAAGATAAGCTTGAACTTCTGCAAGAGTAAAAATAATTCCAGGCGGACAACCATCAATGACACAACCAAGAGCAGCACCATGACTTTCTCCCCATGTGGTTACACGAAACAAATGACCAAATGTATTATGCGACATGAAAAAAGATCCGTTTCTCTGTCAAATATACGCCAACGACAACATATGTTGAGTTATACACAAGACAGCTCTTTGTTCCAAAATACTCTCAGCCGCTTTTAATTTGGTCAAATTACCGCTGTTCAATAAAACCCTATAAACCAAACTTTATTCTTTAACGACAGAAATGTCTGGTGCATCAACTGCTTTCATACCTATGATATTATAACCCGAATCGACATGATGAACTTCACCAGTAACAGAACGAGACAAATCTGAAAGAAAATAAAGAGCAGAATCACCAACCTCTTCAATTGTTACTGTACGGCGTAATGGAGCATTATATTCATTCCATTTTAAAATATAACGGAAATCACCAATACCTGAAGCTGCTAACGTTTTAATCGGTCCAGCAGATATCGCATTAACACGAATATTTTTGGGACCTAAATCTACCGCTAAATACTTCACGCTCGCTTCAAGAGCTGCTTTAGCAACCCCCATGACATTATAATTGGGAACAACCTTTTCTGCACCATAATAGGTCAGTGTCAAGATTGAACCGCCATCCGGCATCAACTTTTCTGCACGCTTTGTTAGAGCTGTTAGGGAATAAACGGAAATATTCATGGTCATCATAAAATTTGATTCGCTGATATCAACATAACGACCACTTAATTCATCTTTATTAGAAAAACCAATAGCATGAACTAAAAAATCGAGTTTGCCCCATTTCTTCTCTATGGCTCTAAAGACTGAATCAATAGAAGCACTGTCAGAAACATCACAATGTCCACAAACAAATCCCTTTAATTCTTCAGCCAAAGGCTCAACACGCTTTTTCATGGCTTCACCCTGATAGGTAAAAGCAAGCTCTGCCCCTGCGCTACTCGCCGCTTTAGCAATTCCCCAAGCGATGGAGCGATTATTGGCCAACCCTAAAATTAAGCCACGCTTACCGTACAATAAACCATTACCCTTAGCCATTAGCACTGCCCCATTGTTACTTAAAATTAATATTATTCATTTGCCTATGACACAGGTCAACTTTTTCTTCAAGTAATTGGTTTAAAATCAAGCAAAAACTATGCTTTATATATAAAAAAATTAAAATTTAATCTTTTTGCATTTGCAAAAACTGTTCTAGCGCAACATTTTTACCTTCCGGCAACATAATACGAACATGCACATAAAGATCATCTCTTGTACCACTTTTTAAACGAAGTCCTTTTCCTTTCAACCGTAAAACGCGATCAGAACTTGACCAAGCAGGAATCGTTAAAACCACACGTCCCTCCAATGTCTCAACTTCTTCTTTTGCTCCCAAAACAGCATGTTTAAGAGAAACTGGTAAATCAAGATGAAGTGCCCTTCCTTCAACCCGAAAACGAGGATGTTTTTGAATCTGAATGGTTATTAATGCATCTCCTGCTTGCCCATGAGGAACCTCTTCTCCCTGACCTTTTAAACGAATAGTTTGCCCGTCTTCAATATAATCTGGAAGTTTAATTTTTAACTTTTTTCCATTAGGAAAAACGGCTTCCACCTTTTCTGCGCCAACCATCTGCTCTAATGTTATGGCAAGATTAGCACGAATATGTGCTCCTTGTTGAGGGCGATTATAGTGTGTGGAATTCGAAAAGCTACCGCCTCCCCCAAACAGATCGCGAAAAATATCACTCGCATCAAAACCTGCACCACCTGAAGAGGAAAAATCAAATCCTCTCGCTCTTCCTGAAAAAGGATTTTGTTTATTGTTAAAATTCTCACCAGCACCATAGGCTTGATAAAGTGGTTTTCCTTCCATATCAATTTCACCGCGGTCAAATTGTGCTTTTTTATCTTTATCACCTATAATTTCATAAGCTTGATTAATTTCAGCAAACTTTTCTTTAGCCTTTGCATCATCTTTATTGTGATCTGGATGATACTTCTTTGCTAATTTTCTAAATGCTGATTTAATCTCTTGCGATTTTGCGGTACGTGCCACACCCAGAATCGTGTAGGGATCACGCATATTGCCCTCTTTTCAATTTTTTCGTTTTCAAAATATCAACGGATATGTTTTCAATATCCCTCATAGCTTTATCAATCTATTCTAGAGAATAATTTCTTCTTTCTTTATATGTCTATCAATAAACTAAAATACCAGATAAAATGAGATATTTATTTAATATAGCTCATTATCGTCTATGCTAAAGACAAAAATAATGAAACCACTATAAAAATACACGATAGCATTGACTTTTTGAAAATAGGAAAAAATGCTACTTTACTTCGAGATGACAAAGTAAATAAGAAAATGCCTTACCCATGCTCGCTGACATTTGGAGACACTATGAGCGATAAAATACCAACAGATGATCATTTTATGCAAATGCAAAAACCTTTTGAACTTTTTGCAAAATGGCTTGAAGAGGCAACAATAAGCGAAATAAATGATCCGAATGCTATGGCGCTCGCAACAGTTGACGAAACAGGACTTCCTAATGTTCGTATGGTTCTCCTCAAAGACTACAGTCCCCAAGGATTCGTCTTCTATACCAATTATGAAAGCTGTAAAGGACAAGAAATTTTAAAATCAATGAAGGCATCCTTAGGTTTTCATTGGAAATCGCTCCGTCGTCAGGTCAGAATTAGAGGCATTGTTGAAAAAGTAAGTCAACAGGAAGCCGATGCCTATTTCCAATCGCGACCACGTGGGAGTCGAATTGGGGCATGGGCATCTAAACAATCTCAACCATTAGACAATCGTTTTGTGCTCGAAAAAGCAATTGCTCAATATACTGCACGTTATGCAGTAGGCAATATTCCACGACCACCGTATTGGTCTGGTTTTCGTGTTAAACCCCTTTCTATAGAATTCTGGTGTGATCGCCCATTTCGTTTACATGATCGTCTGCTTTTTACGCGTGATTGTGTTGAACACAGCAATTGGAAAAAACAAAAACTTTATCCCTAATCCTTCAAGCTTTATCGTTATGAAGATTTTGTCTTCCTAAGGGTTCAATGACTATTTTCTATTTGCAAATTTCTAAAACAAAATGATTAGTTTCCATTCAATAGAAAAGTTTTATTTTCACTATAAAAGTTGGTTGATAATATCTCCTACTGCATTGCTTGAAGACAATAGATGCGCAACAAGCTTTTTTAAGAGAAAACACGGTATTCAGCAAAAATTATGATTTTACTTTTGTAATTTCTGATAAGAGAAAGTGCACTTTCAATAAAATTTGAAAAAATCGTTATTTCAAACCAGAAAGATCTGGAATAAAACTAATCATAAAATACAAAAAGCTTTGAACATGAAAAAATAATACACTTTAAAATTAATGAAAGTATCTTTGTATTTTCATTCCTCTCCTCATCATCAGAATATATGATTTTATCTAATTTGTTGTTAAGCTGCAGGATAAAACATCATCCATATACCACCACATACTAAACCAGCAAAAATCACAAGACCAATAAGCGAATTAGATTTGAAAAGCCTGAGACATTGCGCACTGTCATCTATATCAATAACTTTAATTTGAATAAACATATGGATACTTGCCACAAAAACCCCAAAAAAACTGAGAACAGGGACTTCAGCTAAATAAAATGCTAAACTCACGAACAGTACAAAACCACCATACAAAAATACTAAAGCACGCTTGGTTTCTTTACCGAAGAGAAGTGCTGTAGAACGCACACCAACCGTAGCGTCATCTTCTTTATCTTGATGGGCGTAGATTGTATCATATCCTATGGTCCACAAGATTGATCCCACATAAAGCAAAATCGGTGACCAGCTTAAACTTCCAAAGACAACAGCCCACCCCATTAATGCCCCCCAATTAAATGCAACGCCTAAAAAAAACTGCGGCCAATATGTTACACGTTTCATAAAAGGATAAAATGCAACAGCTATCAATGACGAAATACCGAGAAAAAAACTAAACCTATTAAATTGTGATAAAACGCCTAAACCAACCAAACATTGCACAAGTATAAAAACTTTTGCTTGAAACCGACTCACATGACCTGTCGGCAATGGGCGAGAACGTGTTCTTTCTACCTGAGAATCGATTTTATGGTCAATAAGATCATTCCAAGTACATCCTGCCCCTCGCATAGCGATGGATCCTAGAAAAAAAAGAAAAAGATACCAAACCCAATGAAGCAACATTGATGAAAGAGTATCATAATGCATTTCATAAGAGAGAAAAGCCATTGTTGTTGACCAAAAACAAGGCCACATCAACAATTGCCATCCGATAGGCCGATCCCAACGCGCCAATTGCGCATAAAACCATAAAGAACAGGGAAGTAAACTATAGACCCATTGTTTGGAAGATGCATCCATAACCCGTCCTTGGCTATTATAGGACTGAACAGGTGCGATATTTTTATTTTTTTTCATCAAATGATTTACCTTTAGTCTTGCGATAGAGACATTTCATTCTTATGAGAAGGAGATGAAATTAATCATCTTCTATGAGAGGAGCAAGCAATGAATATTCTTCTTATTGGCTCAGGTGGACGAGAACATGCTTTAGCATGGAAAATAGCAGCATCACCACTGCTAACAAAGTTATATTGTGCTCCTGGAAATCCTGCAACAACAGAATTTGGTGAAAATATTAATTTAGACATTGATGATCACCCCCTTATTATTGATTTTTGTAAAGCACATTCTATTGATCTTGTGATTGTAGGACCAGAAGCACCATTGGTTGCAGGTATAACAGATTCTCTTAATAGCGCTAACATCTGTGTATTTGGTCCTACTCAAAAAGCTGCTCAACTAGAAGGTTCAAAAGCTTTTACAAAAGATTTATGTCATAAGAATAACATTCCTACAGCAAGTTACCAATGCTTTAATGATGCCGCTAGAGCCAAAGCCTACATTCATCAACAAGGTGTTCCCATTGTTATTAAAGCTGATGGCTTAGCTGCCGGCAAAGGTGTCGTGGTTGCAACAACTATAGAAGAAGCATTTAACGCTGTTGATGCCTGCTTCAAAAGTGCATTTGGGGATGCAGGAAACAAAATTGTTGTAGAATCTTTTCTGGAAGGTGAAGAAGCAAGCTTCTTCTGCCTTTGTGATGGTAAAGTTGCTCTTCCCTTTGGATCTGCTCAAGATCATAAGCGTGTAGGAGATGGAGATACTGGAGCAAATACCGGTGGTATGGGTGCTTATTCACCAGCACCCATCATGACCCAAGAAATAGTGAATCGTACCCTTAAAGAAATTGTTGAACCAGCTTTAAAAAGCATGAACGAAATGGGCGCCCCCTTTAGAGGTATTCTCTTCGTCGGCTTGATGATAACGCAAAAAGGACCCGAATTAATTGAATTTAACGTACGATTCGGTGATCCTGAATGTCAAGTTTTAATGATGCGCCTTAAAGATGATATTCTACCAATTTTTCTTGCCGCAGCTCAAGGAAATCTTGAAAATAAACCTCTTCAGTGGTCTGAAAAGACTGCTCTCACCGTTGTTATGGCTGCTAATGGTTATCCAGACTCTCCCCAAAAAGGGACTGTTATTCGTAACGTTGATAAAATAGATACTCTTCCCGATGTGAAAGTTTTTCAAGCTGGTACAGCATTACGAAATGGACAACTCATTGCAAATGGTGGACGTGTTCTCAATATAACAGCAACAGGAAAAACGATTACGCAAGCACAAAAACGTGCTTATGAAGCCGTTGATTATATTGATTGGCCAGAGGGTTTTGTTCGTCGCGATATCGGATGGCGAGCTATTGCGCGAAAAAACTAAATCCTTTGACTATTCTTTTTTACGATTTGATGATTTCACGTAAGAGCATGATACACAAATTTTCTCACTGTTTTACGTTGACCATAATTTTGAAAAAATGAGTGTGCTTTCCTTTGAACAATCAAATATTGTAAATAGGATACCTACTCATGATGAAATAGGAAAAAATTCTGAATCTGAGAATATAATATAAAATGATCATTTTACTGTTATCTTTACTTTAAACGTATTTTCTCATCATTTTTATAAACACTTTCTTTCTTATAAAAATCCTGAAGAAAAACATATATACTATCATTTCTTTTATCTATCGCGTTTTTTAATGAAATTCCGCTTTTACGAAAAATAAAATGCCCAAAAAAGATAGTTATGTTATTCACATACAAATTCTTAAACAATATCTCTCATGCTCATCACTCCCATTTTATGACACTACCTGCAAATAGTATAAATCCATTCTGCCATCTTTCTGGAATAAAGATAAAAACCGATACCATCTTTGTATTTTCCAACTCTCAATATTACGATAACCCTTTCTATCTAAATGATTTTGATTATAAAAGAGAGATGAAATAAGAATGTTCTGCAATATTCAAAGCTCTCATTCAAAATGGAGAAATGATTTATTAAAAAAAATTCAAAAACACTTCCAGTAATTTTCTGATGTTTTAATAATGTGGCAAAAACCCAAAATTATACCGCAAAAAACAGTTTCTATTGTTACGAAAGCCGTTTTCACCTCTCCGAAAAAAGCGTTTTACATAATAGATTTCTGCTGCCAATGTATGGTGTCAAAAAACTCTCATTTACAATCATTGACTTCCTCTTTGTTTTCAAGAACCAAAAGTCACACCAAATCCCGTCTGTAAAAGTCTGAATTCTCATTGAGCGGGGTCCTCTTGCTTCCCACTCATATGCTGCACTTACACAAAGACCTACAAGCAAACTTAAGAATATTCGCCATATCTTCTAAAAACACTTCATGTGTGAAGTTTACACCCCTTATGTTACCGCCCCAAACAACGATGTTTTACGGCACAACAAGATAAATGCTGATAGTAGTACAACAATGAATGCATATTAATATCACTGGAGTGCGATTCGATTCGCAATCACCAAACGCAAGCCGAACGGATTGCTATAACGAAGTAAAAAACGCTTTTGTCTAGAATACGATGTTGTACCAAAAAATCGATGTAAATCAGAACGATCTTTTACAACCAGAATGCGATTATCTTCATTGATCATAAGCATGGGAAGGCCATAAGTATCCGCCCATAACCGCCAATCCAGAAGAACATTATTCAAATCTCTGGAAACCAAAAGCGGTATACAAGCTTCCTCATCTGCATGAAGTAATTCTAATGCAACAGCTCTTTCTCCTGAACGCGTTTTTACGGTACGTGCTGCAATTCCTTGAAAATGATAAGGAGGTATTAAATGCGATAAGCTTGAAGGCATATCCGTTTTAAAAGAAACACCACGCTCATTTAACGAACAAATTACCTTATTGCCCGTTTTGGATGAAAAATATGTCGTAGTTTGTGGCAAATGGCACGGATCTAACCGAAATTCAAGCACCGCTTTTGCCTGATTAAAGCATTGATTAGCCATATACATTATCCCAATTTATCTTAAATAACATACACCCTTTAGCAGCTTTTTCTCATTGGATTATTAAAAGTTTGAATAAAAAACAACTGGTTTCTTTTTTGGTTATTAAAATCTAAACAAAAATGCATGATCACCATTCTTGAATTATAATACTTTTCCAGGATTCATTATCCCTAAAGGATCGAGCATTTTTTTAATCCCTTGCATAATATCCAATGCGACAGGCGATTTAAAAGAACGAAGTTCTTCGCGCTTAAGCTGACCAATTCCATGCTCAGCAGAAAATGCACCTTTATAATTCATCACTAAACTATGAATGCGATGGTTCATTGTTGACCATAACTGCAAAAATACTGTCGTATCAGCCCCTACAGGTTGTGTAACATTATAATGCAAATTTCCATCACCCATGTGTCCAAAACAAACCACCCGTGCTCCTGGAGAAATATCTTCAACAATAAGTGCAGCTTCAGCAATAAAATCAGGAATGGAAGCAAGCGGTACTGCAATATCGTGCTTAATAGATCCTCCCGCCAACTTTTGTGCCGATGATATACTTTCTCGCAATTGCCAAAAAAAATCTTGCTGTTTTAAAGATTGCGCAATAACTGCATCTTCTATCACCGCATTCTTTAAAGCTTCTTCTAAAATACTACTCAATACCGATAACGCCTCATCATTGCCTTGCAACGATGAAATGTTCATTAATACATACCATTCATGTTTCTGCTGGAGAGGAGGCTTCTCACACATCTTATAATCTAAAGCCATTTGCAAACTGAGCTTTGACATAAGCTCAAAACCTGTCAACATCCCTCCTCCATATTCTTGAGCCAGAGATAAAAACTCTAAAGCCTTCGCCGGACTATATAATCCCACCAAGGCAACTGCTTTTCCTTTTATTTTTGGAAAAATCTTCAAAACGGCTGCGGTTATAACACCCAATGTGCCTTCTGCACCAATAAAAAGATTTTTTAAATCGTAACCGCTATTGTCTTTTTTAACAAAACGCAAATCATCTAAAATACGCCCGTCCGGTAAAACAACTTCCAAACCAAGACAAAGATCACGCATATTGCCATAAGCCAAAACAGCTGTCCCTCCAGCGTTTGACGAAAGATTTCCCCCTACTTGGCAAGAACCTTCAGATGCCAAAGAAAGAGGGAAAAAACGACCTGATTCATCCACTTTTTTCTGCAAATCCTGTAAAATAACACCAGCCTCTACAACAACAAAATTTCCTTCAAGATTTATAGCTCTAATCTTATTTAATCGCTCCATGGATAAAAGAACGCCCTCTCCTCTTTCATCTGGTTGCTGTCCCCCCACAAGCCCTGTATTCCCCCCCTGTGGTACAATCGGTGTGTGCGTTTTGCTCGCTAACTGCATAATCGATGAGACCTCTGCGCAAGAAGATGGACGTAAAAGTAAAGGTGTTTTTCCATGAAAAAGCCCACGCTCTTCAAGCAAATACGGTGCAATCAACGTCTGATCTGTTACAGCATGCTTGGCTCCAACAATTTCCCTAAACCCCTCAATTAATTCCTGCTCCATGTTCATTTCTCCTTTGGAGCCGCAGCCCGTATAAGACGATCATTGATAGCCTCTCCTAATCCGTATGATGGAATAGGTTCTACTGCGATACATCTCACTTTAAATGAATCTAATTCCTTCATATATTGAAATAAATGAGAGGCTGCCTCTTCCAATTTTCCATCTTCGCTAAGGTTTAAAATAGAAACAGCATTTTCAGCCCCCATAACACGCTTTGAACCAAATGCTAAAAGCGCTTCACCACTTTCCACCTTTTCTACATTCAAACGAACCGTGGCATTGGGAGCATAATGCGACTTTAACATCCCAGGAGCTTCAATTGCCGCCCTTTGATCTATCCGTTTTAAAGGCTTCCCCACAACTTCTTCAATTTCATCAGCCGCAAGCCCCCCTGGACGCAAAAGATAAATATTTTCACCACAAATCTTAATAATCGTTGATTCAAGCCCTATTCTAGAAAATCCTCCATCCAATATCAAAGAAACAGATTCCCCCAAAGATGCAAAAACAGCCTCAGCGGAAGTAGGACTAAGACGTCCTGATTGATTCGCACTAGGAGCAGCAAGTGGGCGTCCAAAATATTGTACAACTTCCGCAAAACGACTGTCTGGAAAACGAATAGCCAATGTATTCAAACCGGCAGTCGTTAAAGGATGGATATTATGCTGTTCCTTTAAAGGCAAAACCAATGTCAAAGGCCCTGGCCAAAATTCCTCCATTAATTGGCGTGAAAGAAAGTCGATTTTAACATAACGTTCCGCCATTTCGATGCCGCTGACATGCGCAATAAGAGGATTAATTTGCGGACGACCCTTTGTAGAATAAATAGAAGAAATTGCCCTCCCATTGGTCGCATCGCCTGCTAATCCATAAACAGTTTCCGTTGGTAACGCTACTAACTTCCCTTGTTCAAGAAGCGCTATTGCCTCTTTTATCGAAGCACTATTGAGTGGTAGAATCGTCATGATACATCATTCCTATAACGTTCTTTTAGTGGTGCAAAACTATAACGATGTAATCCTACGATTGGACCATATTTATTAAGAGCCGTACGATGAACTAACGTTGCATATCCTACATGCTTCTCTAAACCATAGCCTTTATAAACTTGTCCTGCACATTCCATCATCCGGTCACGCGTTACCTTCGCAATAATAGATGCGGCTGCAATTGAAACCGAACGCTGATCGCCCTTAATCAACGCAATTGCGGGACAAGACAACCCAGAGGGAATATCACGTCCATCAACAAGTACATAGTGGGCTGAAACAGCTAATCCTTTAATACAGCGATGCATTGCTTCTAAAGTTGCTTGTCTAATATTAGATTGATCAATTGTACGAGCGCAAACACTAGCAACTGAAACCGCCAATGCACTTTGCAAAATTTCATGATAAAGTCTACTTCGTTGAAGAAAAGAAAGTTTTTTTGAATCATTTAATCCATCAGGAATATGACCTTTATCCAAGATAACTGCTGCCGTTACCACCGGTCCAGCGAGAGGTCCTCGTCCTACTTCATCAACACCAGCTATATGAAAAAAACCCTGTTTCTGCAAATTCAATTCACACAAGAAATTTGGCTGAAGCGGCAAATTAAACATCTTTGATAAATCACAAATACAACAAATATACACTTATTTCTGTAACCTGCTTATTTTTTGCAAGCATTACAGTTTTAAATGGCTTTTCAAACATTCTGCGAATTCTTACACAAAAGATAAAAACAAACCATGAGATAAAGAGTATCCTATTGTCCATTTTTCTTCTAAAAAATTATTCTAGCATGTATTCATTTTGTTTAAAAAACAAAAAGTAGATTTCTTTAGTTACCCTTTTCATTATGTATAGTAGAATCAAGACAAAATAAAAGTTTTTATTTCTCAAATAGTTCCTAAAGTCATGATCGGTTTTACAAACCAATTTGGGTACATTGATTTGATAAAAAGAGCTGCCTTTTGCGCTGCTTGTTGATTTTTAAAAATGCCAAAACAAGTTGCCCCCGTTCCAGACATACGAGAAAAAAGAGACCCACATTCATCTAATACAGATAACACTTCGGCTAACTGAGGTGCCATTTTTAATGCCGGAGAAAAAAGATCATTACGCGTTTCTTGTAAAACCTCAACCAATGAATCAACAGTCTTTAAAGCGACTGAATCAATTTTTAAAGAAGGATGATGACGCTTCTCTAACGCTTTAAAAACAGCTTGTGTTGAAATTTCTTGTCCATGATTAACCAATACCATTGCCAGTGAACAAGCCTCTTGTAATCGTATAATCTTTTGACCAATCCCTTTAACCAAAAGGGGCTGCTGATATTCTAATGCAAAAAGACACATGGGTACATCAGCACCAAGAACTAAACTCATTTTTGCTAATTTTTCATAAGGGCAATCAAGATTCCACTGTTGATACAACATGCTTACAACCCCAGCAGCATCACCTGAGCCACCACCAATACCTGAGGCAACAGGTAATGTTTTTACAAGTCGAAAAAACGCAGGTTGAGCACTTTCAGGAAAAGTCTTATGCATAAAATCTCGTGCACGAATAACCAAATTATCTGAATGAGAAACAAGCCCTTTTGCAAATGGCCCCGTTAAAACAAACTGGTCACTTTCACAAGACGCATAGTGTAAGCAATCACCGCTAAGACTAAAATAAACCAAACTTTCTATTAAATGATAACCATCAGCACGTTGCCCCACAACATGCAAAGCCAAATTCAATTTAATGGGTGTAAATACATAAGAATGTCTTTGGATCGAAGCTTTTACATGTGATATCATATGACGTAATATTAACCTATACAGAGTTCTTTTATAAATATGCCCCTTTCATTCATACCTGTAGCATAAACCCTATAAACAGCTTGAAATATTCTTAATTGTTTTCTAAATAAGTAATAAATATGGAGAATTCTTATACAAAATAAACTTTCGTATCATTTCAAGCTTTTTTTTCTATCATCTGTTTTTAGATAAAATCTCCTCTCGAATGATTTTTGGCCTCACAAACCGTAACGCTGCCAAAGTGCCCGCTCTTCTGCTGCCATCAACGCACTGTCAACTGCTGTATAAACTGTATGAGCAGTCACTCCTGAATGCGTTTTAGGGCTTAAAAAACTTTTTGGAGGCATAATAAGTCGAAGTTGTGCATCATTACCAAAGCGCTCCTTAATAACAGAACGTACATCATTCAATCCGTCAATCAAACCAAGTTCAACGCCTTTTTTTCCACTCCAAAACATTCCTGTAAAGAGATTCAAATCATTTGATAATTTTGTAGAACGCCGCTCTTTAACTAAATCGATAAAAGTTTGATGTACTTCCAGTTGGAGAGATTTCAAATGCTCAATATCCGCCTTTTTTTCAGGCTGAAATGGATCTAGCGTAACCTTGTTCTTTCCTGCTGTGTAAACGCGCCGTTCCACACCAATTTTCTTTAAAAGTTCCGGAAAACCAAAGGAAGCTGAAACCACCCCAATGGAACCAACAATCGAAGAAGGATCTGCAAAAATTTCATCTCCTGCACAAGCAATCATATAACCACCGGATGCTGCTATATCTTCAATAAATACAAAAACCTTTTTATTTTTTTCTTCTGCCAAATCACGAATACGCTTGAAGATTAAACGCGATTGTACAGGTGAACCTCCAGGAGAATTGATAATAAGGGCAATAGCCGGTGCTTTTTTGTACGCAAAAGCCTTCTCTAAAAGACTAGCACATCTACTAAGGGAAAGCGTACGAGATATAGATGCTGATGAATCCATAATCGCCCCTTGAAGGCGAACGACAGGAATTTCTAGTTTATTGGAAGAAAAACGATGGGGAACAAGTTTCTTGATAACGTCAATCAAAACAAAATCTCCTTATAAGTTAAGAAAAATTAAAGAGGACAGGACAACAAAAAGGAACAACGCGATACCATCCAAAAGCGCCAATCAATCCCCACATTACAACCAGAAATATAATTTCATACAAAAGCTAAACCTCCCTAGTAACAAAGTGTAGACTTTAAAGAATAAACTGAAAAACACAAGATACCATTACAAAAGTTCCCACAAGCTTATATATCCATTATTAATTGCATCAATCCGTGGTGAAAAAGTATGACCATTATCTTCATGTATCACCAGTGCCGGTAAAATAGATAAAGCTGCTCTGCTTCCTCGTTTTGCGTAAAATAAAAGACGAATTGCTGCTGTCTTTGCACGTGCATGCACAGGAACGATACAAATACCACCAAAGCGCCCTTCTAAAGCACGCAAAATATCTACTAGTGATTGTGGTCGTGCAATGAGCCCTAAGTATCCACCTGGCTTGACAATCGCTGCTGCACTCCGCAACCAATTATCAAACATCGCTTCAGGCATAACATGTGCTTCAGATTTTTGTTGATCAGGTGTCTTGCGATCAGTGGGATTATTAAAAGGTGGATTCATAATCGCAAAATCAAAGCTATTATCTATCAAACCTGCTTTTATACGGGCATTCCCTTTGAAGGTAACATCTGCTTCTAGCAAACAAATTCGGCTAGCAAATTGTTTATTTTGTTTTAGCATAAGCGTTTTTTGAGCATAAGATATCATAAAAGCCGAACGTTCAACTAAGGTAACATGAACTTTCAGACAACGCGAAGCAACAGCTAACCCTGCAGCTCCAGCACCAGCACCTAAATCAACAACCTTGCCCTTTAAATCACTTGGAACCAAACTAGCTAATAACATCGCATCCATTCCAGAACGATGACCATATTTATGGGGTTGAACCAAATAAAATTTCCCGCGGTGAAAACTGTCAATTGTTTCACCACTCTGATTCGCTGCTTTATCCATTTAAAAGCCTAATGCTCACCTTTATAAACTGCATTTTTGCCATTCAGCTGCTATTTTAAATTTTTTATTATTTTATAACAATAAGATTACACTCGCTAAAGAACATTTCTTGCCAATAACATTCCAAGCTAACACTTTTAAACGACATCAAAAGCTTGAGTCAAAACCAAACCCCCTTTATGCTAATGAATAAAGTAAATTTTATATATGTCCATTGCAATACTCTAGGAGTAAACACATTGAGTGCAGCTATCAAACCAAAACAAATAAGAAATAATCAAATTTCTCTTCAATCTCTTGTCAATCTTACTCAAAAAGATATGGATTGCGTAAATCAATTTATTTTCTCTATGGCAAAATCAGAGGTTGAGATGATCCCTGAAATTTCTAACCATCTTATTTCATCAGGTGGAAAGCGATTACGCCCAATGATTACGCTCGCTTCTGCTCATATGTTCGGTTATCAAAGTGACGGGCATATAAAACTCGCAACAGCTGTTGAATTTATGCATACAGCAACATTACTACACGATGATGTGATTGATGAAAGTAATTTACGACGTGGAAAATCTACAGCTCGTATGATTTGGGGGAATCAAGCAAGTGTACTTGTTGGTGATTTCCTATTGGGGCAGGCCTTTAAAATGATGGTCGATGTCGGTTCCATAGAAGCGCTCTCTGTCCTAGCCAACGCTGCTGCAATTATTGCTGAAGGAGAAGTTATGCAACTTTCTGCCGCAAAAAATATAAAAACCAGCCCTTCAGAATATCTCAAAATCATCGATGCAAAAACAGCAGCACTTTTTTCAGCAGCCGCTGAAGTAGGACCCATTATTGCTGGCTATGGAAATAAAGAGCGTTCTTCATTACGTGAATATGGAACATCCTTAGGTTTAGCTTTCCAATTAATTGATGATGCACTTGACTATAGCGGTAGTGCTCAAAACTTAGGAAAAAATATAGGGGATGATTTTAGAGAAGGAAAAATCACAATGCCTGTTATTCTCGCCTATGAGCGTGGGAATATGCTAGAAAAAGATTTCTGGAAAAAGGCACTTGAAGATGGCAATAATAATGATGAATCCTTCGCACACGCACAACACTTAATGGAAAAGTATGATAGTATCACAGATACAATAGAACAAGCACGCATCTATGGAAAATATGCAATTGATGCTCTTGTTCCCATGAATGAAAATCTTGCTTATAATGCTCTCGTTGAGACTGTTGAATTTTGTATTGCGCGCGTAAACTGAATTCTTTGCAAGAATCGCAGTATTTCTCAACAAAGTAATGAGATATGATCTATAAACAACACCATCAATTGATTATCTTGAAAAGGATTAGCTCCATGTGCTCTGCAACGGTATCTCGACTTTTTGCCCTCTTTATCGTGGGTATCATGCTGATGCCATCCCTCACCTACAGTAAAATAAGTGCAGCAACTCATACAAGCTCATTTACAGGTGCTTATTTAGCTGGAAGGGTTGCAAATCATGAAAATAAAACAGAACTTGCTATCAATTATTTTAAACAAGCACTGGTTTATCAACCTGATAACATTGAAACACAAAAAGAGCTCCTTGAAGCTATGCTCTCGGTCGGAAACTTTAAAGAAGCTGTCCAACAAGCCCAAAAACTCAAAGAGAACGATGTTATAACTCCCTTTGTTTCCTTAACTTTGTCAGTAGAAAGTCTCATCAAAAAAGATTATAAGAATGCCAAGGCTCTTCTGAAATTAAAGGAACTTCCTACGTCCAATAATCCAATACCTGAACTCATCGGCGCTTGGATTACATTTGGATCTGGACACAAATCTCAGGCAATCGATGATCTTAAGAAACTCAAAGGTCCTGTCTGGTATGATCTTTTTATATCTTATCATCTAGCACTTATGAGCGACCTTGCAGAACGGCCAAAGGATGCAAAAAAATATTTCATTAAAGCACTGAGTAACAAACAGGGAACTCTTATCGCTCCTAATACTTATGAGCGTATTATCATAGCCTATGCCTCATTCCAATTGCGCCATAATATGCGCAACCAAGCCCTTCAAACAATCCAGCATGGCGAACAAATGTTGTCAGGTCGAGAAGTCCTTAAAAACTTTCAAGAAAAAATTGAAAAAAATTCTTTCTTAGAGAGAGTTATTAAAACACCTCAACAAGGAGCAGCCGAGGTATTATATAATTTTGGAACAGCCCTCAACTACAAAAACTCAGGGCGAATTGCACGTATTTTTAAGCAATTATCTTTTGCCTTATACCCTCAAAATGACGCAACACTGTTTCAGCTCGCACACATTTCTGCTAAATTGAACGATCCACATCAAGCAATTAAACTTTATCGCGCTTTATCCCCTAAATCTCCTTATTATAAAGATGGACAACTTCATCTTGCATTCCTTCTTGCCAATAACAACAATTACAAAGAAGCAATAAAATTACTCACATTGTTAAATAAAAAATTTCCCAATGATCGTAATATTTTGATAACGCTCGTTGCTTTTTATATGCAGGACAATAAATTTCTTGAGGCTATTAAAACTCTAGACTACGCTATTACAAAGATAAAAAACTTTCAGCAGGACGATTGGAAACTCTTTTATCAGCGTGGTATTGCTTTTGAACGTTTAAAGCAATGGCCAAAAGCAGAACTTGACTTGCGAAAATCACTTGAATTTTTCCCAAATCAACCGCAGGTTCTTAATTATTTAGCCTATTCCCTTGTGGAACGTGGTGAGAAGCTTGAAGAATCGCTCCGTATGCTACAAAAAGCCTCTGCTTTGCAAGCTCACAACAGTCATATTCTCGATTCTTTAGGGTGGGCTTATTATAAACTAAAAGAATATAATAAAGCAGTGCAAATATTAGAAAATGCTGTCAGATTACAACCTGAAGACCCAACACTAAATGATCATTTAGGGGATGCCTATTGGAAAGTTGGACGTAAACGTGAAGCAATCTTTCAATGGAACCACGCAATTGACGGAAAACCAGAAAATTCTGAACAAATTCAAGAAAAGTTGAAATTTGGTTTGCAATAAACGATGCTTAACCATAAACCACATGAATAATAAATAGAGAAACTAAAATTACTTTGTTTTTTTGTTTAGTCCAATATAAAGAGTATAAAGCGTGAAACTGCCTGAACATCTTAACCCCAAACGTTCTTTTCAGGGACTAATCTTAACTTTGCAAAATTATTGGGCACACTATGGATGTGCAATTTTGCAACCTTACGATATGGAAGTCGGAGCTGGGACTTTTCATCCAGCAACAACATTACGCTCTCTAGGGCCACGCCCTTGGAAAATTGCTTATGTCCAACCCTCTCGACGTCCAACAGATGGCCGATATGGTAAGAATCCAAATCGTTTACAACACTATTATCAATTCCAAGTGCTTCTCAAACCCTCTCCGCTCAATCTACAAGAACTTTATATAAAGTCGCTACAAGCTATCGGGCTTGATACAAAACTGCATGATATTCGCTTTGTTGAAGATGATTGGGAAAGTCCCACTCTTGGTGCTTGGGGGCTTGGATGGGAATGTTGGTGCGATGGAATGGAAGTCTCTCAATTTACTTATTTTCAACAAGTGTGCGGCATTGAATGCGCTCCAGTTTCAGGGGAACTCACATACGGTCTTGAGCGTCTAGCGATGTATATCCAAGGGGTTGATAACGTCTATGACCTTAACTTTAATGGTTTAGAGGGAGAAAACAAAATAAGTTATAGAGATATTTTTTTACAGGCAGAACAGGAATACTCATATTACAACTTCGAATTTGCTGATACAAAACTGCTCCATCAGCACTTTATCGATGCAGAACGCGAATGCAGCGCACTTCTTGATGCTGGAAAACCAAATAAAGAAAATGTATTCCATCGCTGTGTTTTTCCTGCCTATGATCAATGTATTAAAGCGAGCCATATCTTTAATCTTTTGCAAGCACGTGGCGTTATTTCTGTAACCGAACGACAAAATTACATTCTTCGCGTTCGTAATCTCGCGCGCCGTTGTGGGGAAGCCTTCTTACTCACAGAAGCTGGACAAATATATACTGGAGAGGCCTAATGTCTGATCTTCTTCTTGAACTTTTCAGTGAAGAAATACCCGCACGTATGCAACGAAAAGCTGCTGCTGATCTTAAAAAAGCTGTTACGGATCAACTTGTGAATGCTGGATTAACCTATAAAGCCGCTCGTGAATATTGGACACCTCGTCGGTTAACATTGGACGTACGCGGACTTTCTATACGCTCCAAAGATGTCCATGAAGAACGCAAAGGTCCCAGTATAAAATCACCACAGCATGTAATTGATGGTTTTCTACGTGCAACAGGATTAAATGATGTTTCTGAAGCGCATATTGGACATGATGATAAAAAAGGTCATTTTTATATTGCTAAAATTGTTAAAAAAGGTCGAGCTGCAGAAGAAATTATTGCCGATATTTTACCGGATATTATCCGCAACTTTCCATGGCCTAAATCTATGCGTTGGGGAAAAGATTCAGCACAAAGTGGTACTTTGAAGTGGATTAGACCTTTACAAAATATTCTTTGTATCTTCGGACCAGAAATTGGCGAAACACATGTTGTTCCGTTTACAATTGGTTCTCTTAAGAGCAATAATCTAACTTATGGTCATCGTTTCTTAAGTGACGGAAAGCCATTCCAGGTGCGTCGCTTTGATGACTATGTTACTCAACTTGAAACACACAAAGTCATTCTGGATGCAGAAAGACGAAAGAATATTATTTTAGCTGATGCTCAAAATCTTTGCTTTGCAAACGGTTTAGAACTGGTTCAAGATAATGCCCTCCTAGAAGAAGTTTCTGGCCTTGTTGAATGGCCTGTTATCCTTATGGGTGATTTTGACAAATCATTCCTTGATATTCCTCCAGAAATTATTCGCTTGACCATTCGAGCTAATCAAAAATGTTTTGTCACCCGCAAACAAGGAGAAAAAGTAAAACTTTCTCATCGTTTTATTCTCGTTTCTAATATTCTTGCAAATGATGAAGGCAAAGAAATTTCGAAAGGAAATAGTAAGGTTGTCCGTGCCCGTCTTTCTGATGCACTTCATTTTTGGCAAACCGATCAGCGTGATTTACCTGATCTTCAACAATTGGAATCTTCTATAAAAAAATTTCAACTTGATATAAAAAAACCTCTCGATCAAAGAATGGCGCGACTTGATCATTTGAATGTAACTTTTCATGCTAAATTAGGTACACAAGGAGCAAGGGTAGAACGCATTGCTGCACTCGCACAAGAAATTGCCCCTTTGATACAAACAGATCCTCTTTTAGCAAAACGTGCAGCCATCCTTGCAAAAGCTGATTTGCAAACAGAAATTGTCGGAGAATTTCCTGAACTACAAGGTGTTATGGGGCAAAAATACGCCCTTCTTCAAGGGGAAGATCCTCACGTCGCTGTAGCAATCGAAGACCATTATAAACCTCAAGGACCAACAGATCGTCTTCCACAAGAACCACTTGCTATAACCGTTATGCTCTCCGACAAAATTGACATGCTCGTTGGCTTTTGGCTCATTAATGAAAAACCAACGGGCTCAAAAGATCCCTATGCGTTAAGACGAGCAGCATTGGGAATTATTAGGCTTGTACTTTCGCGAGATTGGAAAATCAATCTTATGCCGCTGTTCCAGTTAGCAACGAATCTTTTCTTACAACAAAAAAATAAATATGAAATCTCTCAAAGAGAAAATTCACAATTGCAGAATCTGCTTCCAGAAAAAACAGAATATATTTTATCAGATCTGTTATTCTTTTTTCATGACCGTTTGAAAATCTATCTAAAAGAGGAAGGCGCTCGTTACGATGCCCTTGAAGCCGTTTTAAATAAAGATTCTGATGATTTTTTATTGGTTGCACGTCGTGTCGAATCGCTTATCGCTTTCATCAATACCCACGATGGAATGAACTTTGTAGCCTCTGTAAAACGTACTGCCAATATTCTTGAAAATGAATTTCAAAAAAGCACAACAATAGCGAATGAAATTAATCCTGAGCTCTTTGTCGAGAAAGAAGAAAAGCAGCTCTATCATGCAATCTGTGAAGTAGAAAGAAAGGTTCTTGCTCCCATCAATGCAACAAATTTATCATTTGCACTCAGTGTGCTAGCGCCACTTGGAAAATTGATTGATATATTTTTTGAAAAAGTATTGGTGAATGATAAAAAAACTGATGTTCGTGCTAACCGTCTTGCTCTTCTCAAACGCACTCACATTGTTACACAATCGGTTGCAGACTTCTCAAAACTTGTCATTTAAAATCAAAATACCCTATTAACTGATAAAACAATGAAGATAATTTTTTCTTTTTTATGACTTTTATTAATTAATATTGAGAAAATTATGCAACCAAAGAGACTGTTCTTTATCTCTCAAATATCATTAATTAAGATATGTTTTCATTTTGATAAATGATTCTTTCTCAAGAGACTCTTTAATAAGTTCATCTACCTTGTTAGCATCTATTTCTCTTGTAATAAGGGTACGTGCTGTAGAAATTGCCAAATCAATAGCCGATGAAGAAACCATGCGCATAGCATCGGCTTCTGCTTGGGAAATTTTTTGTTCTGCCAATTTATTGCGGTTTTTTACATATTCTTCTGCTTTTGCACGGGCTTCAGCAATAACAGATTCAACTTCATGCTTTGCTGCAGCAATAATTTCTTGCGCATCTTTTTCTGCTTCTGCATGTTTGCGTTGATATTCAGCCAATATTTCCTGTGCCTCTTCACGAAGACGCAGAGCCTCATCCAGTTCATCTTTGATACGTTTCGCGCGCGCATCAAGATGGTGTATAACCCTCTGTGGAATTTGGAAATAGACTAAAAGAGCCAAAAAAAGAACTAACCCAACAAATGCCCAAAAAGTATCAGTCATCTTTTTCTTCCTCAATAATCCGCAGTTTTAACAACTGAACGAACAGCCTCTTTGTTGATATCAACGTCAATCAATTTTTTCACAATTTCAAGAGCTACTTCTTCAGCGATAGAACCAACATTTTGCATGGCTTTATCCCGAATTTTTGCTATCTGTTTTTCAGCATCTGCGAGTTTTTTCTCTAAACTCTCTTCAATTTCTTTCCGTTCAAGCTCTGCCTTTTCTTTTAATTCTTCACTAGCTACCTGCGCTATAGCCTGCGCGTTCAAACGCGCTTCTGCTAATTTCCGCTCATAAGTTTCAACAACAATGTCTGCTTCTTGCTTCATGCGCATTGCCTGATCTAAATCAGATGCGATTCGATCTCGCCGTGTTTCAATAACACCGCCAATACGTGGTACAATTACACGGGAGATAAAAAGATAAAACAGTCCGAAAGAAATTGCCAACCAGAAAAAATGCGAACCAAAATGCACAAAATCAAAAGGCGGAAACACACGATTTGCATGCTCTGCCACCTTTTTAATATGTTCTATCGACGTTTCAGTGTTCTGTGCATAAGCGCTTGAAACAAACATCTTCTTTCATCCTTTAAATAGCTTATTAAAGCCCTCTATAACCGATGATAACTGACAAACATCTCTCTGGCATCTCTCTGGTTAAGAGCCTAAAAGGGTAAATCTTTCCTCATGCAAGAACAGATATACCCTTTTGATGATGATTAAACCCCAAAAAGAAGTAATAAAGCAATGAGCAATGAAAAAATTCCCAAAGCTTCTGTAACAGCAAAACCAAAGACGAGACGTCCAAACTGACTATCTGCTGCTGATGGATTTCGTAATGCACCAGAAAGATAGCTACCAAAAATATTACCAAGTCCTAAAGCTGTTCCAGCCATACCAAAGCAAGCAAGACCAGCGCCAATATATTTTGCTGCAAGCACCATTTCCATGTTATTCTCCTTTAAAGCGAAATTGCATTATTCGACGGAAAACCGCCAGTTCTATTAATGTCCTGGATGAATTGCATCATTAAGATACATACAAGTTAAAACCGTAAAGACGTAAGCCTGAAGAAATGCGACCAAAAACTCAAGAGCAGTAATTGCTACAGTCATAATAAGCGGTAAAATCGAACCACCCACACCTACGAGCCCTACCCCAATCATTGAAACAACAAACCCAGAAAACACTTTAAGCGTAATATGACCAGCAAGCATATTCGCAAAAAGACGAAGAGAAAGACTAATTGGACGGGAGAGAAAAGAAATAACCTCAATCATTGTCACCAGAGGTAAAACCACAACAGGAACTCCACTGGGAACGAACAGTTTCAAAAAACTGACCCCATGCTTATAAAAGCCATACCCAATCACCGTCAAAATTACCACCATTGCTAACGAAAACGTGATCATGATTTGAGACGTAACCGTATAAAAATAAGGAAAGAGACCAATAAAGTTAGCAACCAAAATAAAAGTAAACAGAGAAAAAACTAAAGGAAAAAACTGCATTCCCTGCACACCAGATGATTCCCGCAGAGTCGATGCTAC
This sequence comes from Bartonella sp. AP40SXNS, assembly GCF_042195825.1. Classification (NCBI taxonomy): domain Bacteria; kingdom Pseudomonadati; phylum Pseudomonadota; class Alphaproteobacteria; order Hyphomicrobiales; family Bartonellaceae; genus Bartonella; species Bartonella sp. AP40SXNS. The sequence continues at coordinate 290,833 of NZ_JBHIPB010000002.1, forward strand.
AAACTCATAGGCCATTTCCGAAAGAGACTGCATCCGCGTTGGAACCAATCCACGACTCGATGATGAAATAAAGAGAAAAATAGAAGTTACAACAACCGTGAGGACTGTAAACAATGATACATTTGTAAACGATAAATCCATATTTCCTATGGAAATCTTAATCAGCCTTAAAACCTCAAACTGATGAATAGGATCTGGAGCGTGCGCTGTCACTTCAACCTCATTTATCGGACCTCTCATTGGCCCCTTTATTTTGTTTATCTTGGCGCAATACGCCTTCTTTTCCTAATTGACTGGAGGAAACATACCCCACAGACCGAAGAATACTCAATACACCAGCAGCAAATCCAAAGAAGAGAAAAAATACCAATCCCCAAGGCCATGAACCTGCTAACTTATCAAACCCCAACCCCAAAACAATACCAACTATAACACTTGCCAGAAACTCACTGGAAAGCTTAATTGCACCTGCCATCCTTCCTTGTGATTTTTCCCGCTTATTCCTATGCTCCCGCTTCTTTAATGCTTGCTTGCGTACTAAAGCTACGCTTAAGTTCCTACTACGGCATTCCAAATCCTCTGAATGAAGACACTCTCCTTGCTTTTCCTCTTCAGCCTCCTTACAGCTCATAACGGGTTTCTCGCCCATCGCCATCATTGGCTCCTTAATTAAAAAGCAACGTAAGAATACATTTCATAAAACCGTGTGCATCATATTGTTCCCGAATTTATTCGTCAAGATACTAAAAGAAATCTATCACAAGTTATCGTATAAATTTTATTGCAGAAATAACGTATTTTTCAATTTACATGCTTTCTTAAAAAGATATTCCAAGCACCTAAACCGATTTCACGACAGCACCCGTGAATGTATAACGAAAAGTTCACGTGAATAATATAAAACTCATAGAACAACCATTTTTACGTTTAACAAAAGGTGTAAACTAATACCATCTTATTTTCCGACTCCCAATGTTATATCAGTCCTAGTTTTGAAAGAGAACATAGAAAGCTAAAAACAGTATGAGAGCGTTGGTTTTCTCCTTTTATTCGAATAAACTTGCACTTTTTATTTTATGAAAATAATAATAATCAATTGTTTCTATATGATCCTATTCGCAAAGTATTTTACATACGCCATTAAAGGCCCCACCACGAAATGAGCTTGAGGGTATTAAGAGAAGTTCCTTTAAATACAAGATATTAATAAATCTAAAATTTCAAATAGATTAAGCCAATAGAACATAATAAATTTTAAATACGATTACCATACCACTTTATACAATTTTAATCCACTTTTATGAACTTCGCTTTTTACAATTGAATATCCGTAGATTCAGCAAATATTTTTGCTTTTTATTCAAACAAACTATCGTAAGCAAAAGCGCTTATTCATAAGCTTTATTTTTATGAAACGATAATCTAATGCTGCTTTTCAAACAAGCATCATAATTATATTCCCCTACCCTCATATTGCATCTATTCTTGCACTTATAATAACCCATTAAGAGGATTATGTACTCTTTCTTAAATACTCCCTATTAAACTCTTCTCATGACATGCAAATAAATGACCTTTATCAAGATGAGAGAGCTCTATTCAATAGCGCTCATGATAAATGATTATCAATAAAATTAAAGAGTTATCATTTCTTCTTGGAACGTGTCGCAAAAGGATTATCAGAGGCTCGTAATGATATGCGAACTGGTATACCAAACATATCAAATGTTTCACGTAACCCATTGACAAGGTAACGCAAATACGACTGGGGCATACTTTTGGGGCGCGAGCAGGAAATCATAAATCCAGGAGGACGTGTCTTAACCTGTGTGATGTATTTAACCTTAAGTCGACGTCCAGAAACCGCAGGAGGTGGATGATGTGCCACAACAGTTCCAAGCCATTGGTTCAATTTAGCCGTCGAAATGCGACGATTCCATACACGGTGCATCATCATGACATTTTCCATCAGTTTATCAATCCCTTGACCATATTGTCCTGATAAAGGAATAGCTCTCAAACCACGAACTTGAGGAAGAAATCGCGTACATTTTTCATGCAAATCAATCAATGTGGTCTGACTGTTTTCAATAAGGTCCCACTTATTGAAAGCAATAACTGGAACACGCCCTTCACGAATCACAAGATCAGCAATTTGTAAATCCTGCTTTTCAAAAGGTATCGTTGCATCAAAAACAATGACCACAACTTCTGCAAAGCGAATAGCACGTAAAGTATCTGCAACAGATAGTTTTTCTAGTTTTTCTTGAATTCTCGATTTTCGACGTAAACCTGCAGTATCAAAAAGTTTAATATGACGACCACGCCATTCCCAATCTACAGAAATAGAATCACGCGTGAGTCCTGCTTCTGGTCCTGTTAACAATCGCTCTTGTTTCAACATGCTATTGATAAGAGTGGATTTTCCTGTATTGGGACGCCCCGCAATTGCAATCCTAATGGGCTTACTTTCATCATAAATAAGCTCCTCTTCTTCCAAATCCTTTACATCATCACCAACAGATGCAGGTTGTATCATTCTATCTTCTTCTTTGTTGTTGCCAAAAACATGCTCTGACCCAACAGCCTCTATAATTGCATCACGCAGATCACTAAGTCCCAAACCATGTTCAGCCGATATTGGGCACGGCTCCCCCAAACCTAATGACCACGCCTCATACTCTCCTCCTGTTGCCGCTCTTGACTCAGACTTATTGGCCACAAGCACAATTGGCTTTCCTGATTTGCGAACCAATGAAGCAAAGTTTAAATCACTTGGTGTTATTCCGCTCTTTGCATCAAATACGAATAAAATTAGATCCGCTTCATCAATTGCAACTTTTGTATGAGAACGCATACGCCCCTCGAGTGTATGATCACCTGCTTCTTCCAGCCCAGCCGTATCAATCACATCAAAACGTAGATCTTGAAGTTTTGCCGCATGAATACGCCGATCACGTGTTACACCAGGCTTATCATCAACCAAAGCCAACCTTTGCCCAACCAAACGATTAAAAAGTGTTGATTTCCCAACATTGGGACGACCAACAATAGCAATGGTAAGGCTCATCAATTTATTCCTTATTTGTCTTGCCCTCGGCCTGCATAAGCTCAAGCATCATTCGAGCCCGATCTGTTATTTTTGACCCCAAAGCACCTTCTTCAGAAATTTTCTTAAAATAATAAACCGCTTCATCCATTTTATCCGCCTTATAAGCAGCTAAGCCCAAAGCTTCTCTTGCCGACATACGCATAGGATCGACATCACTTGCCATCTCTTTGACGCGCTTTTTGACATCCTCCAAAGTTCCTGTATCAACTAAAATATAGGCTGCTCGAATTTTTGCAACTTTCCGCAAAATCTGTGGTGCTTTCTCATCCGCTGCAACAGAATCAAAGATCTCCACTGATTTAATCATATCACCTTGCTCCATGAGTAAAGAAGCCTCCCGCAAACGAGCAAGAAAAGGATATCCTCCAAAGTTAGAGTCTTTAACATTCTCCAATTGCTTTATCGCTTTATCAAAATGACGTGTATCCGCAAAATTAAGGCTTTTTATAAATGCGTCACCAATATAACCAGCTTTCTTTATTTGTGCATGATAATAAATTTGATAAATAATTATCATGATGATGAAAAGAAGGACTGCTCCAATAATTGAAAAACCATAACGTCTCCAAAAAGCAAGCGCCTTTTCCTGACGAAATTCAGCATTAACTTCAGCAATAAAACTATCATACGACATATATCATACCTTGTAAAAATTTACTCTCTGCGCTTTTACGCATAAATGGACAAAGATGGTAGCCTAAATCAACTAAAATCTTTAAATTACTGATTTATTTATTTCAAATTGACATGTAACCAAATCAATTGGATTTTTGCAACTGTCTTAGTCAAAAACGATGTAAATGTTCTTTAAGCTTACATCACAACTTTTGAATCTTATAAAAAAATCACTGCTTTAATATTATCCATGATTGCCTACCATCTTCAGCACCCTTCCCTCTCTATTATATGAAAGATATCTTTTAAAGTCTTTAACACAATCATTGTATTGTATTCGATTATAGGATTTTAATACCATTCTTTATTCATCTAGCTTACTGTATTTATATATCTTTTTTAATATGAGGGATGCGTAAATAAAAGTTGGGGAATAGAATTTCGCAATAGCCTCTACAAAAAGCATACTTCATGGAGTGTTTCTAACATTTCTTTGAAATCTGCTAACGCCCCTTAAAATAAGACATCTAAAAGTAGCATAAATGCAACAACAGTTTCATGTTGCAACGGATTAGAAGGTTTGATTGTAAAATTCTTTCGACAAAGATAGGCTTCTTTTTTAACAGAGAAGCTTTTTCTTGATCTAAAGCATAGAGTTCTATGATTTTCTCTTCCATGCCTACTGGAACAGATTTTCTACCAATTTCTACAGAAGATAAAAATGACACAGATAAACCTAATTTATCAACTATATTTGAAAGACGTTCTGAATGATCAATGCGAAGTTTTCATAAAATTTTGCCAAAGAAAGTGTATCCCTTCAATTTATCTTTATACAATTAATAACCTTTTGTAATAGATACTCAAAGCTTCTGAAAATATCTTATTGTAATGGCCAAACCCACATAAGCATTGGAACAGCAATAATAACGATCAACACCGCCAATGGAGCACCCAAACGTGGATAATCACTAAAACGGTATCCTCCTGGCGCCATCACGAGCATATTGCTTTGATGTCCGATAGGTGTAAGGAATTCACAACCTGCACCGATTGCAACAGCCATTAAAAAAGCTTCAGGCTTATAATGGAGAGAATGAGCAAAACTTGACGCAATTGGTGCTACCATCATCACTGTTGCTGCATTATTCAAAAATGGCGTAACCAACATAGCTGTCACCAACATAAGCGCTAAAGCACCGGATGGCGGGAAAAATATTGCCAATTGGCTCAGCCATTGACCAATGAGCTCCGTACATCCTGTTTTCTCTAACGCTTCACTCACTGGAATAAGAGCCGCTAATAGTACTAATATTGGACCATCTAATGCCTGATACAAATCACGCGCTGGCAAAACACGAAAGATCACCATTGCAGCAGCAGCAGAAAAGAAAGAAAAAGCGACTGGAACAATATGAAAAGCTGTAAAAATAATTGCTATAAATAAAACAGCTAAAGAGATGAAACCATGTCGTAAATTTCCAAACACAATATTTCGTTTTGCTAGGGGTAAGCATTTCAATTCCCTTAACAAATTTGGAATAACTGCATCCTGTCCTTGCAAAACAATCACATCTCCAAGATGGAAAATAATATCATCAAGTCTTCCCCGCACCCTTTCATGCTGACGACTTAACGCAAGCAAATTTACATTATAGCGATCAAATAAGGAAAACTCTTTCGCACTAATACCGATAAGAGGTGAATTATGGGTAATGACGGCTTCAATAATATCAATATCACTGTCCTTATCACCTGCAGCAATAGTTCGCCCTTTAGAAAACTCTAAACGAGCAGAGTTCATCACGCTATCTAACCCTGTATGTGATCCTTCCAGCAAAATAATATCATTTTCAGACAAAACAAAATCTGGTAATGGTGAAATAGATACTTTGTTTCTGATGATTTGAATCACCATAACATCACCACTTGATGGCTTAACCAAATCAACAATATTTTTTCCCACAATCGGTGAATTTATTGGAATATGCACTTCTGCAACATAATTACGAATATCAATGGCATCATCAAACGATACACCTGAACGCACACGCACAGGCAAAAGCCAATAAAAAAGAACCAAATATAAAACACCAGCCGTCGCAATAACCGCACCAACTGGTGTAAAATCAAACATCGTAAAAGGTGTTCCTGCTAAGCGTTCTTGCATCGCTGAAATAACAACATTGGGAGATGTTCCTATCTGTGTCATAAGCCCCCCCAATAAAGAACCAAAGGCCATGGGCATCAAAAAGACAGAAGGAGAAACCTGAGAACGACGAGCAAACTGAAAAGCTATCGGAAGCATAATAGCCAAAGCACCAATGTTTTTAACGAACATTGATAACACGACAACAGAAATAACCAAAAAAGCTAATTGAAGACGCACCGATTTCACATCTGGCCATACCCGTTGAATAATAAATTCCATTATACCAGAGCGCGATACGGCTGTACTGACAACAAACACACTCCCCACGATAATAACGATATCATTACTAAAACCGCTAAAAGCTTCCTTCGGACTGACAAGACCAAGAGCACAAGCTATTAATAACGTACAAATAGCAACAAGATCATAACGAAATCGATCCCAAATAAAAACAACCATCATGAGACCAATGATCGAAAAAGCCATTATTTGATTTTCTGTCATAACACTTACCTCTCCCCATTAAATTATAATGAACAAGAACATATTTTTTATGTTTTAAATATTCCTATAAACAGCAGCAAGATAAAAGCAGACATCGAAATATTTTAGGATAATTTTAAAGTGATAAAAAATTATGATGCGCATAAACTTGCCTCTCCTTATTATGCGTGCTTTTCTATAAAGTGCTGAACCCAAAGAAAATTGATAAAAGTTGATAAAGCTATATTGCAAAAAAGATGAGAATAACTCTAATATAGAGCGTAGATAATTGTTGAAACTGGTACACGCTATATTTAAACCTTTGTCGTTGCTTAAAAGAATTTATCTTCACTCTCAATTCAAAGAGTGATAAAAATGAAAGAAGAAAGAATGGTCAATCTTAATAGTGGGTATCAAAGTAACCTCAGATATTGGCTCACTTGCATTATTGGATTTGTTGCTATCTTGGCAATTATAATGGTTGGTGGATTTTATATTGCAAAACCCTATCTTGACAGTTTTGTAAGAAAAGAAATAGCCCGTCATTCCATAAAAGCCGAAACATCTGAAGTAAGCATTCTAGGTAAAATCAATTTGAAGAATGTGACAATACCTGTTCCAGCTGGTACATCACTTAAAATTGGTGCCATTTCTGCCCGTCCTCCTCTTTCCTTTATTCCTGGAACTTTCACACTCTATAATGTTGATTTAAAGCATAATAATATTCATGTGCAAATTCCCCAAATTTCTCTTCGAAGTGTATCTTTAAAAGAAAAAGATAGAACGATAACATCACGTCTTTTACAATCAATGATGCGTATTGAGCTTTCCTCAATTATTGCTCCCAATATACAACTTTCTATAGAAAATAAAAATAAGCAAATAGAAACGGTTGAAGTCAATAATTTCCAGCTTTCTGATTTTAGAAATGGCCATATCCGTTCAGTTAGTATCAAAAGTATGGATCTTAAAACAGTTGCAGTCAATGGTGCCAAACAGATGCAGATTATGGCTAAAAGTGATACAATAAAAGCCCATGACATCGACATCAACTACGCCTATTCTATCATCTTTGGAAAAAACAATACTCTCAATCAAGGTAAAACCGTTACTGGTCCCATTGCTCTGAATAATATAAGCGTTGATATTTTTGAAGAAGCAGAAAAAAACAGCTCTTTCTTTCTCCAACAGTTTAAAACATCTGGTTTAAAGATGAAGCCACTTGAACAAACTCCTGAAAAATTGATCAAAGCTTATCTTAATGCAAAAAAAGAGAATAATAAAACCGCTGAAAAAATAGCACAAAATGGTCTACTTCTAAACATATTGCTCGCCATTACCTCAGCCGATGCCAAAGTTGATAACGTCACCGTTGATATACCACAGTTGAAAGCAACACTCGAATCATTCCAATTCAAACCAAGCTTGTGGAAACAACCTATCCCTAAAAAACTTTTTCTTTCCCTCAATAACCTTTCCGTTTTACCTAAAAAAATGAATGAAAAAGACTTAGAACTCTTCAAAAATTTGAACTTTGAGCGCTTTAATATTTCAGGAAAAATTGATATTTCTTATGATGAAAAAAAACGTATGCTCCTTCTTGATGCAATGTCTTTCGATATGAAAGACGTTGGATCTGGGTACATATCAGCCAAGGTTATTGATGTTGATGAAAAGCTTTTTTCTGGTCAGAAAAATGTAATGATTGCTGCTTCTCAAGACCTTGGCATCAATGAAATCGATCTACAATATAAGGATGCAGGTTTCATTGATAAGCTTTTTTCTTATCTTGCGCAAACTCTTAATGACAGCAAACATGATCTTAAAAAGGAACTCTATGACGATTTCTATCTAATGATGACGCAGACCCCTAACATTCTGTTAAAAAATCATGACGAAGCAGAAAAAATTTCAAAATCCTTAGGTGAATTTGCTAAAAATCCGCAAACATTGAGTGTTAAAATTAAAGCAAAAGATAATAAAGGGCTCACAATAATTGATCTCGAATCTGCTTTACAAAATGATCTATCCAAGGCTTTAAGCAAAGTAGATCTCACTATTAAAAATGAAGCATCGCCTTGAACATTTTGTGCTTTAAACATGATGATCTTGTCTATAAATTAAGAACTTTATTCCTCTTTTTGCTTTTATATGATACAGAAGGCTTCACACAGAGTCATTTACATAAGAGAATATAGAATTATAAAATTGTCGATACTTGGAGTTGTTCATGTCTGATTTATCTTCAAATCGCTTGCCTAATCGCGCTTCTCGTGTCACCAATCAAGCGCTTTCTGCTATCGAGCGTTTTCTCCATATTGAAGCTCTTAGTGGTATTGTTCTTTTATTAGCTGCTGCTTCTGCACTCATTTTTGCCAATTCTAAATATGCTGATCTCTATGAATCTTTTTGGCATACACCTCTTGGTTTTAATTTGGGGCACTTCACTCTTTCATGGGATTTGCATTTTTGGGTTAATGATGCCCTTATGACTATTTTTTTTCTCGTTGCAGGAATGGAAATCCGACGCGAGATTCATGAAGGTGCTCTTTCCGATTTTAAACAAGCAATCTTACCAATTGTTGCTGCAATAGGGGGCGTTTGTTTCCCTGCAATTATTTATTTTATCTTCAACTTTAATGATGGGCATATACATGGTTGGGCCGTACCAACAGCAACAGATATTGCCTTTGCTCTCGGTATTCTTGCTCTTCTTGGAAAAAAAATTCCTTCTAATCTTCATATCATTCTTCTATCACTCGCAATTATTGATGATATTATAGCTGTTCTTATTATTGCTTTTTTCTACTCAACAAACATTGATCTTAGTGGTTTAATGATTGCAGGAGCTGGTATTGCTCTAGTGCTATTCTTTCAATGGATTGGACTTGCATCAGCATGGCTTTACATTTTACCTGGTGCAATCATCTGGTGGGGTTTAATGGTAACAGGCGTTCATCCATCACTTGCTGGTGTAATTTTAGGGATGATGACTCCCGTTTTTCCTACTCGAACTCTTGTAGCGCCACTCACCACGCTCAGCAATGCTATGCAAATTCTTCAAGAAAAAAATATTAAAACAGATCTCCATCATATTTCAACCGCATTGAAAAAAATGCGCAAAGGACAGCGTGCCATAATTGCTCCAGTAACCCGTGTTCAGAAAGCATTGCATCCATGGGTTGCATACGGTGTAATGCCGATTTTTGCCTTCGCAAATGCAGGAGTAAGTTTTGCAAACTTTGACCTTTCTTCCGATAAATCATTCTTGATTGTTCTTGGTGTTGTTATTGGGCTTTTCATCGGTAAGCCGCTTGGCATTATCACTGCCAGTTATCTAGCTGTAAAATCAGGTCTATGCCGCCTCCCTCCTCATATGACATGGACAGGTATTTTACTCATTGGTTTTTTAGCAGGAATTGGCTTTACAATGTCTATCTTTGTTTCAATGCTTGCTTTTAAAAATATTATCCTTCTTGATGCTGCAAAAATTGGAGTACTTTGTGGCTCTGGTTTATCTGCTCTTATCGGTCTAGGATATGGATTTATTTATATTAAGCGCAATAAAGACGTTGCTCATAGTTCCCAATAAACTAACTAAAAATAGACTTTTATACGAGCTTTTTAAAAAGTAATTCTATTCATTTGTTGGATTTGGACAATATTGAACGTAAAAGCCGTTGTTTTACCTCATCTTTACATCTATGAAGATGTAAACTGACATCATCATACTATTTGCCAACCTCTCATGTTGCAACAACTTTTGACACTTGAGAGAATTCGTAAGAGACGTTTTTACTCCTTTCTTCAATAAAGTTTACTCACATACCAGTCCCACTTGTAGCGTATACAGAAATAATTTTAATTGATTTAATATAAAGGGATTTGTGATAGGAGAAGCGATCTTTCGTCAAAGCTATTATCCACTATGAAGAAACAATGAATTCCTATTATAAATCAATATGTTATATTTAATTATAACGAAAAAATAAGAAACAATAATTAATAGTAATGTAAATAATATATCTTCATTTGAAGCTATCATTAAGATCTTGGCTACTCAATGCACATGAATAAGGTATATTGAGTTAATCAACACAAAATAACTTTCTCACCATAATTGTGTGTATAAAAATCATAGAGAGTTGTTTCAAACACCTTAACTCCATCATCACAATTCTTACAAGCTGCTGTTTTTATAATAAAGTATATAGACGTTAATTTATTGAAATAATATAAGTTTTTTACTGCCCTTTATAGCCACAACAGTTCTTCCAACCTCACCTATCACTTATAACGTCAACATAGCAAGCAGACCCAATAATTAGTTAAGTAATCCCGTAGCTCATTTTTCCAACAAATCCATCTTTTCGTTACTGACTTTATTGTCAGTATTATCAACAGCTTTAATCCTAGCCTTCTTTAAAAAACATATTATTTTTTGGGCAAATATATTTTTAAGGATCATTTATCGTCTTATCACTCGGGTAAGAAAGCAAAATACCGGAAGGTTTCCTTATTTCAAAGCAAAAGTTGCACAATACTGGAAACTGAAAATAACCTTAGTGCGGCTCGCTTTCTCCTTTATAAGCGTAAAGATGAGTATTGATTTTTACCTTTACAACTTCATAGTCTCCCAGAGTTAAACTGTCTTCCCGTTTTCAAGATCATGAATAAGTTTAAAATGAGAGCATTTTTCTGTATTGAATAGTTCTCATTTAAGTTCAAAATATAAGTTATCCTTAATAAAAATTATTAATATATATTAAAGCTTTACGTTATTGAAACTTTGTTGAAACTAAAAAATGCTCACCCCTTATCAAGAGCATAAACAGCATGTAATGTTCTAACCGCAAGTTCAGTGTAAGCACTATCAATCAAAATAGAAATTTTAATTTCTGAGGTGGTGATTGCTTGAATATTAATACCCTTTTCAGCCAAAGCCTTAAAAGCTGTAGCAGCAACACCTGCATGGCTGCGCATTCCAATACCAATCACAGAAACCTTGGCAAGATCGCTTTCAAATTGGAGAACATCAAATCCAATTTCTTTACGATTTTTCTCAAGAAGAGCAACGGCTTTTTCTACATCTGCTGATGGTACCGTAAAAGTCATATCAGTTTTTGAGCCATCTTCAGAAATATTTTGCACAATCATATCAACATTAATGCGCTCTTCAGCCAAGGGGCCAAAAATTGCTGCCGAAATCCCTGGACGATCGGCAAGCCGACGAAGGGAAATTTGTGCTTCATCCTTAGCAAAAGCAATACCAGTAACATTTTGTTGTTCCACAATTTCATCCTCATCGCAAATAAGTGTTCCAGAAGAACTCATTGGATCCTCCATGCCTAAAGCATCAGGATCCTCAAAACTTGAACGCACAAAGGTACGAACCTTATGAACCATTGCCAATTCAACAGAACGAACCTGTAAAACTTTTGCACCGAGAGAAGCCATTTCCAGCATCTCTTCAAAAGCTACCTTTGGTAAACGACGCGCTTTCGGTTCTATACGTGGATCCGTTGTATAAACACCATCCACATCCGTATAAATATCACAGCGATCAGCTTGTACAGCCGCTGCTATAGCAACAGCACTTGTATCTGATCCCCCACGTCCTAAGGTAGAAATTCGATTATCCGGAGTTACCCCCTGAAAACCAGCAATAACAGCAACCTGACCTTCCTGAAAACGCTCTATTAAAAAAGATCCATCAATATCAGTAATACGTGCACGGCCATGCGCATTGTCTGTATGAATAGGAATTTGCCAACCAAGCCATGAACGTGCATTCACGCCCATTGTTTGAAGTGTCAAAGCCAACAAACCAGAAGTAACCTGTTCACCAGCAGCAACCACAACATCATATTCACGAACATCTCTATGTATAGGCGAAGCATCACACGTCCACTGAACAAGTTCATTGGTTTTACCAGCCATTGCAGATACGACAACGGCAACCTCATTACCTGCATCAACCTCTCTTTTGACATGCCGTGCAACATTATGAATACATTCAATGTTTGCTACAGATGTTCCACCAAATTTCATGACAATGCGCGCCATTAATAATACTCTATCTTTACATCTCTTATCTCAAACGGTAATGAGAATAAGATGCTCTATCAACTAATCATTTACTCGACATAGCGAATATCTATCATTTGTGCAAGTTTCATTATGATTATATTAATTTCTCTTGACTTTTTATAAAATCTACTTGACGTGATCATTAAAAAATAAAAGGAAAGCAAAATGATAGATAAAACGCGGACAACTATTGATCAAAGTGAAATTGATCACTTTTCACGTATTGCTACAGAATGGTGGAATCCACAAGGAAAATTTCGACCTCTTCACCAATTTAACCCAACACGCCTTGCTTACATCAGAGAAAAAATCTGTTTAGAGTTTAATCGTGATCCTGTTTCACTTACACCCTTTGAGAATTTGAAAATTCTTGATATTGGCTGTGGAGGAGGCTTGTTATGTGAACCAATGGCACGTCTTGGCGCTATGGTCGTAGGCGTTGATGCTTCACAAACGAATATTGAAGTCGCAAAAATTCATGCAACCCAAAATGATCTTTTAATTGATTACCGTACCACTACGGCAGAAGCACTCGCCAACGAAGGAGAGAAATTTGATATCATCCTTAATATGGAAGTTGTTGAACATGTCGCTGACGTTAATCTCTTCATAGAAGCTACAGCAAAAATGCTGAAACCACAAGGGTTGATGTTTGTCTCGACACTCAACCGCACATGGAAAGCATGGGGGCTTGCTATTGTAGGCGCTGAATATATCCTACGTTGGCTTCCTAAAGGAACACATGATTATAAAAAATTCCTAAAACCTCTAGAACTTAAAAATTTCTTATCACAAAATGCTCTAGCTGTCATTGATGAGATAGGTATTACTTATAACCCATTAAACGACAGCTGGAATCGCTCAAAAGACATGGACGTTAACTACCTCCTTCTCGCAAAACGGTCTTAAGAATATCTCATTTACAACTATTGTATGCCTTGTAATAAAGAATTGAGCTTTCCCTCAGCCTCTAAAGCATAAAGATCATCACAACCGCCCACGTGATAATCACCTATAAAAATTTGCGGAAATGTATTACGTCCATTTGCGCGCTGTACCATTTCTTGGCGACGGGATGTAGAAGCATCAATATCTGTATATTTTACGCCTTTTTTATCAAGTAAATCACGAGCTTTTATGCAATAAGGACAACCGGGACGTGTATAAATTATTATCTCTTTCATAATAGTTTCCTCCAATATTTTTTATAATATTCACTTCAAGTTTCTCTTAAGAAGAGGGATAAATAGAATCTTCTTTGAGGACACGCGAAAATGTTAGCACATCAACCTGTCGTGCACCTGCATCTTTTAATGCAGAGGCTGCTGCCGTAACTGTTGCACCCGTTGTAAAAACATCATCAATCAGTAAAACAGAACATCCTTTAAGGTATTTTTTAACCTTATGCGAAACCTTAAAAGCATTTTTTACGTTAAGTTTTCTCTCTCTTGAAGAAAGACTAACCTGCGGACGGGTATGCCGACAACGAACAAGCCACCCCGGTTTTAAAAGCTTTTTTTGTGATTCTGCAATATAACGTGCAAGCTCAGCAGATTGATTATAACGCCTCTCCCAAAAACGACGAAAATGCAATGGAATGGGGATAATAACATCACAATCATCAATAACCTCGCGTCCAGCAAACATCATCCACTTGGCCATAAATGATGCCAATTCTATATGATCACCATATTTTAAACGCGTTACTAAAGTTCGTGCAAGCCCCTTATGAACAATGACCGAGCGAACACGTGAAAAAGGATAAGAATTACGAAGTGCTTCACCACTGAGAAACCCCTCCCCCATATCACAAACAAAAGGAGTCCCCATAACAGGACAATAAGGTTTTGTGATAAATTGAAGTTCTTTCCAACATTCGGAGCAAATCGTACCATAAGTAGAAACATTTTGCTTACATCCAGGACAAATTGGGGGATAAAGCATTGTTTTCAAGCGTTCAATGCATTTACTTAGTATATCGTTGCTATTTAACGCCGCTTCTCGAAAGTACAACATTATAAATCTAGGCTTTTACAAGTTCCCCGTAGAACAAAAGTTCCTTTGTATTTCCTCAATTTATAATTTTAATTCCTTTAAAAACTCTTACCTTCTATAAATTTATTTTCTTTCATATTATAAACTTGACAGAGCTTGCACAAATAATGAACCTTTTCAAAATATATTCTTTCATAGAGAGAAAGTGTTCTACAATATGTCGCATCCTTTAATTTTTGATCATAACCGCATTGAACAATTCCGCAAACGCGCTTTCCAAAAAGCAAAAAAAGGATATGACTTTTTACTCTCTCACATAGCAGAAGATCTCTATAAACGTCTTAGTACTGTTGATCGCCTCTTTACATTAGCTCTCGATTTACACAGCCATACAGACCTTGCTGCGCAAGCTTTAATGAAGTCTGGAAAAGTTTGTTCCATAGAACGTATTGAAACCGATACACTTTATCAAAGCCATGATAAAAAATTTCATTTACGTCATCGAGAATTTCTTGATTTACCTCAAAGTTACTGTGACCTTATTGTTTCACTTCTTTCATTACAATTGACCAATGATACCCCTGGTGTTCTAAGCCAGATAAAAAATACTCTTAAACCAGATGGCTTATTTCTTGCTGTTATGGCAGGAGCTGGTACATTAAGAGAATTGCGCGAAAGCCTGCTGCAAGCTGAAAGTGAAATTTATGATGGAGCAAGCCCTAGGGTCTACCCTTTTGCCGACATTCGTGATGCAGGCGCTCTTTTACAGCGTGTTGGCTTTGCCCTTCCTGTAGCAGACGTTGAAGATATCACAATACGTTATAATACAATGTTTGATCTTATGCACGATCTTAAAGCTATGGGAATGCAAAATGCACACATAAATCGTTCACGACGCCCTGTATCCAAACGTTTTTTTCTCCGCGCAGCTGAAATCTATGCACAACGATTTAGTGATCCTGATGGACGTATTCGTGCACATTTTTCTTTCATCTGGCTCTCTGGTTGGGCCCCTCACCCCAATCAACAAAAACCCCTACAACCTGGTTCAGCGCAAATATCTCTTACAGATGTTTTACAATCTAAAAAAACATAACCTAAAATCATTTTTTTAAAATACTTTTATCCGTTGTTCGTAACATTTGACTGGTAATTGTTCCAGCTACCATTGAATCGCTCACGTTTAGAGCAGTACGTCCCATATCAATTAGCGGTTCAATAGAGATGAGTACAGCAACCAAAGTAACAGGAAATCCCATAATTGGTAAAACAATCAATGCAGCAAAGATAGCCCCTCCCCCCACACCAGCAACACCAATAGAACTCAACGTTACAATCCCAACAAGCGTAGCAATCCAAGTAGGATCAAGAGGATTAATACCCATAGAGGGTGCAATCATGGTCGCAAGCATCGCTGGATAAAGACCGGCACAACCATTTTGTCCAATTGTTGCCCCAAAAGAAGCTGCAAAACTCGCAATGGATTGCGGAACTCCTATCCACTGCGTTTGCGCTTCAATATTCAAAGGAATACTTGCAGCACTTGAACGACTGCTAAAAGCAAATGTTAAAACCGGTAAAACCTTTTTGAAAAAACGAAAGGGATTAATCCCAGAAATGCCAAGCAGTACACCATGAATACCAAAAATTAAGATAATACCGACATAAGAGGCAATAATAAAAACCAGTAAATTTAAAATATCTGAAATACGTGATATCGCTCCTACTTTCGTCATAAGAGCAAAAATACCATAAGGCGTCAAAGCAATCACTATACGGACCAACCGCATAATCCAAGCTTGTGCCACTTGAATAAATAAAAGCGCGTTTTCTCCTTTTTCTGGCTCATCTTTCTTTAAAAGAAGAACCGCTGCACCTAAAAATGACGCAAAAATCACAACACTGATAATTGACGTACGTTTAGCTCCACTCAATTCAGCAAATGGATTTTTAGGAATCATAGACAAAATCATCTTTGGTATATTCATATCTCCAAGTTGAGAAATATGACCTTCAAGAATAGCAGAAACATTTTGCCCTTCATGCACCAAACCATTTGCTGTTAATCCAAAGAAATTAACCACAAGCACGCCAACCAATGCTGAAAGAGCCGTTGTAAAAAGCAATATTGAAATTGTTATTATACTCATCTTTCCAACAGCATAAACAGAATGTAAATGAGCAACCGCTGAAACGATAGAGACAAAAACCAGTGGCATAACAATCATTTGTAACAATAAAATATAGCCTTCACCAACAATGTTAAACCATTCAACGGATTTCAATAAAGTGCCTTCACCCTCTCCATAAACAAACTGTAAAATACTACCAAAAATCAAGCCAAGGATAAGCCCTAGCATAACACGGAGTGAAAGACTCCATTGCATTCTCTTACTCTGAGCAATCCACAATAAAAAAATAACAAATAGAAATAAATTGATAAAAAAATTAAATGTCATTGTCTATGCCCAGTCTATATCCACTATTGTTTATGATTGATGTAAATAACATACATACCTCAAAATCAATGCATGATATTTGAAAGTTAAAGTATAAAACTTACAAGGTTTTTACAAAACCATTATTTTTCAATTTATAGATTAAAAGAGAATTTTTTATCTACTAATAAATGTTTAAAGAAAATAAATAAAATTATTTTCCTATTATTTAAATTTATACTCTCATTAAATAATTTAAAAAGAGAAATATAAACAGCACTCATAGCATCTTAATACTGAATAACTCCAACATATCTTATCACTCTAAATGCCCTTATCACTCTCTTTTGCTCTTTGAATTGAAAAGAGCTTTCCAAACAATGGTTAATTAATAATCGAACATTCATAACTTTTCTGAAAAATACAAGATCAAGCCACTCTTGCCAATTTTATGGACGGCACTCTCAACAATTTTGATCAGCACTTCAAATATAATTATTTTATGGATAACACCTTTTACACATTCTTTCTCTGCTCTCAATGGAAGCTTTTTTGTTTTTCGAAATTCTCTTTATAGACATAAAAATATGCCCTCTCAATAACAAAAAAATCTCAAATGTGAAGACTTCGAAAACCACAATACCTATAAAATGCAATACAACTAATAATATAAAACATTACTCAACACACCCTAAAACACAATACCAACAAAAATACCATATATCCTGTTGATATAACAAAACTAAATGATATCAATCGTCATCATAGACGTATTTAATATCGGTCTATTTATTGAAGATAAGGAGTTAAATTACTCATGAAGCGTACCATAACATTTATTGTTGTATCTTCTCTATTGATACTTTTGTTTGCTGTATTAATATCATTTGGATATACTAAAGTGAACGATTTGAATCCGTACAATGAACTTTATCAGTCAAAACCATAAAGACTTAGAATATCGTGAAAAAAAGGAAATAGCAAAAGAAGTTATAAAAGTCTTTCAAAGTAAGACAAAACCTGTTACATCTGTAGAATATGATAAGGTATGATTTTAAAAATATTTAATAGAACTACAAATTGAACCTCCACAATTGGATATTTTAAAGCATTATCACACAATACTTGCCTTTTGTGGACGTTTTGCTGTTGTTTGGCAAATAATCCAAAGATGAAGATCTGCTCACTAATCAAATACAATACTCATTTGATTCATTGAAAAAAGATGTTTTTCTCGCAAAACTTGCAGAAGACTTTCATGATCTGATGGCTGAATATGGAAAAAAATTTCTAGATTCTCCAACTCCCATTAACCGAAAAGAACAAATTATGCGTCCAGAAAAAATAATAACATGTCATTTCCTTACCCGTTTTAAAAATACAGCTATTGTCTGCATAATGACAGTGTAATTATATCGTATAATGATAAAAAAAGGGATAAGAATCCTTATAAGATCTGGCTAATAAAAAATGGAAGCAACAAAAAGTTAAGCAGCCCACTCTATGTTTAGCGAACAAAATAAGTATTTGCAGCTTACCTGTACAACAACTAAATTTTTGTATTTTGTTCCACATAAAAAATACTTCATATTCATATAAACATCGTATATTGAATGATAATAATTTAATATTGGATAAGATTATTAAACACAAATAATATTTTTATTCCTTTATTAAAAAGTGAAAAATATTGTTTTCAGACTTATTCATAAGCGTGATGAGCCAAGTGGATAAAAATATTTGATAACAAGCTAAATATATCTCTTATGATCCATCTCTAAGATAAACATACAAGATTGAGGTTACGGAAATATCGTGACAGTATTAATCTGGATATAAAAATAACAGGGACTAAGAGATCTTTGTATTGTATCATTTACGAGACAATGTGTGAAAGCAAGGGGAAATATTCTTTCTAAGATAAGTGAGTGAATGAGCCACCACAGTGATATGCATTTTTAAAAAAGTACAAAATGTCTTTGCCTCAAATTTAATAAGCACATTCTAAAAATACAGGTTCTACAGACTCATTCCAAATAGAATAGTAATAGGACAACAATTTTTCAGCATCTGTTTGCCCCATTGCAACAACCTCTTCTAAAGGATTAAGAAAATTTGTTTCATCAAAACCATTCGCATCATACTGTTTGCGATTTTTTAGGCCCTTGCGTGCAATAGCAAGGGCTTGACGAGCTAATTCTAACAGAATGGTTTGACGAAAAGGAGTTTTTAACCCCTCTTTTGGAACGCGTTGGCGCAACTCTAAAACTTCTTCAAAACACCAATCTTTTGTCAAAGCCTCCGCCTCATTAAGTGCTTCTCTATCATAAAGAAGCCCAACCCAAAAAGCTGACAACGCACAAATACGCTTCCAAGAACCACAATCCGCTCCTCTCATTTCTAAAAATCTTTTTAAGCGGACTTCAGGAAATAACGTTGATAGGTGATTAATCCAATCTCCCATATTTGGAATTGAATTTGCAACTTGTCCTTTTAATGCTCCATTCATAAACTGACGAAACGTTATGTGTGTACAATCATAATAACGACCATCCCGCACAACAAAATACATTGGAACATCAAGGGCCCATTCAACATAATCAGCAAAACCAAAGCGCTCAGAAAATATAAAAGGGAGAACCCCTGTCCTCTGATTATCCGTATTACGCCAAATTTCAGAACGCCAAGATAAAAAGCCATTCGGACGTCCTTCTGTAAAAGGTGAGCTTGCAAATAATGCGGTCGCAATAGACTGTAACTTCATGGATACTTGCATTTTTCGCCGCATATCACTTTCAGATGAAAAATCAAGATTAACCTGAACTGTTGATGTGCGATACATCATATTAAGACCATTATACCCCACTTTAGGCATATAATCAGTCATAATCTGATAACGTGATTTAGGCATTCGCGGCGTTTCAGCTAAAGTCCACTTTGGACTAGCTCCAAGACCTAAAAAACCTATACCTAATGGTTCTGCAATTTTTTTGAGAAGAGTTAAATGCTCCATCAACTCGTAATATGTATGGCTTACTGATTTTAATGGTGCACCAGATAATTCAAATTGTCCCCCAGGTTCCAAAGAAATGGCTCCCTGATCAACTGATCCTACGAGCCCAATAATATTCTCTTCATCTAAAATAGGTTTCCATCCTAAGGCGCTTTGCATCCTCTCTAAAAGCGCTCGGATTCCCCTCTCTCCTTCATAAGGAACAGGAAGAAAACCATCTCTATAAAACGGAAATTTTTCATGTTCTGTACCAATACGCCAATCACCTTCTGGTTTATACCCCCCTTGGAAATAGCTAACCAAGGAATCTAAGTTATAAATTTCACTTTCATCGGTTATATCAAGCGCCATAACTTATCATATCCTATCATCGGTATCATCGTCTTAAATGAATTGTTTAGAATGATTTTACAGACTTCTCAATCCATTGCCCAATCCCCCACGGTAGCATTAAGAAGAGCCAAAGCAGCAACAGCGGCAGTGTCAGCGCGTAAAATACGCGGACCTAATGATATTGAAACCACAAAAGGATGTTTTTTTAAAAAGCTCCGCTCTTCTTCACTAAACCCACCTTCTGGTCCAATGAGAACACCAGGTGTTGTAACGTCACGCTTTTTAAAAGAAGGTAATGGATTATGCGATTTATGCTCTTCATCACAAAAGAATAAAGGCTGTGTCTCATCCCACTGTGCTAAAAGTTCTGCTAATGATAGAGCAGATACGCATTCAGGAAGAGATAAAATTCCACACTGTTCAGAAGCTTCAATAACATTGGCTTCCATACGCGCCATATTGATACGCGTAACCTGCGTATGATGCGTTATAACAGGCTGCAAAATCGATACCCCCATTTCAACAGCTTTCTGCACCATATAATCCAACCGCGCGTTTTTGAGTGGAGCAAAGCAATAAATAAGATTGGAATGCGTCGTTTGTAATCTTTCTTGATGGATAAGCTGAACCACAACAAATTTTTTCTTAACAATGATAAGTTTAGCAAGCCACTCACCATCCTGTCCATTAAAAAGTAAAATTTCTGCTCCTTCTTTCATACGCAAAACATGCACAAGATAAAAAGCTTGTGCCCCCTCTATCTTTATTTCTTCATTCAAAGCCAATGTCTGTCGAATGAATAATCTTTTAAGTTTATAATTTATGCGCATAAAAATTTTGCCAATGCTCACTATCGTCATCGAGAAAATGAAGAAAAATATATAGCAAAAAGAAAAAATTATATCTATAGAACTATAATATATTAAAGAATTATAGAGTTTTTTTAGCTTTATGAGATAATAATAGGAACTTATAGATCCTTAAGTGATTCTGCTTTCATAAAAGTTTAAATAATGCACCATTCATCTTTGAATTGGGTCATTGATGCATCCGTGGAGGAAAAAGATATGTCTGCTAAAAAAGCTACAATTATTACGATTACAACCCTCTTAGCCTTTATTTTGATTACAGTGGGAATTGGTTCTGTTGGAGCCGACGGGAAGCATACAGTTACCAAAGATGGCTATGGTATTTCTTCTGAGATTCAATAAGCACTGACCGACATCCCTTAAAAATTTAGTGTAACAAAATATTGCTAGCAACCTTCTAAGACTTGCATCAATATTATGAATCTCTTGTATTTAAAAGATTTTATAAGAAGCGTTGTTCTTCCTCTCTTCACTCATTTATCGACATACCAACCACGCTTATAACGTAGAGGACGATTTTTATGACTTTATCACGAATAGATTTAAAATGAGAGAATCTTACGATAGTGGAATTTCTTATTTAAGTCTAAAAACAACTTTAAATTGTAAACGGATGAGTTATAATTATAAAATAAAATGTTGTATAGACGAAAAACAATACTCAATCTGTATCAGTGTCTTTTGTAATTAAAAAATTACCACGATCTTGTCCTTTAGAGCTCAGAGAAAATGTAAAAGGCCATGCAAGGCTGTTAGCAAGGCATTGAACATCTTTACATAAAGTGTCTGATCTATAATTTTTTCGTAATTGTGCCTGTAGTATCAATTCATTCTGCTTCCCTTGAGAAATAGCAGTTGCAATAGCTCCCTGAATGGATAAACTCAAGTCTGCTGTGTGCATCAATGACTCTGTCACTTTCATCACACCTTCTGAAAAGCTTGTCTGGATATTCCAGTGATCAAAAGTTGTGGAAAGAGAATCATCATTTGTTAAAAGAAATTGTTGTTTGTTTGAAAGTCTTGTTTGTAATTCATTCAAATCATACCCTAATAGCCGACCAGAAGACATCTTTAATGTTAATTCACTCTGCATTTTTGTAAAAACTTCCATCCAAGAATCAGCCAGTGTCTGTATCGTTGCAGTAAAATTCGTTTTGCTTTGTATAAATGGAATAAATCCTAAAGCTTCTAGAGCTTCCTGCATATCAATAGAAGCACCTGAAATATTTCCTCCAATACGCACTTTCTGTCCAACTGGCGTAACTTCAATATTACTTTGAATGGATCCACCCCAAATATTCGCATGCCCAAGATCAAAAATACCATGCCCATTTTTTATTTGTATTGCAGCAGCTAAATTTGTGAGTGAAATATTCCCTATTTTAGTTTGTGGTGCAGAAAGTCGTACATCCACCCCAATACAATCAAAATTTGTCATATCAAAAAATGAATTTTTCTTTTTGCTTGAAAAAAACATTGAGCCCAAAGTGCTAGAATCTAAGTTATCAAATGCTAAAGAGCCCATAATATTTGGTACAGAATCTTGGAAATCAAGTTCTAAAGCCCCACGTGCACTAGTTTGCCCCATCGTAAAGGTAACATTATTCATTTGGATATGCATTGGTTGCGCTAAAAAATGAGATTCCCATACAATGGGTATTTTTAATTTATGTCCCCAAAACTGATTCCCACCAATCCAAGACAATGTCTGATTCCATCCCGGAGAACGCATCGATACCTTTCCATCAAAAATATAATATTCAGATAACCGAGCCTGTCCTGTAAACGTTATTCCCCCACGCACAGAATTGAGACTTGCCTTAATCTGGCTTTTCCCTCCTGCAAGAAGCAGCAATGCTTGAGAAGCATCAATTGATAACTTTGTAAATTCTCCGCGCCAACGAGCATCTGCACGCAAGCGTACTTCCTCAGTCGATTCAGCCCAATCTAAAGTCGCATTTAATCCTGTTATTTTTTCTGCTACTCCCGAAAAACTATCGTGATACACAAGAACACCATTTTCAATAACAATCCTCCCAAAAGGTTGTTTCAAAAGATGCTCTAGCTCTGGATGTTCAGGATTATTTTTTAATATTTCACGCGCATTGCGTATTGCCAATCCTAATGCACCTTGTGAGCGAGAAAATCTATCAAAAAAATCTGCCATTGTTTCAACGGGCTTTTCCATAACAAATTGAGGACGCACAATCCGCGTCTCGGAAAAAGAAACATGTCCCCAAAGAAGATCTATTAAAGAAAGATCAACTTCTATTGATTCAGCTTCCAATAATGGCGTAACATCATCCATTTTTGATGTTAAAGTAACGCCGGAAAGAAATGCTTTAGGATAAGGGAAAAGATGTAACCGCGGTGGATCACGCAGTTGTACATTATAACCCGTCCATGCACTCAAATCCTGTGCTAAATGAATACGAATCGCATCTGTAGAGACAAGATAAGGTAAAACGAGAATCCCCACTCCAAATAAAAAGATAATTGTAATAAAAATTCCGCTCAAAAATTTTATTATTCTGATGCGCACAATATCCCTCTGCAGTTATCCCCCTATAACAGATTAAATACAAAATTAAATGATCGTTAAAAGGTTTTTTATATCCTTATAATTCGCCTTATATATTTATATCTTCATTATTTTTATTCTTTATCCAAAGTTTATTCAAACAGCAATGTTGCTGCTTCTTTATAAAGCAATTATTTAAAAGTCTTCTAAAACTATAAATCCACAACCTTATCAAACCATTCTTACCGTTATTGCTATAAAACTCTATCGTATCATTAGAAAATGCTTTACAAAAAAACAAACAGCCTTACCGAAAGGATCTCTGAATGAATAACATTATCGACGGAAAAAAACTTGCTGAAGAGATTATTGTAAAAGTTAAGGCCGAAACAACAAAGCTCCGCCGTCACTATAATATACAACCTAGCATCGCTGTTATTATCGTTGGAGATGATCCCGCAAGTCAAGTATATGTCGCCTCAAAAAATAAAAAAGCCGAAGAATGTGGGTTTCTTTCAATCAAACATATCGTTTCCAAAGAAACCCAAGAAAAAGAACTGCTACAACTTATTGCAACATTAAATTCTGATCCTAAAATTCATGGTATTTTGGTACAGCTGCCTCTCCCTGCTCATATGAATACAAATCGCATAACACAAGCCATTGCTTTCCAAAAAGATGTTGATGGTTTTCATTATATTAATGTAGGAAAACTCGCGGCAAATGCACTTGAAGATGCGATTATTCCCTGCACACCAGCTGGTGCCATGATGATGATTGAACAACAATGTGGACGAGATTTATCTGGACTTGATGCTGTCGTTGTTGGACGCTCTAATATTGTTGGAAAACCTATGGCTGCTCTTTTAACAGCAGCCAATGCCACTGTGACAATTGCCCATAGTCGCACCCGAGATCTTGATGATGTGTGTCGAAGCGCTGATATTCTAGTAGCAGCTGTAGGCCGCCCACAAATGATTAAAAAAGACTGGGTGAAAAATGGTGCAATTGTTATTGATGTCGGTATTAACCGCGTTGCTGCACCAGAAAAAGGTATAGGGAAAACACGTCTTGTTGGTGATGTCGATTTTGAAAACGTAAAAGAAAAAGCTGCTGCGATCACCCCTGTTCCAGGAGGCGTTGGACCAATGACAATTGCCATGCTTATGGTTAATACACTCAAAGCTGCTGCGCGATCACACAATCTTCCTATACCAAAATTCTAAGAATTGTAACAATTCATTTTGCATGGTTTCATTGCATATGATTTACCATTTTTACATTCGTCATGTCATAAAAACAGATGCCCCTTGATCTGCACGATTAACGGATTGACGAAACACATGAAAAAGTTCGCGTCCAACACCATGTTCATTTTTTGAAAGATCAGGAGGCGTGGTTGTTCGCGCGTTAAATTTTGCTAAATCTTCCAAAAGAGTTAATTTACCCCCATGAACATCAAGGAAAACAATGTCACCATCCTGCAAACGTGCAATGGGGCCATTATCCACTGCTTCTGGTGTCACATGGAGAGCAGCAGGAATTTTTCCTGATGCCCCTGACATACGACCATCGGTTATCAATGCTACCTTTTGACCGCGATCTTGTAAAACGCCTAAAATGGTCGTTAATTTATGAAGCTCTGGCATACCATTGGCTTTTGGTCCTTGATAGCGAATAACAGCGATAAAATCTTTATCATGCAACGCTCCAGATTTAAAAGATTTTTGTAGTTCTTCTTGATCATTAAAAACAAAGACTGGTGCTTTAATCTGCCAATACTCTGGTTTAACAGAGGAAACTTTTATAATAGCTGTTCCCAAATCTCCCGATAAAACGCGAATACCCCCTTCAGGCTGAAATGGCTTTCTCCACCCCGCTAACACCTTATAATCACCACTTTCCTTGAGAGCCGCTTCACGTACCACATGACCATCAGCAGAAAGCTTTGCTTCAATTGCATAAGCATTGAGATCTTTACCAAAAACAGTAGAAACATCTTCATGTACCAAACCTGCCTCAATAAGCTCGCGAATAATAAATCCCATCCCCCCCGCAGCATAAAAATGATTGATATCTGCTAAACCGTTAGGATAAATGCGCGCTAAAAGAGGCACAACGGATGAAATTTCTGCAATATCATGCCATGTCAATTTAATACCGCAAACAGCAGCTATAGCAATCAAATGAATCGTATGATTGGTAGAACCTCCTGTTGCATTTAATCCTACAATAGCATTCACAAAAGAACGCTCATCAATGATCATACCAAGTGGACTATAATGATCACCAAGATCTGTCATTTCAAGTACACGTTTCGTGGCTTCTTTTGTTAAAGCATCACGCAACGGTGTATTCGCATTAATAAAAGAAGCTCCCGGCATATGAAGCCCCATCATCTCCAGTATCACCTGATTAGAGTTAGCTGTTCCATAAAATGTACATGTTCCTGGTCCATGATAAGAACGTGCTTCTGATGCTAGAAGTGTTTGACGATCTATTTTATTTTCTGCGTAAAGTTGACGTATCTTCGCTTTTTCATCATTACCTTGACCACTTGTCATAGGACCAGCAGCTATAAAAATTCCTGGTAAATGACCAAATGTTAGGGCACCAATCAATAAACCTGGCACAATTTTATCACACACCCCAAGATACAATGCTGCATCAAAGACATCGTGTGATAAGCTTATAGCTGTTGCCATTGCAATTACTTCACGCGAAAAAAGGGAAAGCTCCATCCCCGCATTTCCCTGCGTAACACCATCGCACATCGCGGGAACACCACCTGCAACCTGTGCAACACCACCAACCATACGGGCCGACTCTTTAATTAAGTGAGGAAATTTTTCAAAAGGTTGATGTGCTGAAAGTATATCATTATATGCCGTGATAATGCCAATATTCCCAACGATATTTCCCTTCAAACGCTCTTTATCTATTGCACCACAAGCAGCAAAGCCATGAGCCTGATTGGCGCATCCTAAAAAACTCCGTTTGGGGCGATGAACTTGTGCTTTTGCAATACGATCTAAGTAAATTTCTCGTGTTGATCGAGAACGTTCATAAATCCTTCGTGTAACTGTGGCAATTGTCTTGGAAAGTGCCATATTTCTCTCCCCCTTTCATTGTTTCTTCCCCTCATTCATTGAGAGAGATTACGTTTTATTCACCTTGTGTCGCATATTTTGATTCACTTATTTCATTTTCTGCAGGCGACCAATAAACCTGAACGAGATGAGGGGAATTACGCAAAATTGCCCGAATAGGCATTTCTGTTTCAGCCCCATCTTGACAAGCTTCCTCAAAACAATCGCGTTTCTGAAGACCCTCGAAATGGAGAATAATGCAACGAGATTGCATAATAACTGGCAAAGTTAGTGAGAGTCTTGGCTCAACAGCACTCTTAGCATGAAGGGGTAAAACAAGTGCTTGTGTTCGTAAATCAAGCGCTTGCTTTAAACGATCAGCATCAGGAAAAAAAGAAGCCGTATGTCCATCCTCCCCCATTCCTAAAACAACAACATCAAAGGGTTTAGGCAAAGTATTAACACGACTCGCCGCTGAAAAAGCAGCAAGTTCAGCAGTAATTGCTTTATGATAAAGCCCTACAAAACGTGCTTTTGCGGCAAAATTTTGTAACAAATGACACCGTACCATATGTTCATTTGAACGTTCATCGTGTGTAGGGACAAAACGTTCATCGACCAAAGTGATAATGATCTTTTGCCAATCAATATCCGCTTTTGACAAATAATGAAAAAACAATTCTGGTGTTTTACCACCAGACACCGCTAAAACTGCTCTCTTGCGCTCAAGAACAGATACACTAAGCTCTGCGGCTACTCGATCTGCTAATGCCAAAGCTAAAGTCTGAGGGGTTTCAAAGTCTAAACGATCAATATTCATTCTATACATACTTATTGCTCTAAACTAAATTGTTCCATATACGTCCATCACGTTCTATGAGGCTCATCGAAGCAGACGGCCCCCACGAACCAGCGTTATAACTGTGAACAGGCTGTTTTATTGTTTCCCATCCCTCAATGATTGGATCAATCCAACGCCAAGCAGCCTCAACTTCATCACGACGCATAAACAGTGTTTGATCTCCACGAATAACATCCATTAATAAACGTTCATAAGCATCAGGATTACGTTCAGAAAATGCGGAAGCAAAACTCATGTCTAATGGAATGTGACGAAACCGCATACCGCCATAACTTGGATCCTTAATCATCAACCATTGTTTTACACCTTCATCAGGTTGGAGACGAATTACAAGCCGATTAGAAAAAATTTCATCTAAATCCACATTAAAAATATTATGAGGAATAGGTTTAAAAACGACAACAATTTCAGACATTCGCGTGAACATACGCTTACCTGTTCGTAAATAAAAAGGCGTATTGGCCCAGCGCCAGTTATCAATCTTAACCTTAAGCGCAACAAATGTTTCGCTCTCACTCGCTCTTCCCAGATCATCAAAATAAGACTCTACAGATATACCATTTGATAGACCAGAAAGATACTGCCCACGTACAGTATGCTGCCCTACATTATGGACATCAAGCGGTGTCAAAGAATGTAAAACTTTAAGTTTTTCATCGCGCACAGCATTAGCACTGTTGGTAAATGGTATTTCCATCGCAACCAAACAAAGTAACTGTAGCATATGGTTTTGAACCATATCGCGTAGAGCACCAGTGCTTTCATAGTATTCTGTACGCCCCTCTAACCCTAAAGATTCAGCAACGGTTATTTGAACATGATCAATATAATTGGAGTTCCATAGCGGTTCATAAAGTGTATTAACAAACCGCAATGCCATTAAATTTTGAACAGTTTCCTTCCCAAGATAATGATCAATGCGAAAGATCTGCTCTTCATTAAAGGCGCTTGCAAATACATCATTAAGTGAAATAGCTGTTTTTACATCGCAACCAATTGGTTTTTCAATGATAATCCGTGTTTGTGCTGTCACCAAATTATTTTTTCCCAACTTCATCGCAATATCAGTAAAAAGTGACGAACCAACAGCCAAATAAAAAGCTCGAATATCCGCTGAATCTTGTGACAGAAGGAGGGCTAAATCCTCCCATCCTCGGTTCGAGGAAACATCAACAGAAACATAGCTTAAACGTGCAAGAAAACGATTGAGTTCTGTTGAATTTAGATCTTTTGGATGGATATGTTTTTCTAAAGAAATGCGGATAAAATTTTGATATTCTTCACGACTTAGGGAAGTGCGCGAAACCCCAATAATACGTGTTGGCTCATTGAATTGCCCAGCACACTGACAATGATACAAAGCCGGCAAAAGCTTGCGCGACGCCAGATCACCATTGCCACCAAAAACAATACAATCAAAGGAAGAAACTGGAATAATTTTACGCACCATGAACTTGTTTATTTTCCATTCGATTATGAAATCCCATATCACTTATAAAAGCTTTCATCATTAAAGCAGACAGATACTAAATAAGCCATTAATTTTCTTCATTTCAAGCAATGTTTCCATTAAAGGCGATCCATTAAAGAAAACCAACGCATTGCTAAAAATATAAGCGGATAACGCAAAACGCGTCCCCCTGGAAAAGATGAAATCTTTAAGTCTTGGAAATAGGAAAAACGTTCATATTTTCCAGTTAACCATTCTGCGTATAATTTTCCCACGAAAGGAGCCAACATAACGCCATGTCCTGAATAACCACCACAATAAGTTATCCTTGAGAAAAGTTGGCGAACATAGGGCATGCGCTCAACTGTAATCGCTACCGTTGCTCCCCACCGATGGCTTAAATTGATAGAATGTAATTGAGGATAAATTTCAACAATTTGCCGTTTTATACGTTCATCTAAATTTAGAGGATGCTTATTATCATAACTTTCTACACCACCAAATAAGAGACGATTATCAATGCTTTTGCGAAAATAGCGAACCATAAAACGGGAATCATCAACCGATTCCCCCCCTATAAGAATTGAACTATGCTTTGGTAATGGATCCGTTGCTCCAATATAAGAGCGAATAGAAACAATATTTTTTTCAATAAAACGCTTCAGACCAAGTTTATACCCATTTGTTGCAAGTAAAACATGTTCTGCTGTTACACTGCCTTTTTCTGTTATCACTTTCCAATGGGCTTGCTTGCGCCTTATGGTCGTTACTTGTGATTTCTCATAAAGCTTAGCACCAGCATCTTGGGCTTTTTTTGCCAATCCAACAACCAATTTTAAGGGATTTATATGGCCGGTATCCGCATCATAAATACCACCACAATAAAAAAGCGATCCAAGTCGCCTAGATGTTTCAGCCCTATCCATAAAAGTAAGAGCCTGATAACCGTAACGTTGCATCACCTCAATATGCCGTTGATAAGAGAGAAGATCACGCCTTTTATGGGTCACAGAAAGTTGTCCTACTATCAAATCACACTGACAATCAGGCATCGCGCATAACGATAAAATATCTTTTTTAGCTTCTTCTGCTAAATCAAACAGAACCTTACTGCGCTCAAAACCATATTTTTTCTCTAATGTTTCTACCCACTGCCGTTGCCCCGTTCCTAATTGACCACCATTGCGCCCTGAAGCGCCATCACCAAAACGTGATGCTTCAAACAAAACAACATCCACTCCAGCTTTGGCTAAATGATAAGCAGCTGAAAGTCCCGTAAATCCACCTCCGATAATGACCACATCACACTGTCTGTATTCATCAAAACATGGATAAGAGGGGCGCTCTTTTAAAGTATCTTCATACCAAGAAATTCCTGGAGAAATTGGATTATCATCAATCGTTGTCATAAAATTTAAACATTCAGCAGGAGATATTCACGCTCCCACGGACTAATTACTTCCATAAAAGTTTCAAACTCTTGTCGTTTGATTGCAGCATAAGTACTGACAAACACATCCCCTAAAATAGCATGTATTGCTGTATCTTGTTCAAACAAATTAACTGCCTCAATGAGTCCACGCGGTAACTCAATATTATCAGCATTCACATTATTTGTCGTTGGCTCATCTGGCTCAATTTTTTGCTGTAAACCAATGAGACCACACGCTAAAGAAGCTGCAAGAGCTAAATAAGGATTCGCATCTGATGAAGGAAGCCTATTCTCGACACGCCGCGCTTGAGGAGCAGAACGAGGAACACGAAAAGCTGTCGTCCGATTATCATATCCCCACCGCAAATTAACAGGAGCCGAATTATCAGGTACAAGACGTCGATAAGAATTCACGTAAGGCGCAAGCATCACAAGAACCCCTGGCATATGTTTTTGCAATCCACCAATAAAATGCCGAAAACAGACACTTTCTTCACCATTCTCCTGTGTAAAAATGTTCATACCCGTTTTCTTATCAACGACCGATTGGTGAATATGCATCGCAGAACCTGGCTGCCCCTGAATGGGTTTTGCCATAAATGTCGCATACATATTATGTTTCAGTGCTGCTTCACGAATTGTTCGTTTAAACATAAAAACTTGATCCGCTAATTCAATAGGATCACCATGACGTAAATTGATTTCAAACTGACCTGCTCCTTCTTCATGAATGAGTGTATCAATTTCCAATCCTTGTGCCTCTGAAAAATGATAAATATCATCAATCAAATCATCAAATTCATTCACACCAGCAATTGAATAGCCTTGCCCTCCACCAATTGAACGCCCAGAACGACCAACCGGTGAAACTAAAGGGTAATCAGGATCGGGATTTTTTTGTACCAAATAAAACTCAATTTCTGGTGAAACAACTGGTTTTAAACCCATTTTTGTGTAAAAATGAACCACCGTTCGTAAAACATTGCGTGGTGTATAATCCACAACCTGACCATTTTGATACACAAGATCACAAATCACCTGTGCCGTAGGAGCATCTTCCCATGGCACAATGCTTAATGTAGAAAGATCAGGCTCAAGGCGTAAATCACCATCTGCTTTAGGATATTCAAAACCATGACCATCTTCCGGATAATCCCCTGAAATTGTTGCCATAAAAACTGCTGAAGGCAATGCCAATGATGTTTCCGATGTAAATTTTTTAGAAAGCATCATCTTACCCCGTGGAACTCCCGCTTGATCAGGCGTAATACATTCAATATCCTCTACCTTACGAAAAGAAAGCCATTGTGAAACCTGTTCCCAATTATTCACACCACGTAAACTTTTGAGAAAACGAGAGACAGGTTTAAAATTCTTACTTTTCGTTTGTTTAACATTTTTTACAGCCATAACATACCAACTTTAAAAACAATTAAGTCCTATTTTTATTGTATCAGCCCATGCATAAACGACACAAAAAAAATTTATCAACTGATATTTTTGAAGAATACTATAAGATTCATCAAGGTAAAAGAATTTTACGCTCAACAAGCTATCCTATCACCATCAAGCTATCCTATCACCATAGTGAAAATTGGTACTGCACGCGATACATCGGTCGAACCTTCTCCTTATATAAAACAGTGCGAAATACCATAGGGAACATAACCTAATTCCGATTCAAATAATCATATACAAGCAAACATTGGCGAGAATAATAAAGGCGAGATATTTAATTTCCTTTTGGTTGTAGCAATGCTTAATTAAAAGAAAAGAAACTTTTTTAATATGAAGCAAGTTTTGTAACTCTATTGTTATCCACATAGAAGTAAACACCCTAGGATGATGAGTAGCCTTTACAGCTAGTGCTTACAAACACTCACCCCGCCATAATATGCGTAAATGTATTTTCAGGATAAGTCATACGCTCAACATTTCCGACATAAAACTTAACCATCGCCTGCATAACAGAGCTATCAACCTTGTTCTGAGCGGGATGGTACGACTCTGCACTTATATCAATTCCCACCGCTTGACATTGCACTTCGCACACAATATTTAGAGCTGAGAATCCAGTAGAGTATACCAAATCCAATAGATAGGATTTTTTGCTAATTGCGCCATGCGTGATTCAACATTTGATAATCTCCAGCCCACTAAGAGGTGTGTTATTTATATCTCAAAAGCCCAAAAATCAGGATATGAAAACACAATAATATCAATTTTCTTTGAACTAACGTCCTTCATCGTCGATCTTCCACCATCGTAAAATCTTTTTTGTATCAGTTGCTTTCACATACTTTGACTTATGATCTCGTGATACTGTGCAGACCGAGCACACGCCCCCCATGCAAATGCACCCTATTAAGCCTAATCCTATTGGATTCTAGCAAAGACAATGCAGCACGTAACTTCGTCGCAGTCATACCAAAACGCGATCTATCCCCGTTTGCCAGTACATGACACAATCTCAATGAGATTTTAGGTAATATGTCAAAATGGCGAGCAAGAGCGATGATGTCATGTCATTCGATAATATTATCACACTGGACATTTATATGTTTTCTAATAGATAATTCTATCTCTTCTCGAAGTTTTACAGAGATATTAAAATCTCTACCTTTAAAACCATCTTTTTGCGCTAATGATATTTCATAACCAGACGCAAATTCCAAGACCCAGCAACATAACAATGATGTCCCGCACGTCCATTAAAATACCCTGCTTTTTCTCGCTCTAGGCATTCATAGCCCGACCACGTAAAACAGGGTACCAATTACAATATCAGACCATAAGACTGCAAGAGAAAGTTCTTTTATATTTTTATCTTTCCATTGCCTCTTAAACAAGCTATCCTGTTCATATAAGAAGTTATATGTATAATACATATAACTTCTACAAAAGGAGGATTCATTATGTTCCGTGAAAGTCTTTGGTAATACACTCGAGCGATTGGATAACCAATCGCCCGTCAATAATATAGTGCGAGTTAAGAAATTGGGGGAGATAAGCTATGCAACTCGTGGATCATCCTTTTGTGAAATTCAATCAACCCAAGCCGATTTACAACTTCACATATCCGCTATTTCGCACTATTTCAAATGAATTTTACAATTACCTAGACTTTAATAAACTAGCGCACAGTAAGCAGATTCCACAAGCGCGTACCATTTCTCTTTATTTGCATATTCCCTTTTGTGAAACCATCTGTTCCTTCTGTCCCTTTCAGAAAGGGGCCTACAAGCACGTTAAGCAAATCGAATCTTATATTTCAGCGCTTACCACAGAGATCAGAGCCAAAGGAAATTTCATTCGCTCGCTTAAAGGGCCCATCCGCAGCATCTATATAGGGGGCGGCACACCGTCGCTCTTGTCCGCAGATAATATCCGACACATCGGAAAAGTATTGCATGCCGAATTTGAGCTCTCTTCCTTAGCCGAATTTACACTGGAAAGCGAACCGAAGAGCGTCACACGTGATAAACTTTATGCTGCCCGTGAGATCGGCGTTAACCGGATCAGCTTCGGTATACAGAGTTTCATTGAGCGTTTCCGATCATTGTTTAACCTCACCTCAACACGTGAACAAATCAACAATACCGTGGCTTGGTCACAAGAGATAATTGGACATGTCGGTTTAGACCTACTATATGGCATACACAGCCAGCAAGCCGAAGAACTATTATACGATTTGAAGCAAGCCAGCGAGCTTCACCCTGAAACCATCAATCTCTATGCAATTAACAATCTGGCTATCACGTCGCAACTGCATAAGTCTTACGCACAAAAAGGGCTTAAACCGTCCAGCCTACAGCATCGACAGATGCTTCGCTTATTTAGCGACATCGTTATGCGCAGCTGCGGCTATGCGCCGTGTAATGGACATTCCTATATCAAAATTGCCAATAACACTCCTCTAACGCTCGCTAAAACGAGTTCAGCTAATTATTTCCGCTATCACAAATATTTGCATGGTTATCATGACGATTATGTGGTTGGATTCGGAGCGTCAGCACTGTCGATTCTCGGCTCACTCGTCACACGAGCCAATCCCAGTCGAAGCGGATACATTACCAACATACAACTTAAAGGCAAATCCAAAGTATACTACAATTGGGTATCAGCAGAGCAACAAGCCTCCAAGGCTTTGTGTATGAGGCTACCTTATAACGGTTATGCCCAAAAAGAAAGAATTGACTGGACCGCACTCCCCTCTTTCGTTTACAATAACCTACAACAGCTCATAGGTGCAGGTCTCATCGCAGAAAGTGATAACGATCTCCAGCTGACTCAGCGTGGTTGGCAATGGTATTCCAACCTTATGTATTTTCTTCTACCTCAGGCAGATAGGAATATCTTGGACGGCTATGTCGCAAACATGCTGAATACAACCGCCGTACTTGATGGAACAGTGGAAACCTGTGTGGCATCTTAAGGAGAACAGAATGTTCACGCTTTTTTCCAACAAGAACATACGCTATTTTTGCCTAACCGTTAGTCTGCTCGCCTTACTCAGCGGTGCTTTGCGCACTGCCATCCCGCTATTAGCAAGACAATCTGGATATGGCGTAGTCGGAGTAAGTTGGGCGCAAGGTCTCTTCTCATTAGCGTGGCCAATTTTCGGCATCCTTGCAGGCGTTTTACTTGATCGCTGCGACAAAATAAAACTTGCCACCTCAGCTCTCCTCATCTTCACGCTACTGCATATTGTCCTGTTCATACTGCTCATGATACAGATTACTCCAGCCGAACAAATTTTCTTCTATGCAACCATTGCTGGATTCATCGTCGTTTCTGCCGAAGCTTATATAATGACGATTCCACCACTTATCATGGAGGGAGAGCGATTGATGACCTTCTACTCTATTGTCTTGTTTTTAGATTTCGGGGTCTCCTATTTTCTTGCCCCTGTCATAACAAGCAGCATTTTAGCGCATAGCACACTGCTATTTCTCGGCCTGTTAATCGTGCTTTTTATCGCATTGATTTTTACCGCTCGCCATGCTGTTCCGACATCGCCAACACCTGATAAAGAAAACATCACTTTCCGTTATATCATTGCCGGCTTTCGTTTCATTTTTTCAAATTGGCATCTTACCTCCCTTACATTACTCACATTCTTTCTATCGGTGGTATTTGGAGCATTCCTAACCTCATTCATCTTCTTCGTTACCGACAGTCGGTATCTGGGCCTACATAGCAGCCAATATGGCGTGATGTTTGCAGCCTACGCACTTGGAACAATGGCAGGTGCCCTATTTGCGCCGCGTATACGCTATGCACCGGTGCGCCTAGCTGTTCTCACTGACGGTTTAGGAACGGTTGTCTTACTGCTGATTCCAGCCTTTTCAAAAAGTGCTGTCGTCGTATGGGGCGTCACCTTTATCGCTGGCATTGGAGCAAGCTTATGGTTTATTGGTGTTACCGCCTTCAGGCAGCGCCTCACACCAAAGCAACTTCTCGGGCGAGCTAATTCTGCTTTTCGGGTGATAGGCTATGCTGGAACGCCGGTCGGAAGCTTTTTGGTCGGCGTCCTTGGTTCTTTTATATCATTGCAGTTTGCTGCCACCTTTATCGCTGGGCTCCTATTGGTGGCTATCGCGATAACGCTTCCATTTCTTTGGCAGGCTGATCATATAAACACACCCAATCCTGCCACGAGGTAACAGCTGCTTTTTAAAAAAAAGACACGGTCAAAAAGGCACACATACCCTATTACGCAATCGATTGATCTGTTCTTTGGACGAGAAAATTATCACCATAGTGGCTGATAGAGCCAGCGGCACTATAGAAGCAGCCAAACAAACGCTAAAGACAAAACAGCCCCTTTACGTTGCATTGGGCGATGGTCCAACGCCTATATGAAGGATGCAGAGAGCTTATAGCGCACAGAGCGCAATTCTTAACTAAAAACTCCGCCCTAGCAATGCCCACTTATACTCCAGTTAATCCGTCACCCGCTGGACATCAAATGCCTCACCCCTTTACTGCTCCTCAAAATACATTTTGCTGCACTTACGCGCCGTATTCTTCCTTTGTAATCAAAAGAGCAGCCCTCCTTTCCTAGTTTAGGATCTTTGCCTACACAACGCAGCAACAGATGCGACCATATATGCAATCACGCCTTAGGACCTGCATAGTAGAAAGCTTAGTTCGAGAGATTCATAAAGCCTATATCCCAATAAATTTTCCACCCAATCCACCTTTTAAAAGGGCGGCTTTATATAAACCGTTAGAGCAAGCTATGAAATCCTTAGGTGTATTAGAAATAATTGGCGGTTTTACCTCAGACCAATGTTGATTGACTTTTACTCGTGCATATACGCAAGCGGTGCTACTCTTTTCTCAGATAGAAAGGACATAACCGTTACCATCTGACCTATTATTGTTTGAAAATAAAGAAAAAGTATCAGTGTGACTAATGATATTGAAGAGCTATCTCATTATGTGGCTGTACTTAATTACGGCATTGGGAAGCTAGTCACGTAATCACCCCCTTCTGCGCGCGCCTTCTGCATGATATTCATAAGATTTTATTACGCGGTAAACGCAGTACGTCCAAAAGCCTTGGCGAATTTCGCAAAGCACAAAATTAGCTTGTCGGTACGCAACTAAAGACAGCGTCATTCGTACCGCCCACTCCTACCACAGCCCCCCTACTCTCTCTACTACCATCCCCCGCTTAGAATCGCGCCAACTCATCACCGGTGCCTCGTTAAACACCACACCAGTCTCAAGAGCGGTAAAATGCGCCTTGCCGCATTTAATCTTCAGCATTTCTTTAAGGCGCAAATCAAACTCGCTATTCGTTCCTTTTGTTTCCAGCACAAAGTAAAGCTTTTGTTCGCCATCCCGCTCTAAAAAAAACCACCCAATCAGGCGTGTAAGAGCCAATGGGAGTAGCTATTTTAAAACTTCTTTGCAGTTTAAAAAACAATCTTACATTAGAGTCGTTATCGAGATTTTGCGCAAACTCTTTCTCAATACGGCTCTCACAAATCACATGATCATAAAGACTTTTCTCATTGACCACCGCCGGCCATATGATCGCCTTTTCTGACCTAATTTTACAGATGTGGAATCAATCTTATTGTGATGCGCACATCCAGAGATTATTTTATCCTCTGCATTAGAACCAAAAACATGAACAATACGCAGAGGCTTCGGTAAGAAGGCCAACCGCTCAATCTCAACCTACACGAAAATGCATGTGCAGGCGAATTCCCCCATAATATGCAATATTTCAAGCACGTCCATAGTGGTACCCCTTTTAAAAATTGTGCCTATGGCTTATAATAATCTCCAAGATACACATTTAGCCCTTATCTGAAATAACTCGATTTTGGATTGATGAGAACGAAAACGCGCTGCAATAATCACGTTATTTAGCCCTAATGACCGGCACACGGAAGCCAACAGTCCTGCACCACCAACGACTAAATAACGGTATTTCCTATCATTTTTGATCATATCCTCCACCCTTATTGTTTAAAAATATATATTTCATCAACAAGATGTGCGCAGCGAGCCCGTACATTTACGCTGCTAAGTCTCCATGTACGGTTTTCATTCTCAAACGCAAAACCATCTTTAGCTGAAGCAACTTGATATTGCAGAGCTTGTCTATAAAGCGTATGCACAACTGGTACCAAATATTTACATGACAGTAGCGCATTTTTTGCTGTACTGCCATGAGAGCCCAAAAAGCATCACAATCTAAATTATCAAAAGCGTTCTTCAAAGTCTCTGAATAAGACCTGTGATAAACAGGGCTTGCAAGAATAACATCGTCAGCGTCTGCGATTGTTTTGACAAATGTATACACTTTAGCATCGCAATGGTAATAACTTATAAAAACAATAACTTTTTTAAATGACTCCTCAACGGCGTATGAATATAAGCACGTTTTTTCTCGTCATTTTTTAAGGTATTAAACTCTTCCAATCTACCGAACTTACTCTTAAATTGTAGCCGAATGATTTTAATAAACCCATATTATTTTAAAAACTCAACAAATAATATTGAGACTACAATCAAAGACACTTCTTTTCAATATTAAGCAAGTTTTGTAACCTATATTGTTATCTCCATAGAAGTAAAACAGCCTCTATGGACGATGAGTAGCTAAGCCTTCACAGCTAGTGCTTTACAAGCGCTTTTATAACACTCACTCTGCCCCAAACATAGGATTGCATTTTATTAAATAACCCACGCGCATATAATTAAAGATAGAAACGATTAAGCTTGCACCAATCATGCCAAACCAATAGCCAATAAAGCCATATTCAAAAAAATGCGCCATTAGCGCTCCCCCAAATAGGCCTAACCCCCAATAACTTATTGCTACAACAATTGTTGACCAAAACGTATCAAGCAAACCCACAAGTATGCCATTGAGCATAGCTCCTAAAGTGCCAAAAGAAAAAGACAATAAGATGAACGGAAGCAACTTCCAAGAGAAAACAATAACGCGTTCTGAAGAAATATTAAAGATGGTTGTAAGGATAAATTCATAAGAGAGATAAACAATCCCTGATAAAAATAAGACATAAGCTACAGCAAAAACTGTGACACTCATACGCAACTGTTTTAGAGCCATATTATTCCTATCTGCTCTATACCACGCTGCTATTGTCGCGGCTGCGCTGGAAATCCCCAAAGCCACCACAGAAATAAGCATATCGAGACGCATCCCTATCGTATGTGCAGCCAAAGATTCGACCCCATAAGCCGTAATCATAAATGCAATGACCGAAGGAAAGCCTTCCGCAATAAGAATACGTATACCAATGGGTAGCCCTACTCGCAGCAATTTTATTATTCGTGAAATCTCTAACTTTGGTCTCAAATAATTAAAGCGAAAAGAATGAAAAGCAGAATTGCGGGACAAAATTATTGCCGCAGCGATAACAATTAAAATACGGATCAAACTGCTCGCAACTCCAGCACCAAAGACACCTAATCCGCTCGCAGAACCTATACCAAAAATAAGCGGCCAAGAGATAAAAAAATTCACGATGATAGCTGCAAGCATAACCCAGGTTAAAGGCTGTGGATTACCAATTGCTGACAGCAATCCCCGGCTATTCACATAAAGATAAAAAAACACCACTCCTATAGCAGCACCACTATTATATTCCTGCGCTATATTGGCAATTGTCCCATCTTGGCCGAGAAAACACAAAATATTCCTCGTGTTGAGTAAAATGATCGCACTCACCGTTCCAATCAAAAGGGAAAGCCCTATTCCTTGATCAAACCATGCCTTTAATGCATATCTATCTTGTCTACGAAAACTTTCCGCAAGTTTTGGTGCAACCGCGGTAATAATACCTAGCCCAAACAACATAACAAAACTAAATATACTCAGAGCTAACATTGTACCACTCAAGGCTTGCACGCCTAAATGCGCTACAAGCGCTGCTTCTGTGAAGGAAATCATCATCTGAGAGATAAACCCAACAGCCAGTGGCATGCCAAGAGATAGCAATTGCTTCATCACAACAAA
Source organism: Bartonella sp. AP40SXNS (assembly GCF_042195825.1). NCBI lineage: Bacteria > Pseudomonadati > Pseudomonadota > Alphaproteobacteria > Hyphomicrobiales > Bartonellaceae > Bartonella > Bartonella sp. AP40SXNS. The sequence continues at coordinate 330,795 of NZ_JBHIPB010000002.1, forward strand.
CATTGTGAATACCCTTCCATATTGAAAAGTGTATGAAGCTCGGATCTTTTAAACAAAACAATTGATTTGTTCCGTAAAATCTTTCCATCGCAAGTCTTGTGTAAAAGATGCATAATGAAAACGCATTAAGGTAAGAAGAGAAGCGCAATGCGCCTTATTGTTTTTTTTGGAATGCCATGCGTTTTTTGTACAACATTACACCCCCAAGCAGTTATAGTCGGTGATACAATACTCTTAGCAAGCGTTTGTTCATCTTGCACATCCATTTTCAGTATTTCCAATAAAATTTTTTGGTACGGTTGGTGGGATTTGAACCTACGACCTCTGGTGCCACAAACCAGCGCTCTAACCAACTGAGCTACAACCGCATAAAAAGAAAATGTATCATAACTGTTCACGATTTTGTAAACATTTATCCTTTGCTTATGTGACATAAGGAAAATCAACAAAGTTTGCAAGCCCCTTTAAAAAAATCTCGCAATTTTTTGTGAAGAAAAAAGCGTTTTTTACAAAGGAAATTTTGCCCAATGCTCAAGACTATGATCACGATAGCTTTTTATATTATCAACTCCATCTTGTTGCATCATCTGCAAAATCTCTTGCAGAATAGTTATGACAAGATCTGGACCTTCATAAACCATCCCACTGTATAATTGAATCAAATCTGCACCAGCTTTTACTTTTTCCAAAGCAGTTTGTGCGTCCTTTACACCGCCAACACCGATAATTGCAATCTCCTTCCCTAACTTTTGACGCATTTTTGCAAGCACAATAGTAGAACGTTCAAAAAGTGGACGTCCAGAAAGCCCTCCCTCTTCATTGCTGAGGTGACTATTGCTAAGCCCCTGGCGTGAAAGAGTTGTGTTAGAAACAATCAGCCCATTAAAATTAGAAAGCTTTATTTCTTCAGCAACATCATCTAATTCTTTCTCTGATAAATCAGGAGCAATTTTTAAAAAAATGGGAATGGAGAATCCATGCTTTTTCTCTTGCTCATTTCGCACTTGCGAAATTGCACTCAACAAAAGATGCAAACTGTCACGGGCCTGTAAATCACGTAAGCCTGGTGTATTAGGAGAAGAAATATTAACCGTAAAATAATCAGCAACATCATAAAAATGAGCAATACCAACAGTATAATCACCAATCTTATTAACCGTATCCTTATTGGCTCCAATGTTAACGCCTACAACACCAGTTTTTTTACACGCGCGCAATCTGTTGTAAACAACTTGATGTCCATCATTATTAAAACCCATTCTATTAATAATTGCTTCATCTTCTTTTAAACGAAAGAGTCGTGGTTTAGAATTTCCAATCTGAGGCTTTGGTGTCACTGTCCCAATTTCTGTAAAACCAAATCCTAAACGAAAAACACCATCCACAACCTCTGCATTTTTATCAAACCCCGCTGCAAGACCAATAAAATTTTCAAACTCAAGCCCAGCAACAGTTACACACAAACGTTTATCGATAACCTTTTGACAGCCATTTAATCCACTTTTCAGCCCGAGAATCGCTAAACCGTGTGCTTGCTCTGGATCCAACATAAATAAGGCAGAACGGCCAATACAACGAAAAAAACTCATCAATCCTTCTCCACAACATAAAAATGATCCATCGCACCTCACCTATATCTTTTAACACAAAAGATTACCAATCAAAGAGAGCATATTATCCAAATAATACTGCTCTCTTCTATAAGAAACTTCAGCATAAAAATCCATTAATAACCATACACATTTATATTGATGCATACCGTGTAAAAACTTTTTATTCTTTAAAAAACGTTTCTCTTTTTTGCTACTGTTCAGAGATAAACTTTCAAACCTAAACCTTATAAAATGCAGCACAAATTGAGACATCAATGGCTCTTCACCAAAGCCTTTCTCTTCTTTCTTATAGGTAAGCTTATACCCCCCTTTAAAAGGCAAAAAAATTATCTCTATTCTCAAAGTTACTTTGTGTAATATCATATAATATATTGATTTTAATGACAATTAATCGTTGTTCATATTGAATGAGAATCCCGAATATCGTAAGATTGTCTCATTTCAAATCTGTTTATCTTGAAT